>JBHJHK010000389.1:0-7327 GCA_050330975.1 Candidatus Competibacterales bacterium | reverse complement strand
GGCCAGGCCGAGGTCTACGTTGCGGTCTTCGTAGCCGTTGATCCAGGGCTGCTGCTTCATGTCGGCCTTACGCACCATCGGGCCAGCCTCCAGGCTGGTGTGGATCTCATCCCCGGTGCGATCGAGAAAGCCGGTGTTGATAAAGATCACCCGGTCCGAGGCCTGGCGGATGCACTCTTTGAGGTTTACGGTAGTGCGCCGTTCCTCGTCCATGATGCCGATTTTGAGGGTGCGGGGGGCGAGTCCCAAAGCCCGTTCCACCCGGGCAAACAGCTCCACCGTGGCGGCCACTTCGTCGGGGCCGTGTTGCTTGGGCTTGACGATGTACACGCTTCCCGTGCGGCTGTTGCGGTGGGGTCCCAGCCCCTTGAGGTCGTGGATGGCGGCCAACGAGGTCACCATGGCGTCCAAAAACCCCTCGGGGATGGGCTCACCGTCCAGGGTGACGGCGTCGGTATACATGTGCTGGCCGACGTTGCGCACCAACATCACGCTGCGTCCGGGGAGTGACAGGGGCTGGCCCCGGCGATCGGTGTAGCTGCGGTCGGGGTTGAGGCGCCGGGTTTGGCTGTGGTTGCCCTTGGCAAAGGTGGCCTCTAGGGTGCCCTTCATCAACCCCGTCCAGTGGCGGTAGACCCGGGTTTTGTCCTCGGCGTCCACGGCGGCCACCGAGTCCTCGCAGTCTTGGATGGTGGTCAACGCCGCCTCCAACACCACGTCTTTGATGCCGGCGGGGTGCTCGCGCCCCACGGGGTCTTGGGGATCCAAGACGATCTCGGCGTGGAGGCCGTGGTGGACCAACAGCACCCCGCTGAGGGAGTCCCCGTTTTGCCGGTAGCCCACAAACTGGTGGGGGTCCACGAGCTCCGTCGAACGCCCATCGTCGAGGGTGATTTGCAAGCGGTACTCGCCGTTGGCCTCCACCACGGCGAGTTGGGTGACCGCCTTGTGACTACCCGCGGCCAAGGGGGCCATGCGGTCCAAGAAATCCGCCCCATAGGCCACCACCCGCCGGCCTCGCACTGGGTTGTAGCCGGCCATGCGCCCAGCGCCGCCGTCGTCGGGGATCACATCGGTGCCGTAGAGGGCATCGTAGAGGCTCCCCCAGCGGGCGTTGGCGGCGTTGAGGGCGTAGCGGGCGTTGTCCACCGGCACCACCAACTGGGGACCGGCAACCAGGGCCACCTCGGGATCGACGTTCTCGGTGGTGACTTGAAAATCCTCCCCCTCGGGGACCAGGTAGCCGATGTCGCGGAGAAACGTCCGGTAGGCGTCGGGGTCGAGGGGCTTGCCCTTGTGGGTGCGGTAGAAGGCGTCTAGTTGTTTTTGGAGGTCGTCGCGCCGGTCCAGGAGAGCCCGATTTTTGGGCCCCAAATCCCGGACCACGGCGGCCAACTGGGCCCAAAAGACCTCGGGATCGACGCCGGTGCCGGGAATGATTTCATCGACGACTAGGCGGTACAAACACGCCTCCACCTCGAGACCGGCGACGCTAACGGGTTCTCTCATGGCCAAATTCCATTCCTCCATCTGGGGCAAACAATTAACAACGGGTGCGGAGGGGCATTGCGAGCAAGGGCAACGACGACCGGGAAACGACTAAGGGCAAGACGACTAGGCCGGAGATCTTAGCACGGCTGTTGTGGCAGCGGCCAAGGCCGGGGGGCGGGAGATGGGGTTGGTCGGTTCTTCGCGCTTGAAAAAGCCCGCCAAACGCCCCACCTGTTGAGCGATTCAAGGTTTGTCGCGCCGCCTATCTGGGCCGCGTTTCCCCTTTCAACCACCGAGACCGCGCGCCATGACCGTCGAAGCCCACAAAGAAACCCTGGGGTTCCAGGCCGAAGTCCAGCAGATTCTCCGCCTGGTGATCAACTCCCTCTATTCCCACAGGGAAATCTTCCTCCGGGAACTGATTTCCAACGCCTCGGACGCCTGCGACAAATTGCGCTTCGAGGCCCTCCAAGACGATGGCCTCTACGGCAAAGATCCCCACTTGGCCATCCGCGTCACCTACGACAAAGACGCCAAAACCCTCACCGTCGCCGACAACGGCATCGGCATGAGTCGCGATGAGGTGGTGCAAAATATCGGCACCATCGCCCACTCGGGCACCCGCAAGTTCCTCGAGGCCATGACCGGCGATCAGGCCAAAGACGCCCAGCTCATCGGCCAGTTCGGGGTGGGTTTTTACTCGTCGTTCATCGTCGCCGACCACGTCACCCTCACCACCCGCCGGGCGGGGTGTGCAGCCGACGAAGGGGTGCGCTGGAGTTCCGACGGCAAGGGAACATACACCCTGGAAACCGTGGCCAAGGCCGACCGGGGCACCGAGGTGACCCTCCATTTGGGCGACGAGGCGGCGGCGGAATTCTTGAGCGAATGGCGCCTGCGAGACCTCATTACCCGCTACTCCGATCACATCGGGGTCCCGGTGATGCTCTGGGTCGAAAAAGCGCCCGCCCCAGGGGCGACCGACTCGGACAAGCCCACCGAGCCCGAGAAAACCTGGGAACAGGTCAACCGCGCCTCGGCGTTGTGGATGCGCCCCAAGGGCGAGATCCAAGACCGGGACTACCGGGAACTCTACAAGCACCTCAGCCACGACTATCAAGACCCCTTGGCCTGGAGCCACAACCGCGTCGAGGGCAAGCTCGAGTACGTCTCTTTATTGTATATCCCCAATAAGGCCCCCTTTGACCTGTGGGATCGGGACCGTCACCACGGGGTCAAGCTCTACGTCAAGCGGGTGTTTATCCTCGACGACGCCGAACAGCTGCTGCCCCGCTATCTGCGCTTTGTCCGCGGAGTGGTGGACTCCGACGATCTGCCCCTCAATGTCTCTCGGGAGCTGTTGCAAAGCAACCGCGTCGTCGACCAAATCCGCGCCGGCTCCACCAAGAAGCTCTTGGGGCTGTTGGAGACCCTGGCCAAGGACGAACCCGATAAGTACCACGACTTTTGGGACCAGTTTGGCGTGGTCCTCAAGGAGGGTCCGGGGGAGGACTTTGCCAACAAAGACCAACTGGCCAAACTGCTGCGCTTTGCCTCCACCCACGACGACGCCCCGAATCAGCGGGTGGCATTGACCGACTACGCAGCCCGAATGAAGGAGGGGCAAAAGGCCATCTACTACATCACCGCCGACAGCCACGCCGCCGCCAAGCGCAGCCCCCACCTGGAGATCTGCCGCCAAAAAGGCGTGGAGGTACTGTTGTTATCCGATCGAGTCGACGAGTGGCTGGTGGCCCACCTCACGGAATTCGACGGCAAGCCCCTGCAGTCGGTGGCCAAGGGCCGCTTGGACCTCGACGACGTTCGGGGGGAAGACGCCGGCACCGAGGCCAAACCCGAGCCGGACGCCGAGGAGTTCAAGGATCTGTTGACCAAAGCCCGGAAAGTCCTCGTGGATCGCGTGGGGGAAGTGCGGCTGTCCAAACGCCTCACCGACTCCCCAGCCTGCCTGGTGATGGACGAGCACGCCATGAGCGCCCATCTGGAAAGACTCCTCAAAGAGACCGGCAAGAGCTTTCAAAGCAGCAAACCCCACCTGGAGCTCAACCCCCACCACGCCTTGGTGTTGAACCTCAAGGCCGAAGCCGATCAAAAGCGCTTCGAGGACTTGGTCCAGTTGCTCTTCGACCAGGCCCTGTTGGCCGAAGGGGGCCAGTTGGAGGATCCCGCCAGCTTTGTCCAGCGCCTCAACCAACTGCTGTTGCGCCTCAGCGCCTGAGGGGTTTACAACCCATTTGCCCCTCGGGATGGGGCTGCTATTCTCGATAGACCAGAAGCGGTGTTGTCGGGCGCCTCGCGGTTTCGAGGCGCCCAATACAACCACCCCACCGCAGGAGGAGCAACCATGCAAATCGGTGCGTTATTAAAAACCAAAGCCCACCAGGGGGCCATCACGGCCAAGCCCGAAGCCACCGTCGACGAAGTCATCCAACTCATGTGCCACCACGGCGTCGGGTCGGTAGTGATCGCCGACGGCGAGGGCCTACCCGTGGGTATCTTCACCGAGCGGGACGTTCTGCGCCTGTACGCCCAGGGCCATCGGGATTTCACCGAAGTTTCCATTCGGCGCCACATGACCACCCACCTGGTGACGGGCAACCCCACCGACTCCCTAGACGACGCCCTCAACACCATGACCCAAAAGCGCTTTCGCCACCTGCCCGTCCTGGAGGACAACCGCTTGGTGGGCCTGGTCTCCATCGGCGACCTGGTCAAGGCCAAACTCCAAGAGACCGCCCAAGAGGCCCAGGCCCTGCGGGAATACATCAGCGCCTAATGGCGCAGAGCGGCCACCGCCCCGCCGTGATCTCCCACCGCCCCCGTTGACAGCCGTCCGCTGGGGGCCTTGAATAATGTTTTCCATCGCTCCCCAGGCACACCGCCCCGGGTCTCGCCAGAGGCCGTGAGTTCGAGAGATCGGCGCTTTTTATGACACAATCCATTCCTCAAGACGCCTTTTGGCGCCGCAAATCCCTAGCCGAGATGACCGAGGCCGAGTGGGAATCCCTGTGCGACGGTTGCGGGCGTTGCTGCCTCCACAAATTGGAAGACGAAGACAGCGGCGAAGTGGTCTATACCAACGTCGCCTGTCGCCTCCTGGACCTCCAGAGCTGCCGCTGCCGTCACTATCTCACCCGGCGACAGCACGTCAAAGATTGTGTGACTCTCACCGCCGCCGACGTCCCCCACTTCCACTGGCTACCCGCCACCTGCGCCTACCGCCGCCTCGCCGAGGGGCGAGATTTGCTCCCCTGGCACCCCCTGATCAGCGGCGACCCCGCGTCGGTCCATCGCGCCGGCATCTCAGTACAGGGCTTGGCGGTGAGCGAAGGCGACGTCGGGGTACTCGAAGAGCACCTCAAGGCCTGGCGCCTTTGAAATATTCGACTCCGCGGCCTTGGAGCGCCATAACGTCAGCGCCAATTGCAAATTTGCGTTAAAATGCTAACTTCGCTTGGTTTGCAGTCCCCGAGCCATGGCTCGGCCCCGCAATGCCCATTGATGTGGCCACAGCCAACGATAGCGAGTAACGATTTAATAGCCACTGCCCATGACCGCCACATCCAGTAGTTTTTACTCGGCCCCGTTTGAGCTCAAGGGCAGCCTCTTTACCCTGTCGGTGCTTTATTTACGCCACACGGACTGTGGAGCTATCGATGGCTACTTGGCGGTCAAGGCCCGCCAGGCGCCGGAGTTTTTCAAAAATGCCCCGGTGGTCATCGACCTGGAAGCCTTTGACGGCGACGACGAGGCGCGCATCGATTTCAGCCGGCTCTACCAGCTGTTGCGCCAGCGAGGTCTCGCCCCAGTGGGGGTGCGTCACGGCGGCCACTTCCTGCGCCAGGCGGCCTTCGACGCTGGCCTGCCCCTGCTCCCCGACGCCCGTAGCCCGAGTCCGGGGCGCGAAACGGCGACCAACGCTGGCACGGGTAGCGCCAGTCGCCTCATCACCACCCCGGTGCGCTCGGGACAACAGGTCTACGCCGCCGATGGCGACCTCGTGGTCTTGGGCACCATCAGCGCCGGGGCCGAGGTGTTAGCCGACGGCCACATCCACATTTATGGGCCTTTGCGAGGGCGTGCCCTGGCCGGTGCCAAGGGCAATACCCAGGCGCGCATTTTTTGCCAAAGCCTAGAGGCCGAGCTCGTCGCCATCGCCGGGGCCTACCGCGTCATCGAACAACCCGAAGCCGAAGCGTGGGGTAAACCGGTCCATGTGTATCTCGCAGATCAACGCTTGGTGATTGAACCCCTATTGACCCGCAACGGCGGCGGGCGCTGAGAGGAGAAGAATAGCTTGGCACGCATCATCGTTGTCACATCGGGGAAAGGGGGCGTCGGCAAGACGACCACTAGCGCCAGCTTTGCCACTGGCCTCGCCCAACGGGGTTACAAGACGGTGGTCATCGACTTCGACGTCGGCCTGCGCAATCTCGATTTGCTCATGGGCTGCGAACGGCGAGTGGTCTATGATTTCATCAACGTCATCAACGGCGAATCCAGCCTCAACCAGACGTTGATCCGCTACAAGCGCGTCGACAACCTGTACATCTTGCCCACCTCCCAGACCCGCGACAAAGAGGCCCTCACCAGAGAGGGGGTGGAGCGGGTTTTGGAAGAACTCTCCCAGTCCTTTGACTACATCGTCTGCGACTCTCCGGCGGGTATCGAACGGGGCGCTCTGATGGCCCTCTACTTCGCCGACGAGGCGTTGGTGGTCACCAACCCCGAGGTTTCCTCAGTGCGGGATTCGGATCGGATGTTGGGCATCTTGGCCAGCAAATCCCGCCACGCCGAGCGCAACGAGTCCCCCATCAAGGAGCATCTAGTCATCGCCCGCTATGCCCCGGAGCGGGTGGACCGCGGTGAGATGCTGAGCGTCGACGACGTCATAGAAATCTTGGGGATTCCCCTTTTGGGGGTCATCCCCGAATCCCAGGCCGTCCTTCAAGCTTCCAACTCCGGGGAGCCGGTAATCATCAACGACCACAGCGACGCCGGTCTCGCCTACAACGACCTCGTGGCGCGCTTCCTGGGTGAGGAACTGCCCCATCGCTTTTTGACCCCAGAGAAAAAGGGGTTTTTGCGCCGCCTATTCCCCTTGGGCAGTGACAAGCGATGAACATCCTCAGCTACTTTCGCCATTCCCAGCCCCAGCAGCGCTCGGCGGCTCAAGCCAAAGAACGGTTGCAAATTTTAGTTGCCCACGAGCGCAGTCATCGCCGTCCCGATTACCTGGCGGCCCTGGAGCGGGAGATCGTCGACGTGGTGCGCAAGTACGTCCACATCGGCGACGATCAGGTGCGCCTCAAGCGCCAAAACGAGGGCAATTACGAAGTACTTGAGGTGAACATCACCCTGCCCAACGACTCCAACAACGCCAGTTAGAGAGCCCCGCCAAGGTCTGGATCGACACCATGACGGAATCCACCCCCCAAGACAAGGTTCGCATCGACAAATGGCTGTGGGCGGCGCGGTTTTTTCGCACCCGCTCCCTGGCGGCAGAAGCGGTCAACACGGGGAAGGTCCACGTCAACGGCGCGCGGGTCAAACCCTCTCGAGTCCTGACCCCCGGCGAGTGTGTGAGTGTGCGGCGGGGAGCCTTTGACTGCCAGGTGGTGGTCAAAGCCCTCTCCACCGCGCGGGGGCCAGCCGCCCAGGCGGCGACCCTCTACGAAGAGACCCAAGAGAGCGTGGAGCGACGCCAACGCGTGGCCGAACAGCTCAAGTTCGACGCCCCCCCCCGCCCCGATAAGCGCCCCGACAAGCGCGACCGGCGGCGAATTATTCGCTTCACCCGTCCGTCATGACGGGC
>JBHJHK010000388.1:0-4309 GCA_050330975.1 Candidatus Competibacterales bacterium | reverse complement strand
TGGATCGAGGCGATTATTGAATTGGAAAATGATGTTGGTGGTGGGATCGATGACGCCCACGTCAGGCAGGGGCTGAATAAGGGTAGCGCTTGGCTGCGCCACCCCCTCACAGGGCAGCACCGTGACGAACTGCCAGCGGGTATTGCCACAGCCGCCCGTTAAGGTGGCTTGATAGCGAGTGTTAGTCAACAGCAGCTGATCCGGTACCAAGGTGGCTGTGGTAGTGTCGATCCCATCGTTAAGTACCATGGTTCCGGGGATAGGTTGGACCACCTGACCTAGGGGATCGAGTCGCTCAAGCTGCAATGGAGCGCTGCTAAAACAGTTGGTTATGGGGGTGAGGCTGGCGCTGATCACGGCATCGGTGGGCACCTCTACCTCGCCATGGCGAGGACTTAGGGCAACCACCTTTGGCGTTGCATTGTTTGGGGCCACCGTGGCCAGGGGGCGGGTCTCATCAGTATGGCAACCAGCACCGACCGGGCCGACGTCGATGGCTAACAGCGCTGTGCCCCGTTGGGTGGCACCACAGGCGCTAATATCGCCGCTGATAAGGGCCTGCAGGCGGAGAGTGGCGGTGGCGGTAGCACCGGGGCCAATCAATCCCAAGGCCCCGGCCGCGCTATTATCGGGCAACGTCAAACCGGCGAAATCGCGCAATGCGGTGCCCTCGCCAAGTTGGATGTCGAGGTTGGGGAAGGGGATGGGCAGCGCGCCGTGGTTGATCAAACTCAAGGTGAGGGTATAGTCCTCACCCGCGCTAATATCCAGCCCCGGATTGCTGATGGGGTGGCTAACGGCCAGTGTCAACGGCGTCGGTGGTGCGACGTTCACGGTAACGCTGGTATTGCCCCCAAAAGGGGTATTGTCATCGAGTTGCCCGGTAAGGGTGATGGCAAGGGGGGCAGTAGCTACGCCATCGCCGCTAATGAGCAACTGTTCGTTACGACTGGCACCGGGTTGTAGGGTGGGGAGTGCGACCAATGCTTGGTGGGGGTCAAACTCGCCAATGCCGGGATAAACCAGGCTTAACTCCAGTGGTAGGTCGAGTTGTAATTGGGTGTTATGCGCTTGGGTGGTGGTGTTCTTAAGGGCCAGGGTTAAGCTATAAAGTTCATCGAGTTCAGCACTTATCGGCGTTAATAACAGCACACCGGCAAGTGGTGGGTGGTTGGGGAGTTCCTGTAAGAGTAGGCTAAATCCCTCGCCCTGAGCGATTTGCAGTGGGCCAGGGCCCTCCACCAAGATAGCCTCAAGGGTGATGGTGGTCAGGTCAAACGTCACGGGCAGCCAATAGAGAGAAACGGCGGAATTGCCGGGGTCGGCGATGATCCCTTCGTCCACCAATAGGGCGATCTCGTCGGCGCTGAGAGCGATCAAATCGGGATCCCCTAAGATAAGCTCAATGGGGTTGAGCTGTACCACTTCCACGGCAGTTGTCGTTGCCGTCTCCCGCGGCAGGGGAGCGCCATCGGCGTTTTCAATGGCGGTGATGGAAATGCTATTGCGGGCATTCTGAACCAAGGGGATCTCTAGGCAAAAGAGCTGCTCTGCCACATCGACTTCAGTGCTAGTGGGGTAGGCACCACCCGTCGCGCGGATACGGGTCTGCTCGCTGGCTTCGCCGCAGATCACCGTGGTGGGGCGACTGGTAATCGGGGCAACCGGGTCGAGCTGGGGGCTTGTCACCGTCGGGAAGGCGGCCACCGTTTGGCCAAGGCGGGCAATGATAAAATTGATATCATCTAGGTCGACATCGTTGTCATTATCAACGTCGGCAACCTGGCATGGGGGCTGTTGGGGGTCGCGAGCAAAGCAGCTAGCAACGCTGCTGAGGTCGACGATATTGACCAAGCCATTGCCATCCACGTCGGCCTGGGCGATGGCGTTGATCTGTCCCCAACTGGGCATCGCCAGCCAAGCAATGGCACAGGCGATGAAGCATCTCAATAAGGGCTTCATAGTGGATTTTATCCTTTTATGATCAGTCGATCAGCGCAGGCGTTGCCCTAAGGCGAGTAGGCCCCAAACCAACAATAGACCAGTGGCGGGAAGTGGCACGTCAGTAGCGATGACGGTCACAGTGGCATCGTTAACCCCCTCGACCGTCAACACACTGGTGGCGCTACCGAGGCCTACTGTGAGAGTGACGTCGTTGAGATCGAGGAACAAATCGCCAGGTTGGAGCTGATTAAAGGTGATGGTGGCGAGGACACCGCTACCACTGGCAGAAGAGACTCCCAGGGCGACAGCGTCGATGTCGATTTCTGGGGAATTATCATCGATAATGGGTAGCCCGTTAAAAAAGGGGCCTAATTCGACATCCACACCACCAAATAGGCCAAAATCAACCGCTATATCTAGACTAAATCCCTGTAGCGGTGCCGCCGCTTCAATGCCCCATAGGACTACATCGACGGTGAGCGATTCGCTAACGAGATGGCGGGTATCTTGGATGCCTGCATTCGTGGGGTCGGTATCCAACGATACCAGGGGCATACCCTGACTAGGGAGTGCTAATAGCCCTAAACTGATCAGTAGCCCAATCCAGCCAAAACGTTCTGCCATTGCATATTTACTCATCACTGTTTCCCTATGACTAATGTAAGTAAGAACTTATAGGACATTTTTTGTTTTTGTAGGGACTTCTTTAATCAATATGTATATTAGTTAACATCAATTATTTAGCTAGAGTTTAGAGTTTCCGTTGTTTCACCAAGACGTTGAGAAGAGGAAGTAGGCAAGGTCGCCGAAGCGAGTTAAGGTGCAACCTGCCGATCATCATCGAATGAAAAAGGAGGTTGCATGCACGCTTCAGGAGACGGCCATCTCTTGAAGGTGCTCTGCCATTGGATCACGTTCCTTAGCCGAGCGCTACCCAAACGTTCAGTGCCCGTCTTTATCGAGCTATTGATCGCGACCATGCTCACGTCATCAGGGCATGTGACCGATGCCTATTTAGTGATTCAAGCTCAGGGTCATTGGACGAGCTACTATCGCTGGCTTGCCTACGGGAAGTGGTCCTGGCTGCACTTAGCCCGTTACAATCTCCTGGCCACTGATCTGACCTTGACGCCGAAAAACATCATCCGCTGTTATGCCCGGCGCTGGGCCATAGAGCCTATGTTCGCTACTTTCCGCCACCACTTTGGTGCCCGTGATGCCTGGCAGCAATCTCGCCAGGTTCTCGCTCGTTGGATACAACTGCTCTCGACAGGCTACCTGCTGACTCAGCTTTTGACCTTGGCCAATCCCACAACCTACGACCTGTTGCGGGACGTCTTCCCCTGGCGACGACAACGACCCATCACCGACTGTCATCTACGTCGCTGGCTCCAGCAACAATTTTCGGGCGTTAACCTCAGAGCCTGGTGGGATCCCAAAACACGTCAATTTCGTCAGCCCCTGGCTCTAGGGCCGCCAACCCTCACAGAAATCGCAGCATGACGGCTAGTTAGCCTCAAAAAGCACAGATAGCTCAGCTCTTCCCAGTTGAAAATATGACATTGATTTTAGAAGAATTTTCGATGTCGCATAACAAAATGTTTTTCCAAAAATTCCTTTGAAATCAATCGCCCCAATACAAGAAAAGTATAAAGCGCTGCTCATCTGATTGATTACGTATGTTTTTCAAAGAATTAACCATGTTTAGGTCGAAAATAATATTATCTGAAATCAAAGTGTTATACACGACCGAGAAGAGCTGCAGATAGCTATAGAAATACTCGCTTAGCAGCGAAAACCATCAGATATTCTTACTCTAAACTCTAGATAAGCGCTCTGTCAAATAAGTTTTGCGGTTTTTAGGCGAAATTTTTACTGGATATGGGTTCTGCCGGGTGACCACGGCGATCTCGTCGCCAAGTGGTGACATTGCTGGAGAACTATTTCATCTCACAGGTCATCGATACACTTGTCCTGAACCACAAGACGGTTAAGTCTGGGCCGCCGATGCGGATATGGCAGTGGCTGCTGGCTGCTCAGTAAGCGCCTGTCCCGGGGCGCTTTCGTCCCTGGCCTGGCGGTCAGCCGGCACAGCGGCAACCGCTGGAAGCGATTCGGTTGCGCCAACGCTTAGTCAATGCGCTAGACTCTTCCCATGAGTCCATCCCCCTCTATCATTGAGATCACCGATGCCGAGTTAGAGGCGCTGATCCAGCGCGTCGAGCAGGCGATGGCCCATGAGTTGGCCCTGTCAAAAGAAGATCTCACCCTCCTGTTGAGGATCGTCTTCAGCTTTGCCGCCCTTCATGAACGGCTGGCCGATCAGAGGATGACCCTGGCCAAGTTGCGCAAACTCGCTGGGTTA
>JBHJHK010000387.1:0-11747 GCA_050330975.1 Candidatus Competibacterales bacterium | reverse complement strand
CCCCCCGCCCCCCCCCCCCCCCCCCCGCCCCCCCCCCCCCCCCGCCGCCCCCCGCCGGGGGGGGCGGGGAGCTCTGTGCGGCGATAGAGGTCGACGATGCGTTCCCGGGCACTGGCGTCGAGGCCCAGGAGTCGCTGGGAGAGATGGGCCGCCATGACCGTGCCAGCGGCCACGGCCTCGCCGTGGAGCCCCGGGCCGTAACCCGTGGCGGCTTCGATGGCGTGGCCAAAGGTATGCCCCAGGTTGAGGAGGGCTCGCTGGCCCACCTCTCGCTCGTCGGCAATAACCAGGGCGGCTTTGTGGCGGCAAGACCGCTCCACGGCCTCCCCCAGGGCGTCGAGGTCAACCCCCAAGAGGGCGGGCAGCCGTTCCTCGAGCCAGGCGAAGAAGGCGGCGTCGCCAATGAGGCCGTATTTGATCACTTCGGCGAGGCCGGCCCGCAGTTCCCGCCCCGGCAATGTCGCCAACACCTCTAGGTCCACCACGACGCAGCGGGGTTGGTGGAAGGCACCGATCATATTCTTGCCCGCCGGGTGGTTGACGCCAGTCTTTCCCCCCACGGAAGAGTCCACCTGGGCCAGGAGCGAAGTGGGCACTTGGACGAGGTCGACCCCCCGCTGGTAGCAGGCGGCGGCAAAACCCGCCATATCGCCGACGACCCCCCCTCCCAGGGCCACCACAGTGCAATCCCGGTGGAAGCGGTGATCCATCAGCCCATCGAAGACCCGTTGCAGCACCTCCAGGTTTTTGTGGCGTTCGCCGTCGGGGAGTATCACCGACGCCACCTGGAAGTCCCCGAGGGTTTCGGTCAACAGATCCAGATAGTGGGGGGCTATGGTGGCGTTGGTGACGATCATCACCTGGCGACCGGCGATGTGGCGCTGCCACAATGGGCGCTGGGCCAAGAGCCCAGTGCCGATGTAGATGGGGTAGCGACGCTCCCCCAGTTCGACGTCTAGGATCTTCAAGGTGGATTTCCTAGTTGGGAATCGACTTCCCTCGCCACCAACTTGAGCAATTGCTGGACGACGTGGGTAGCCCCCTGGTCATCGGTGGTCACCACCCAATCGGCAATCTCGCGATACAGCGGCTCGCGCTGGGCGGCCAGGGTTTCCAGACGGCGGCGAGGATCGTCGGTTTGGAGCAGGGGACGTTGGTTATCGCGAGCCAGGCGGCGCAGTTGCTCGTCCACGGAGACCCGCAGGTAAATCACTCGACCACTGGCCTTGAGACAACGGCGATTGGCAGCGTCGAGTACGGCGCCACCACCGGTGGCGATGACGGTAGATTGGCGGCGACACAATTCTTCCAGCACGGTTTTCTCCCGGGCGCGAAAACCGGCCTCGCCTTCAAGCTCAAAGATCAACGGGATGGACACCCCCGTGCGGCGTTCGATTTCGCGATCGCTGTCGCAGAACGCCCACTGGAGAGCAGTCGCCAAACGACGACCGATGGTGGTCTTACCGGCCCCCATGGGGCCGACGAGGATGAGGTTGGCCATGGGGATATCTTACCCACTGATTGCCCCAGGGCAATGGAGGCCAGGGTTAGCCCGCAAAAGTCGACGCCCGCGGTTGCCGCGGGCGTCTGGGGTATCAGCGGTGCTGGAACCGAAGGTCAACCATTATTCGACGGTACCAAAGGCAAAAGTGATGGTTTCTTCCAGTTCAAAACCACCACCCCCCTCGACAAAGAAGGTGATTGTGTAGTCCGCTTCTTCTTCGTCGTCGGGCACGCCGTAGTCAAAGGTAATCGTGACGGTCACCGTACCTGTTTCATCGGTGATGCCACTGCCAATGCCAAAGGAGGGCACGTAGTCCACATCGGTGACATTGATGAAGTTAAATTCGCCAAGGGTGTGGGTGACAACTACGCCCGGTAAGGCCAAATTGGTCACGGGGCTGCGCACTTGAAGTTCGAAGACGGTAATGCCGAGGCCAGCACGACCACCGAACAGTTGGGAGTCCTGACTGAGGACTTGAATTTCAGCGGCAAACTGCTCCAAAGGCAAATTGATGCTGAACGCGTCCTCACTATCGGCGCCGGAGAATGTCACCGTAGTTTCACCGCCCACCCGAAGCTCGACCCTGACCTGGACAATGCCGCTTTCGTTGGTGACCCCCTGGTTACCACCCGCCGCCTGGGGAGAAAATTCGATGTCGAAGATTGGAGGTTCGGGGGAAACTCCAGTCTCATCTTCGGGGGTAAACTCCGATGAGGCGGTGATGATCACATCCGACACGGGCAGTGTGGAGTCATCGTCGGTGACCTGGATCACGAGATTACACACCACAGACTCAGGGGGCGTGGGCCGCAGAAACTGGTTAAACGCCAGGTACTCGTCGATATCACAGTCTTCGGCGATGATGTCGAGGGTGGCACCACCGGGATCGAGCACCGTCACCAACACCGGATCTCCCACACCTGGGGCATCGAAGCTGATCACAATATCGCCAGTATTGGGCAACTGGCCTGCGGCTTCGACAACCACTGTGGCGCAGCCATCGCTGCCCGTGGTGAACGAGCCCGTTATCGCCGTGTTGCCGTTGACGGATATAGTCGCCGCGCCCAGATTCCCTGTGCCCACTTCATAGGTTATCGGTGTGCCTTGGAGTGGGGTGAAGTTTTCATCCCGCAAACACATTTCGAGCACAGAAGTGGTGTTGGCCTCCAGCTCCGTTTGCGACACCGTCAAGGTGACGGCATCCCCCGTGTCGGCGGGGAGAAAAACCGCGCTGCAACCATCGCCCTGGGCATTGCAGGTATTGAGAACGGTACAGACCCCGGCATCGCTCACACAAGCGGCCAAGATGGCCGTACGGCCCACCAGGGTTTGGGGATAAGTCAAGATAGTGTTGGTGACGCCATTGATACCGGTGAACGCCGGCGACAAGATGGTCGCATTCTGGGCTCGGCCAATGATGTACGGCACCGTAGCGCCGTTGTCGATACCCCCATTGGCGGCAAAGGCGGGCCCCTCGTCGTCGGTGAGCAGCACCGATTGATTCGATACCGACTCGACGGCTCTCACCCCAGTCAGAGCCAGGTTGTTGGGCAACACCGTCTGGGTCCCGTCCAGTACCAACCGATCGCCGGGCAATACCCCCAAGGTCTGAAATTGACCACTGCCGGCGATGAACTGAAAACCGCCTTCTACGGGGTTACCGTCTCCCCCAGCCACCAGAAACGATCCGGCCCCCTGCTGGGGAAATCCCACCACAGGGCTATCGATCAAAAAGAAATCCACGGGGGTATTGGGGAGCACCGGATTGCCGTTGGGATCAGTGACCACAATGCTCACCACCCGGCTGTAGGTGCCATCGGCGGGAAAGGCGCCAAAACTCGAGGCATTGGCGATGACGGCTTCGACAAACGGACCGCTGAAGCGCAGGGATGAGGCTGGGCGGTCAGCGCCCAAAACGGTGATGGTTTCACTGCTAGATATGGTAACTCCGCTGACATCGTCCAAAGCCGAGGCGGTGATGGTCACTTCCCCCGGCACCACGTCGGAAGTGAAATAAAACTGTGCTACGCCGCTGGCGGTTACATTGGTCAAACTTTGAAACTGACCTATCGATCCATCGGGGTTGACGGGGTCGGTGCCGTCGAGCAGTGCCAACCCCCCACCATCCACGCCGTCTAACACCATTTGGACTTCTGTACCATTGGGAGCGGCCCGTCCCTGATCATCCCTCACGACTACAGTGACTTCAGTAGTAAATGGCGAAATAAAAGAAGGTGACGCCGCATTGAGGTTTACCGGCAATGTTGTATTTTCTGCAGCAATGGTAAGTGAAAGCTCACCCGTTTCATCCACCGGCTCATCGCCGGTAAATGATCCGCTATCGTTGCCACTACCTCCACCACAGCCATAGACCATCAAAATGAGCAAACTAGAGATAAGGCATTTGCTCCATCCGGCTATCGATCCGGCTATCGACATGAGATCAGCTCCCCGTTCTCCATAGACCATCGTATCGTTATCCATCTGTGCTCCTGGCTCAACGGATGGCAATGCCTTCGTTTATGATGGTGGGCGTGACAAAGATGAGCAACTCGCTTTGGTCATCTTCAGCGGACGTGCTTTTGAACAGTCGGCCCAAGATGGGAAGGTCGCCCAACAGGGGCACCTTAATGACACTATTGTTGCGTGTCTGCTCATAAACACCACCCAAAACAACTGTTTCGCCGTTATCCACCAAGACTTGGGTATCCACTTCTCGGCGATCTATGGTGGGTTCTTCAAAACCTGTAGCAGTTTGCACCAACTGACCCTGAGTGTCATTGGTAACAACGAGATCCATGATAATGCGATCATTAGGAGTGATTTGAGGTGTTACCCTCAATTCGAGGAAGGCCTCCTTAAACGCGACAACAGGCTGGCCGTCTTCGAGGGTAACGAAGGGGATCTCCGAACCCTGTAATACTGTGGCCTCGCGGCGATCGGTAGTGATAACACGCGGATTGGAAACAATTTCAATCTGGCCCTCAACCTGTGAGGCCGACAACTCCAAATCGAGTAAGTAATCTTTGCCAAGTAATGCCAGCGCCAAAGTGCCGGTAGGGTTGGTCACTGGGAGCGCCACACCCAAACGATCAGCTAGTGCGGGAACCGATACGGGGAAAGGATTACCAGTAGTTTGGCTGTTCGCCGCGCCCTCGTTGATGATACTATCGGTGGCCTCCAGACCTCCTGATACAGTACCTAGGCCGTCACCATTGCGAAAATTTCTCGTAAAACCAAACTGAACACCCAGATCTCGCTCAAAATCGTCGTTGGCAATGACCACCCGGGAATCGATGAGTACCTGGCGCACTGGACGATCCAACCGAGCGATTAATTCCCTGGCCTCGCTGAGCTTGGAGGGAATGTCTTTCACCAGTATGGTATTGGTGCGAGGGTCGGCGATGGCACTGCCCCGTGGTGAGAGGATAGACAATTCATCTTCGCGATTGCCACTCCTTTCCGTATCGATTAGATCTCGGATGTCTTCAGCCTTGGCAAAGTTGACCTGTACCAATTCAGTCCGCAAGGGGACCAATTCCTCTATCTGGTTTTGAGCCTCCAGCTCCAAACGTTCTCGGGCAGTGATCTCTTCCGTCGGTGCGATGAAAATGACATTGCCATTTTGGCGCTGGCTCAAGCCCTTGGTGCGCAAAATGATGTCCAGGGCTTGATCCCAAGGCACGTTCTGCAGCCGCAAGGTCAAGTTGCCTTGTACCGTATCACTCACTACTACGTTGAGACCTGTGAAGTCGGCGATGATCTGCAATACGGCGCGGACTTCGATATCTTGGAAATTGAGGGACAGCAACTCACCAGTGAATTCTTGCTCTTGAAGGTCCTCGACTTCTTCTTCGGCGAGGGGCTTTACCTCGATGACGTAGCGATTGTCTGCCTGAAAGGCCAGATACTCGTAAAGACCTGTCGGTTGAATGGCGACCCGGGCATCTCCGTCGCGGTTGAAGGCGTCGATGAGCAACACCGGTGTAGCAAAATCAGTGACATCCAACCGTCGCTCTTGACCGCGCAGCAATCGAGAACCGATGAAATCGGCGATAATTTGGCTACCTTCCTCGCGAACGTCCACCACCGTGGCGGGATTGGACAGTTCGATGGAGATAATGCCCTCCCCCTGGGCCCCGCGACGAAAATCGACGCTGTTGACTTGGCTGGCGACATCGACGGGGCCCGTCAAAGTTCCGGGCACCTCCTGGCGGGACGTGGTGGGAACCCCACCGTCCTCGGCCCCCAGGGTCAAAACCACTAGATTGCCCTGGCGCTGAACCCGAAACGGCACCAGGGAGGAGAGATTGATGGAAGCCCGAGTCCGGTCCCCCCCCTCCAACACCGTTACCGACTCCACGACGCCCACACCTATGGCCTGCTCCCGCTCGGCCAAGCCGCTGCTGGTGCCAAAAAAATCCAGCACCACCCGGGCGGGGTTGTTGATGGTAAAACTCCTGGGTTCGGGCACAGCTTGGGACAGCTGAAAGCGCAGCTGCACTCGGTTGCCCGACAGATTGGTGACATCGATAGACTGTAGTACAGCGCTGCCCTGGGCCCAGAGCAATTCAGTACAAAAGAGCATCAGGGCCCCTAGGCAACACCACGACCCAGCCCTGCTGGGAAATCGCTGGCGCTTCGCCGAGGTGCCGCAGGGCTGGGGGGCTCGAATCACGATGGGTTCCTCCCGCAATCTGGGTGTATGGGTGTCGTCACTGAATCAGGCTTATGGAGGCGTCACGCTCTTTCCACCCCCCTGTGGCGTCGTCGGGCACGATTTCCCGCAAGTCGATGCGCTCTTCGGAAACGCGCTGGATTTGCCCGTGGTTGACGCCGAGATAGTTGCCCTCGGTGATGCGATGGACGACGCCATCGGGGGCTTGGATCAAGGCAAAAGTATTAGTGTCATCGATGCCCTGCATCGTGCCCACCATACGCAGGGACCCCAAGGTGTACTTCTCCAATTCTTCCCGGGGACGGTCGGGGTCGGGGGCGATGCCCGACACCGGCACGGGCAAACTCGCGGCGCCCTCGATGCCCTCGCTTTCCACCACTTTGAAAATCGCCGCCACGGCAAATGGGTCCTTGTCGACTTCGGCGGTGTACTCAAAGGGCACGTAGTCTTTGATTTCCGGCAAGGGCTCGGGCTCTTGCCCCCTGGAAGTCGCCTTGATGGTCTCCACCCACAACTCCAGCTCCCGCCGATCGTCCTGGGGAGCCAGGAGGTCGCACCCCCCCAAGAGGAGGCAACAACCCAACAAGGCCGCGTTAAACGGCGCCACCGCGCCGCGATCCGTACCACAAGCCGCACCCACAGCTAGCTGAATCGTCCTCATGGTGATCCCTCTCCGTTGCCGTCACTGCTGCTCGTCTTGGGGAATTTCGTTTTCTTCGAGATAGCGATAGATCTGCAGCGTCGCCGCAATGGTCTGTACCCCATCGGGGGCGTCTGCACCCGCCCTGCCACTGGGATTGAGGACCCGGGCGTTTTCCAAGGTCACAATGCGGTCCAAGGCCGAGACATCACTGATGAAATCGCCAAACTCGTGGTAGGTGGCACGGGCCTCGAGATTGATGGGGCGGGCGACATAGAAATCTCGCCGCTCTTCATTGCCGGGTTTGAACAACTGGAAAACCAATCCATTGCGCCGACCCAGCTCGGAGATGTCATCGATGAGGTTGGGCATTTCGGTGCGAGAGGGCAGTTGTTCGAGGAGTTCGGCGAGAATGGCTTCCAGCTCCTGCAGTTGTTGCTGGTAGGATTCGATATTGGCCATCACCGACTGCTTGCGCTGGAACTCGGCCCGCAGCTGTTCCTCTTCGCGTTCGACACCGGCGAGGGCCTCCCGCTGATCCTTGATGATGTACCAGTAGCCCCCGGCACCGACGGCGGCCATGGCCAGTAGCAACAACACCACCTTGGCAGCCCACGGCCAGCTGCCGATATTATTAAAATCCAACTCATTGATATCTGACAAGTTCACGGCTTGCTACTCCTCGATCGCCACAGCGCCATCTTGGGAATCGGGGGAACGGATCTCCGCCCGATTGACGGCGAGTTCGAAGTTGCTGGCGCGGATCGGACCGATTTCCTCGTTTTGGATCACCGTGAGCAACGGTTCGCCAAACCAGGGCGACTGCTCCAGTTCGCGCATGAACTCCGAGACCCGCTCGGGGTTGAAGGCCGTGCCCTTGAGGGTGATGCGCCGCCCCCGAGTGGCCATTTCCGTGAGATAGATGTCGTCGGGCAGGCGGCGCGCTAGGGTATCTAGAGCGCGGACCATACTGGGACGGCTGCGCTGGAGTCCCTCGATGACCCGCACCCGGGCGAGGAGTTGGGCCTTGGCCTCATCGAGCTCTTGGATCTGGCGGGCGATGCTATCGAGCTTGCGAATCTCGGTGCGCAAATAGTCGTTGCGAGCGTTTTGATTGTCGATGAGCTGTTGGAAGTACTGATTGACTCCCCAAACGCCCCCACCGGCCAAGACCACGGCGCCAAATAGAGTCAATAAGAAGTCCCGCTGGCGGCGGGCGCGGCGCTCTTCGCGCCAGGGAAGTAAGTTAATTCGCGTTGCCATATCAGCCAAAACTCCGCATTGCTAAACCACACGCCGTGGCGAAGGAGGGGGCATTGCGCTGGAGCATCTGGCGATTGACCCGCTTGGCAATGGTCGCCTCGGCAAAGGGATTGCCGATGACCGTGGAAATCCCCAGGGCTCCCCCCACCGCCTCGTCGAGCTCTTCCACCAGGGCACCATCGCCCACCAACACCACGTAGTCGACGGAATTGTAGTGGCTCGACGAAAAGAAAAACTGTAGGGCGTTGCTGATCTGCTCTGCCACCGCCAGGCGAAAGGGCTCCACCACCATGGGGAGGTAGTCGGCGGGCAGTTCTCCCGACTGACGGGACTGTACCGCCTGCTCCCGGGTCATGCCATAGGTGTCCACCATGGCCTGGATCAGTTGTTCGGTGCCGAAGATTTGCTCCCGGGTGAAGGTCACGCGGTCGCCGTCGAAGACGTAGAGGGTCATCACCCCCGTGCCAATCTCCACTAGGGCCGTGCGCAGGTCCCCCGATCCGCCGTCACTGGGCACCAGGGCGCCGCTGGCCACAGGACGCATCAGGGCAAAGGCATTTTCCAGGGCGTAGGCTTCGACGTCGACCACCACGGCCTTGAGACCGGCCTCCTTGACCACCTCATCCCGCAGATCGACATTCTCGCGCCGCGAGGCGACGATCATGACCTCCTGGGTGTCGGCGGTGGTCTTGCGACCGTCCACGGACATCTGGGTTTGAAAATCCAGATAGATCTCTTCGAGGGGGAAGGGCACGTACTGGGCCGCCTCCACCTGAATGTTGGCCTCGATTTCGTCCTCGCCGTACTCGGCGGGCATGGTGATGGTACGGGTGATGACACTCGAGGTGGGGACGGCCAAGGCAACCTTCTTCAAGGTTGTGCCCGATCCCTTGACGGCCCGCTTGAGGGCTGCCGTCAGCTGGTCGAGATCACTGGGGTTGCGATCGGTCATGGCGCCTTCGGGCAAGGGCTCCATGGCCGCCGCTTCGATCTGGATGCGTTTGCCACTTCGACTGAGCTCGACCAGTTTGACTGCCGTCGGGCTAAGGTCAACGCCCAGCATGCGTTCGGTTTTCTTGAACAGAGCCACCTTGGTGCTCCCTCCTGAGTGCACAGTCCATTGCGGACGCACAGTTGACGCCCGTCAGTGCCATGAGCCCGAAGCCCTTTGCTTTTGTGCCTTGTCCAGGTGTCCTGGCTACACAGTGGCAAGTACACCAGAGGCGCAGCTGCTCGGCCAACACATTTTGCTCGGCCAACACATTATGTATCTTTTTGGAAAATCGGCAACAGCCAACGGGGATTTTGTCAGCCACACCGACGTTGAGGAGTGGGAAAGGACGGTTCCATCGTCCTCTGGAGACGCCAGGGGAATGGGTCTCAAACCAAGGGCTTATCGAGCTAGAGGCAGTGCGAAAAATAGCAGGAAAGGCCTTGGGGGTAAAGCACCGGCGCAGGCCACCGGTGCTGTAGCCAAACTGCGGGGGAGCTTTGTGGGGGCCAAGAGGCCTCGGCCCTAGCCCCGCCGCTCGAGGGGGATGAAATCCCGACGGGCGGGGCCCGTGTAGAGTTGGCGCGGGCGGCCGATCTTGAGGTTGGGGTCGGAGATCATCTCGATCCAATGGCTGATCCACCCCACGGTGCGAGCCACGGCGAACATGACCGTGAACATACTCACGGGGATTTGCAGCGCGGCATAGATGATGCCCGAATAGAAATCCACGTTGGGGTAGAGCTTGCGCTCGATGAAAAATTCGTCCTTGAGGGCGATTTCCTCGAGGCGCATGGCCAGCTCCATCCGGGGATCATTGCCGTACTTGGCGAGGATCTTGTCGGCCTCAGCTTTGATGATTTTGGCTCTGGGGTCAAAATTGCGGTAGACCCGATGGCCAAACCCCATGAGCTTGAAGCGATCGTTCTTGTCCTTGGCCCTTTGGATGTATTTGTCGATGTTGGACACATCGCCGATCTCGTCGAGCATGCGCAACACCGCCTCGTTGGCCCCACCGTGGGCCGGCCCCCACAAACAGGCGATGCCGGCGGCGACGGCGGCGTAGGGGTTGGCACCCGACGAGCCCGCCAGACGCACCGTGGAGGTGGAGGCGTTTTGCTCGTGGTCGGCGTGGAGGGTAAACAGCACGTCTAGGGCCTTTTCCGCCACGGGATCGACGTGGTATTCCTCGCAGGGGACCGAGAACATCATGTGGAGAAAATTGCCACAGTAGCTCAGTTCGTTGCGCGGATAGCGGAACGGCTGACCGATGGAGCGCTTGTAGCAGGCGGCGGCGATGGTGGGGATCTTGGCGATCAGCCGGTGGGCCGTGATCTCGCGATCCCTGGGATTGTTGATGTCCAAGCCGTCGTGGTAAAAGCCCGCCAACGAACCCACCACGCCCGTCATCATCGCCATGGGGTGGGCGTCATAATTGAAGCCGTTGAAAAAGTTGAGCAAGTTCTCGTTGATCATCGTGTGGCGAGTGATGATATGGCGGAACTTATCCAGCTCTTCGCCGGTGGGCAACTCCTTGTAGAGCAGCAGGTAGCAGGTCTCTAGAAAGCTGCACTGACTGGCGACGTCTTCAATGGGGTACCCCCGATAGAGGAGCTCGCCCTTTTCGCCGTCGAGGTAGGTGATGTCGCTCTTGCAGCTGGCCGTCGCCACAAAGCCAGGGTCGTAGGTGAAGTAACCCAGTTGCTTGGACAACTGGCCGATGTCGACCACCGAGTTGCCGTGGGTGGGATGCAAGACGGGCAGCTCGAGGCTGCTGTCAGAGGCGCTGTCGATTAGCTTGACGCTGTCGCTGGACATAGATAACGCTCCTCGATCGTCGGATCGCTGCTAAGGTGAGTCAAAGGCCAAACCTCCCACTGCCCGCGGAGGCCTTTGGGGGATAGCCTCCTCAGGTGGTGGGCAGACGGTACTTGCGGCGAAAGCGATCGACGCGCCCCGCCGTATCGACGATGTTTTGTTTGCCGGTGTAAAACGGATGGGACTTGCTGGACACCTCAATTTTGACCAATGGATACTCCTTGCCATCGGTCCACTGGATAGTCTCGCGAGTCTTGACCGTGGAGCGGGTCACGAAGGCAAAGTCGGCCCCCGCATCCTGGAAAACCACCTCACGGTAGTTGGGGTGAATGTCTTTTTTCACCGAAAAATCTCCTAGAACCAAAGCCAAACGGCATATTGAAGTCAAAAACCCCGCCCGTGGCCCCACGGCCGAGGTAGGCCGCGGGCCCCACCAAAGGAGCGCGCATCACAAGGCCCCTCGAGATTCGGGCAATGGGCAAGCCTTTTATATTACACAACTGGATGGGCAAACGAGAAGTTCTTCCACCTCAAGTGGAACGATTGAGCACCTCAGGTCCGTTGACTCGCCCAGGTGGGCCCCGTCAGGGAGTCGACGCGCACAATGCGATCGAGACGCAGTTCCAGGCACCCCCCGGCCTCCGCGCGGGCCAATAGGTGCTCCGGGCGAGGGCGGCTGCGGGTATCGGAGGGCTGCAGTCCCATCCCGGGGGGGCGCGCGCCGCCGGCGCGCGGCTCCACGTGATGGGACTGGTGCCTTTGGATTTCGGCAGCCGCCATCGCGCGGAGCACCTATTGGCCCGCGCCGAGGACGGGGGGGGCCTGGAACTGCGTCTCGATCGCATTGTGCGCG
>JBHJHK010000386.1:0-22823 GCA_050330975.1 Candidatus Competibacterales bacterium | reverse complement strand
CCACCGCCAACTTGGTCATGACAAACAAAACGATGCGGTAGAACAAGGCCCACTCCTCGCTGCTCAAATCGTGGATTGCCCTTCGATGAAATAGGGGTTTGGGGGCTGGGGTTCAAGGGTGGCATCTGGGGATAAACATAGCGTCCCCATAACTGAAAAACCGATAGGCTTTAGCCACGGCGTGGCGGTAGGCGGCCAATGTGAAATCGCGGCTAGCGAAGGCGGCCACCAACATCAACAAAGTGGACTCCGGCAGGTGGAAGTTGGTGATGAGGGCGTCGACGCAGCGAAAGTGGTAGCCGGGGTAGATAAAAAGCTGGGTATCGGTTCGTTGGGGCTCAAGGGTGTCGCCGCACCAAGCGGTTTCCAGGGCTCGTACCGCGGTGGTGCCCACGGCGATCACCCGTCCTCCCCGAGCTTTGGCCGCCATGACGGCATGGGCGGCTTCTGGAGTGATCTCCATCACCTCGGCGTGCATGACGTGTTCTTCCACCGCGTCGACCCGCAGGGGCTGGAAGGTGCCAGCACCCACGTGGAGGGTGATGAGGGTGTGGGCGACGCCTCGGGCCTCTAGCTGGGCCATGAGGGGGGAGTCGAAGTGGAGGCTGGCGGTGGGGGCGGCCACGGCCCCGGGGCGGCTGGCGAAGATGGTTTGGTAGCGGTCTCGATCCCCCGTGTCATCGGGGCGGCGAATGTAGGGGGGAAGGGGAACGTGGCCGTGCTGCTCTAGGAGGGGTAGCAGGGGTTGCTCAAATTCCAGTTCGAACAGGTTGTCGTGGCGAGCCGTCACGGTGATGGTACCGGGCACGGGGTTGCCGTCGGCGGCGGTCACGGTGAGGGTCGCGGGGGGTTTTGGGGCCCGGCTGGCCCGCAGCTGGGCCAGGGCTCGGTGGTCGTCTAGCAGGCGATCGACGAGGATTTCAAGCTGGCCGCCACTCTGCTTTTGGCCGTAGAGTCTGGCGGGGATCACTTGGGTGTCGTTGAAGACCAGCAAGTCTTCGGGGTGGAGGAGGGCGGGCAAGTCTCTAATGGTGCGATCGTCCAAAGCGCCGGTGACGCCGTCCAGGACTAACAGACGGCTGGCCGAGCGCTCGGCCAAGGGGTGCTGGGCGATGAGTTCGTCGGGCAGGTGGTAGTGGAAGTCGCCCTTGCGCAGGGTCATGGCGCGCCGTCCTTCGAGGCTTGGGACGGACAGCACTATAAGCAGCGACCCCCTTGGCAGCAAGGGGGTAAGGCATTACAATGTCGAATCTTCAGCAAGGCCCCCCCTGCCGGGATGGCGGAACTGGTAGACGCAGTGGACTCAAAATCCACCGGTGGCAACACCTTGCGAGTTCGAGTCTCGCTCCCGGCACTCTTCAAGTCAAATATCTTGATTCCCAAGAAACTGTGACCACCAAGATCGCCATTATCACCGGCGCCGGTAGCGGCATTGGCCGGGCTGTCGCCTTGGGGCTGTTTGCCGCCGGTTACCGCATCGCCTTGAGCGGCCGCCGCGTCGAGGCCCTGGAAGAAACCGTCGCCAAGGCGAAGGTCCCGGCAGAAAAGGCGCTGATGGTTCCAGGGGATCTCACCGATGCCGCGGCGGTGGTGGATCTCTTCGACCAAACCGCCCAACACTTTGGCCGCCTGGATCTTTTGTTCAACAACGCCGGTACCTTTGGCCCCGGTGGCACACCCCTAGAAGGGCTCACCGTGGAGCAGTGGCGCGCGGTGGTGGATATCAACCTCACCGCCCCCTTTTTGTGCACCCAGCAGGCCTTCCGGCTGATGAAGGCCCAAGATCCCCAGGGGGGGCGGATCATCAACAACGGTTCGATCTCCGCCCACGCCCCCCGGCCCCACTCCCCCCCCAACACCGCCACTAAGCACGCCATCACCGGCCTCACCAAATCCACTGCCCTCGATGGCCGGCGCTACAACATCGCCTGTGGCCAGATCGACATCGGCAATGCCAGCACCGACATGACCTCTCAAATGTCGACTGGGGTTCCCCAGGCCGACGGCCGCACCGCCCCCGAGCCCACCATGGGGGTGGAGCACGTGGTCCAGGGGGTGCTCTACATGGCCTCGTTGCCGTTGGAGGCCAACGTCCAGTTTATGACGGTGATGGCCACCAAAATGCCCTACGTGGGGCGGGGCTAGGGAAAAAGTGCGGGGAAGAGATGGAACCGCGTCGCAGATGGAGGTAAAACGAATGCAGGGTGACCCCATTCGAGTATCGTTCGATACCCAGGCCGCCGTGACGCTTTTTCTACTGCCCCCGGCCGGGGCTGGAGCTAACTTTTATCGTCCATTGATCAAAAATTTACCCGCTGATCTGCAACCCGTACCTCTGGTGCCGTCAGGGCGCGAAAGCCGCTGGGGCGAGCCTTTGAAGGGGAGTGTTGAGGAGCACGTCGCCGACTACCTGCCTCATTTTGATCGCTGGATCGAACGGCCCTGGGTGCTGTTGGGCCACAGTTTGGGGGCGCTGGTGGCCTATGAATTAGTCAATGCCATCTTGCGGCGCTACGGTGTCACGCCCTTGGGACTGGTGGTTTCCGCTTCCCGCGCACCCTATACTGATCCCGCAAGCGATGGCTCCTCGCTCCATGGATTGCCAGATCAGCAATTTATCGCGGCGGTGGTGGCACACTATGGCGCCATTCCCGCCGAGATTCTCGTTATCCCAGAACTGATGATTCACTATTTGCCCATGTTACGGGCCGACTTCCAGGCAGCGGAGTGCTACTGCTGTGATCCGTCCCGCCCTTTGGAGATGCCCTTAGCCATTTTTGGCGCCAGTGGAGACGAGGCAGTACCCCGTCAGCTTTTAAACGGCTGGCTAACCCTTGCTTGTGGTGGTGCGATCCAAAGGGAGTTTCCCGGTGGCCATCACTACCTGCGCGACCAACCCGAGCTGGCGGCTAACGAACTCACCCACTTCATTCGCCAGCTGAGGTGAGAGGAGTGGCTGTCGAGACCGATCTCAGTACTAAAGACTTGGATTGGATGCCTTCGTACGAGCGCTTCTGGGTGGGCTCATCTGCAAAGAACGCCGGCACCAGAGGCCACCCGTGAGTTCACAAGACTCAGCCCACTAAACGCCAATGCTCGCGCCGCTCGACCTGTGGTGACGTGGCGCCACCCTGGACTTCAGGGGGCCTAGTCGAGCTCCACGCTGATGCCTAACTCATCCTGTGTCTCGGTTATTCGGCTGAGGCAATCCAGCGTTTCGCCTCCCAAGCGGGTACTCACTTTCAAGTAAGGGAAATCCTGCGTTGAAGTGTCTTTAGTATTCGATCACGCTTATCTAGCCAATCAGCGCATCGGCTCTGTGGTTTTTTCGTTTTATCAGTAGTTTAAGAATAGAAGCATCGAGTATTGCAATACAAGTGTCATTGATAGTCACGTCTGAGTGACCTTCAAAAACGAATAAGCATACTACAGTAGTGTTTCAAGAATATTAAAGCATAAGGATATCTCCTGTTGATTTTTGCGAACTAATGCCGTTGTTTTCCCAAAGTAAGCATGATACCGTGTAAACATCAACATTTTGCTACCAGTGTAAGTATTGATTCGATAAAAAATCATGTTGTTGAAAGTAAATTTAATGAACGGTGGGTTGATGCGTTGGAATAAGGGGGCTCCGTATATGCTTGAAGGGTTTGCGGTTCGTTGTAGCGCATTTTAAAACGAGGGTCCACGTTTGATGGAATGCGGACAGAATCTGTTGAAGGATAGATTTTTTTAGTCCTGTGTTTTTTTGGTTTCAGTTTCCTATCGAACGACTTTATGTCTCAGTTGCGCTTTCTTTGTGTTGAATGAGACTACTCTTGCGCAAATGGAGCTGCGGGTGAGTTATGGGTTATAAAACAAAACACGAGCAGCTGATTGATCGGCCCATTCAAGCATCGGTATCACTTTGTGGTTTTGTCGCGGATGGTAAAATGCGCTACATTGAAGAATTGAGGGAGCCAGTGGTTCGCAACCCCGATTTCGATGAACGTTTCGAGCCATTTCCTCTCACCGATATTCAACAAGCCTACTGGGTGGGTCAGAATTTAAAGTCGGAACTGGGAGGTGTGAGCTGTCATGGATACTACGAATTTTGCGTTGTGGGGCTCGACCTCGATCGCCTAGAAGCAGCGCTCAACCATCTCATCGCCCGCCATGACATGTTGCGGATGGTCATCGATGAAACGGGTCTACAGCGGGTGCTACCTGAACCCATGGTCTATCGCATTGAGCGATGTGCTTGTGACGGCGCCAGTGCCGCGCGCGTTATCGAAGAAACCCGGGCAGTGATGAGTCATCAAATCAAAGACGGGCGCGAGTGGCCTCTCTTTGATGTCCGTGCCACCTTGTTACCAGACGATGTTGTTCACATTCACTTTAGCTTCAATTTGTTGCAGTTTGATGCAATTTCCATCGCTCTATTTGGACGAGAGTGGAACCACTACTATCTCAACCCCCAGCAGCCTTTGCCTCCTATTGGTGCCAACTTCCGCGATTATGTATTAGCCGATCGCACTCGTCGAAAAACGAGGGAGAGGAGTCGTCGCTACTGGTACGACCGCCTCTCCAAGATGCCGCTCGCACCGGCACTACCGCTGCGCGCTACCTATCCCCTGCCACCGCGCTTCAAACGGTCGACAGCTGTACTCTCCGCCGGCGATTGGTCTACGGTGTGCCAGCGCTTCGACGCTATCGGTATAACGCCCTCAGTGGGAATCGTCACCCTCTACGCGAGGGTCATCGGTGCGTGGTCCCAAAGTTCCGACTTTCTCATCAACATCACTACCTCCAAGCGGCGCAACTTTCACTCTGATGTGGGACAGATCATCGGCGACTTCGCCGACACTATTTTACTTGAGGTCAACCTCGCCGAGCGGTGTTCCCTGGGACAGCTCGCTCGGACACTAAAGGCTCAACTTCGACGGGACATTGCCCACCGTGCTGGCGGGGGGGTGGCGCTAGTTCGCGAACTCATGCGTCTGCACAACGTCGGTCCCAGCCAAGTTGCTCCTGTAGTGCTCACCAGTTTACTGGGACAAGATCTCTCCATTCTCACTCAGTCGATGCTGGGAAAGCCCATTTTTGGCATTTCCCAGACTCCCCAGGTGTGGCTCGACATGCAAGTCTACGAATTGGGCGGAGAGCTGCACTACAATTGGGATTTCGTCGATGGACTCTTTGAAGACGAGGTGATAGAAGCCATGTTTGCGGCGCTCAACCGTCTGTTACAGCGCCTTGCAGACCCTCGAGATCCCATCCTAGAAACCATCTGGCTCGATCTGCGACCCGAGGCGCAGCGTCAGCGCCATGGTGCCAGCAACGACACCGCACGGCCCATCACCCATCGCGCCATCGACGCGCCTTTTTGGCAGCGGGCAGTCCAACAACCGACGAGCCCGGCCCTAGACACCCCCCAAGGTCACTGGTGTTATGGCGAGCTCCAGAGGGCGGCCGAGGCACAGCGGGCGACCCTAATGGCGCGAGGATTTACCGCCGGGGCGCGAGGGGCCGTGGCCGTGGTGGAGCCGGCTCGGCGTTTAGCGGTAACTCTGGCCATCTTGGCAGCGGGCGGAACGTTCGTGCCCATCTCTCCTCAATGGCCCGCGACTCGCCAGCAAATGGTCATTGCCAAAGCCCATGCGACTCATCTGATCACCGATGACGGCGTTGAAGTGCTTTCGGTCACGTCGACAAAAATGCCCCTGCAGCCACCGGCTTATATCATCTTTACTTCTGGCTCCACTGGCGCACCAAAGGGTGTTGCCGTGAGTCATCAAGCCGTCTGGACGACGCTTGAGGCGATGAATCGTCGCTTCGAGGTAGGTCCTGAAGACCGCCTCTTTGCCGTTTCCCCCTTTACTTTTGATCTGGCCATTTACGACCTGTTTGGCCCACTCGCCGCCGGGGGGGGAATCGTTTTTCCCGAGCCCCAATGCGGTCCCGATTGCGAACACTGGCGAGAGCGGATGGTGGCTGGGAGCGCGACTCTCTGGAACTCGGCACCGGTGTTGATGGAGCTCTTGGTCGCCCACTTGGAGCAGCATCCCGAGCTACCGCGTCCGCCCCTGCGCCATTGTTGGCTGAGCGGCGACTGGATACCCGTGGGGCTGCCCCATCGCATCAAAGTACTCTTCCCCAACTGCCAGGTCACCTCTCTGGGCGGTGCCACCGAGGCGGCGATTTGGTCGATCTACCACGAATGCACACCGGCCGATAGCGGGCGACCCTCTATTCCCTATGGCAGGCCACTGGACAACCAGCGTTGGCGAGTATTGAACGTCGCCTTGCAAGACTGTCCCGATCTGGTCGTCGGCGATCTCTACATCGGTGGCGAGGGCTTGGCCGAGGGCTATTGGGATGAGCCCGAGCTCACTGCCGCTGCCTTTATAACCCATCCCCAGAATGGCGAGCGGCTATTTTGCACCGGTGATCTCGGCCGTTACCTGCCCAACGGCGAGATCGAACTGCTGGGACGGCGGGATAGCCAACTCAAGGTCAATGGTCACCGCATCGAACCGGGTGAGGTTGAAACGCGACTCATCGCCACCGGCGGGATTCGCACGGCCCACGCCTTGGCCTGGCGCAGCAGCACCACAGAGCGAAGGCGACTGGTCGCTTTTGTGGTCCCAGAGGCTGGGGTTGTCCTCGATCTCCAGCAGCTGCGCCGGCGGTTGGCAGAGGAATTGCCCGACTACATGGTGCCCGTTTGCATCGCACAGCTCGAGGCGCTACCCGTTACCCCCAACGGCAAAGTGGATCGCGCCCAGCTCCCCAATCCCTTTGCTCAGCCCCCAGCACCTGTTGAGAGGTCGTCGGAGCCAGCGTCTCCGGCGGAGCCAGCGTCTCCGGCGGCTTTGGGAGAACTTTTTATCGAAACCATCCCTTTGCCACTACCGAAGCCCGACCAAAATCTCTTCGACCTGGGGGTCAATTCCATCGATCTGGTGCGATTGGCCACTGAAGTGGAACGGCGTTTTGGGATACGGCCCGACTTCGCCCGCTTTTTCAGCAATCCCACCCTGGCGGGGTTAGCGGCTCAGTTGGAGACGGCGACGCCCCAGGCGCGGCGTTCCCAGTCGTCGGCAGTGGTGTTCGACCCGGCGGAGCGGGATCGGCTACGGGTGGAGCAGCACGGTTTGCGGCGCTTTGAGTCCCATCCCCCCGCCGTTCCCCTGGCTCCGGCTGCCCTGAATATCAGGGCCCTGGGGGAGAGATTTGAAGCGCGCCGTTCGGTGCGCTACTACGCCCCCCGACCCGTCCCCTTCGAAGGCTTTTCCGGGCTGCTAGCACCGCTTTTACAACTGCAGATCGCCGGCCAGCCAAAGTACGGCTACGGTTCGGCGGGGGGGCTTTACCCCGTTCAAACCTATTGTCATGTCAAAAGCGAGGGGGTAGAGGACCTGCCGGCCGGCGCCTATTACCTCGACCCCGTCGCCGCGCGATTGATTCCCCTGAGTAGAGATCCCCGCCTCGATCCCGATATCCACGGCCCCTTGGTCAACCGACCCCTCTTTGAGGCTTGTCGCTTTGCGCTTTTCTTCGTCCTGGCACCCTACGCCATTCAACGTCTCTACGGTCAAGAGGCCCAGCGCTTTGCGCTGTTGGAGGCGGGTGCCATGGGGCAGCTGGTGGAGAGCACGGCCACAACCCTCAATATCGGACTCTGTGCCATTGGGTGGCTCAACGATGAGGTGATCGCGGAGCTGCTACAGCTGCAGCCCGAGCAGCAGATTCTCTACGCCCACCTCGGTGGACTGCGTCCCACCGACGAGCTAGAGGAGGGCTCAATATGAGTTTCGATTTTGCTGTTAACACCGCCGGTGATGGCGAGTCCAAGGGCGACTCCAGCGACGGCAGAGCTGTTGTGAAGCCGTTGGCCCTGGAGCCGCCGCGGGGTGCTGGCGATGGTTCGACTGGCGTTGAGGAGATACTCAGCGCCCTCCAAAGCCGCAGTGTTCAGCTTTGGGTCGACCGAGGTCACCTCCGCTTCCGCGCCCCAAAGGGGGCGATGAGTCCCGAGTTGCGAATGCGCCTCGTCGAGCACAAAGAGGCGATCATCGCCTACTTAAGCGGTCGGGACAGCGCCCAGCGGGGGGTCGTCGAGCCGGTGAGTGGCGGTTTTAGCCTCACCGAAGATCTAGTGCGGCTCGCCTCCCTCGAAGATTGGGTCCTGGCCGATCAGCCCGCCTACATCCATCGGGTAGCCCCCTACAAGGGCTTTCTCTACCAGCGTCTGGGTCTCGATAAGCGCTTTGTCAGCGGTGCCGGTGCTTGGTTGGTGGACGAGAGCGGTCGGCAGGTGGTGGACTTTATCGCTCAGTACGGCGCGGCCCCCTTTGGCCACGATCCCGAGGAGATCTGGCAGGCCCTAGACCAGCTGCGCCACTCCAAGCGACCCAACTTGATGATCAATGCCCTCAACGACGCTGCCGGCGATTTGGCGGAGCGATTAGTGGCCTTGGCACCGGCGGGATTGGAGCACGTGGTGTTTGCCAATAGCGGTGCCGAGGCGGTGGAGGCGGCCCTCAAGCTCGCCAAAATCCGCACCGGTCGCAGCGGTATTCTCGCCACCCGCAATGGCTTTCACGGCTTGACCCTAGGGGCGGTCTCTGCGACAGGTCGCTCCTTTTACCAGCGCGGGTTCAGCGCACCGGTGGCGGGGTTTGAGTATCTGCCTTTTGGCGACATCGGGGCCCTAGAGGGGGCCCTGGGGGCAGCACCGGAACACTTTGCCGCCTTTATCGTCGAGCCCATCCAGGGGGAGGGGGGCATTGTCCCCACCCCAAAGGACTACCTCGCCAGGGCCGCCGAGCTCTGTCGCCGGTGGGGCACTTTGCTGATTGTCGATGAGGTACAGACGGGTCTCGGTCGCACCGGTGAGCTCTTTGCCTGTGAATACGAAGGCATCACGCCGGACATCTTGGTGTTGGCCAAGGCCTTGGGAGGTGGACTGGTCCCCATTGGGGCGGCGCTCTACGGCCCTAGTGTGTTCGACGAGGCCTTTGACATTCGCCACGGCTCCACCATGGCCGGCAACGCCTTAGCTTGCAGTGCCGCCATGGCAACCTTGGAAAGGCTCACCCGTAACGACCGGGCGCTGGTTCGCCACGTGCGCCGCACCGGGGCCGATTTGCGCTGTCAGCTCGAGGCGTTGCGCGATCGCCATCCCGAGTTGATCGGTGAAATTCGCGGTCGGGGGTTTATGCTGGGGGTCGATCTAAAGCTACAACACCTCATCGACGACCGCTCTAGTCTGCTCTCAGTGCTCGCTGAACAGAATCTGCTAATGCCCCTGATAGTGAGCTACTTACTCAACGTCGAGGGAGTGCGAATTGCCGCCTCGTACACGGCGGGAACAACCCTGCGCATCGAGCCGCCCCTGGTGGCCACAGTCCAAGATTGCCAAGTCCTCCTCACCGCCCTCGACCGCGCCTGCTGGGTGCTGACCCATCGGGATGTGGATGCCTTGCTGTCTCCGCTCGTGGGTCGCCCCCACGACACTTCCAGCTCACCCCCTAGAGCGTCAGTTTATCCCCGCCAGCCGTTGCGAGTGACCCTTGGGGTACAGCGCCGCTTTGCCTTTGTCGTTCATTTAGTGGCTGCCGATGACCTCCGCCACTTTGATCCCCGGCTCAATCACTACTCGACAGGGGAGTGCGAAGCGCTCTTTAAGCGCATAGCGCCACTGCTCAAACCCTTTCCCGCGGCGAGCCTAACGGTACCGGGAGAGGAGCCTGTGAGTGCAGTTGGGGAGTTGGTGGTGTTGCCGATGACCGCGACCAAGCTGATGGCCTTACCCGCCACTGAGTCGCGCAGCCTGGTACAGCGGGCGGTGGCCATTGCCGCCGAGCGCGGTGCGGAGGTCGTGGGGTTGGGGGGCTTTTCCTCCATCGTCACCGCCGGTGGCCTCGCCCTGGAGGCCCCGCCTGGCGTAGAGCTCACCAGTGGCAACAGCCTCACCGCCTACGTGGCCTTTGAGAGCGTGTGCCAGGCCAGTCGGGCGCGGAACATTTCCCTCCATCCATCCCCCTTGGTCGTACTGGGGGCGGGGGGCGCCATCGGTGAGGCGCTCTCGCTGCTGTTCGCTCCCCTGGTGGCGAAGCTGGTGCTGGTGGGCAGCCCCAACAGCACCCCTCAAGCCCTGGCACGACTTCAAACCCTGGCTCAGCGCTGTCAGGGGTCGAGTACCCAAGGCACCCTCTGCCAAGTCACCCGCGACCTTGCGACCCACCTTCCCCAGGCCCAGGTGGTGGTCACGGCCACGAGTGATCCAAGCGCTTTTATCAGCGGCGACGATCTGGCACCCGGAGCCATCGTTTGCGATGTGTCGCGCCCTTTCAACGTCGCCCGCGACGTGGTGCAAGCTCGCCCTGACCTCTGTTACATCGAAGGGGGAATGCTGAAGGCCCCCGCCGGCTCCCAGCTGGGTCCCCTAGAGCGCCGCGCCGGCGAGTTAGTGGCCTGTGCCTCGGAAACCATTATTCTCGCCCTGAGCGAGATGCGGAAACAGTCAATGTGCGGTCGAGTCGATCCAGAGACTGCCCTCTGGTTGGGGGAACGCGCCCGGGCACTGGGCTTTCGCGTCTCCCTAGAAGAGAGCGCCTGGCATGTTTCTCCCCGCTCGTTGGCGGTGTGAACGATGGCTGATGGAAATGTCGATCTGCGCTGCTTCATCACCCTTGGCTTTCCACTTTCAAAGCGGCGATTCACTATGGACCGAAATGCGATGCACTATCAGGCCATCCGGGCCAAACTAGCGGAGTTCATCGGCAAAAACTTCTTGGTTGAGTTTGGCGAGGAGGCGACCGATAGCACTGATCTGTTTGAAGGGGGGTTTATCGATAGCTTCGGTTTTGTCGAACTGGTGGCTTTTATCGAAAAAGAATTTGCCATTGCCCTCGACGACGATGATCTCGCTTCAGAGGAAATGGCAACCCTCGTCGGGATGACCGAACTGATTGCCAACCGCACTGGAGTTACCTGAGATGGCCGCTACGACTTCATCCCCTAGCCCCGGACGGAGCTGCATCCGCTGCTTACTGCCCGATACCATGCCAGGACTCCACATCGACGACAATCAGCTCTGCGATTTCTGTCGAGAGGCCCCCGACGTCGAAGCGCTGCGGGCCGAACGGATCGCTCTGCGCCGAGAGATGGAACGGGTCATCGACGAACGGCGCGGTGCTACCCCCTACGAGGTGGTAGTGGCCTACAGCGGCGGTAAAGACAGTTCCTACACGCTGAAGCTTTTAGTGGAGCACTACCGGCTGCGCTGTATCGCCATCACCATCGATAATGGCTTCCTGGGGGATGGCACCCTCGACAATTGCCGAGCGGTTTGTGGTGCCCTAGGGGTCGACCATATGCTCTTTACCCCCAGTCGCCAGTTCACCTCTGCGATGTACCGCAAGAGCGCCGAAGACGATCGACTCCACTCCAAGGCGGCCATTAAGCGGGCCAGCGCCATCTGTTCTTCTTGTATTGCCATGATCAACACCCATATGTTGCAGCAGGCGCTGCAGTTGGGTGCTCCCGTTGTGGCCGGTGGCTACATCGGCGGTCAGGTGCCCCGGGATGGAGCGGTGATGATGATCCGGGCGGGCGCCCAGGGACAACGGGCCCGCAGCGCCATGGTGGAGCGCTTTGCCTCGCACTTGGGGGAAGGTGTACGTGCCTATTTTGAACTACCCCAGGGCAGAGAGAATCGGGAGATTGCGGTGATCAATCCAATGCTGGGAATCACCGTCACCGAAGAGCAGATCGTCGCCGCCCTGACCCCCATGGGCTGGCGGCGTCCCCGGGACACCGGCGTCACCTCCACCAACTGCCGCCTCAACGATCTCGGGGTTTTTCTCCACACCCGCCGTCACGGCTTCCACCCCTACGCCCTGGAGATCGCCGAGCAGGTGCGCGCTGGAACCATGAGCCGACAAGAGGCACAGGCCAAGCTCCAGGCTCTGCCCCGGCGCGAGCAAGTGATTCCCCTGGCCAAGGGGATCGGACTTTCCGAGGACGCCCTCTGATGGACCGCTGCCACAGACCGCTGTGATGTTCGACGAACCCATCGAGGCGCCGGTGGCCCTGGTCTTTCCAGGACAGGGAGCCCAAGAGCCCGCATTGTTGCAGCGCATCGCCACCTTACCTGGCTTTGCCCGGCGTCACCGATGGATCTGTGAGCTGCTCGGTTTCGACCTCCAGGAGCGACTGACTCGGGAACCGACGTTGATCAACGCCAATGGGGTGAGCTCGCTGTTGACGGTCCTGGCCAGCCTTTGTGCCCTGGAACTGTGGCGGGAAAGCGCCACTGGGACCCAGCAACCCCTGGGGATGGCAGGTTACAGCGTCGGACAGTGGAGCGCCCTCCACGCCGCGGGTTCAATGGACGAAACCACTCTGTTGGCCTTGGTCGTCGAGCGGGCACACCTGATGGACAAGGCTCTGGCGGAGAATCCCCCCTCGGGGATGTTGGCGGTGATCGGGGTGCCGCAAGAGGGGTTGGCAGGGCTCTGTGCTGACGCCATTGACCGTGGTTTCCAGCTCTTTATCGCCAACGAGAATGCGCCGGGGCAGTTCACCCTCAGCGGCGATTTGGCGGGACTGGCCCATGGTGAAGACCGCCTGCGCGCCGAGTTTGGCCCCAAGCGATTACTGCGCGTCCCAGTGGCTGGGGGATGGCACAGTCCCTTTTTGGCCTCGGCAGTGACGCCGCTACAGCGCTGTATCGAGTCCCTCACCCTCGCCCCATGCCAGTTGCCGGTGATCGACAACGTCACTGGCGACTTCCTGCCCCAATCCCCATCGCCCGCTCAACTCGCTGCTCAGGTGGCGGCGCCAGTGCGTTGGATGCAGGGTATTCGCCGGCTCGTCGCTGCCGGCGCCCGCAGCATTGTCGAGCTGGGCTACGGCGATACCCTCACCCGCTTCGGCTTCTTCATCGATCGCTCGGTACGGCATCGGGCGCTGTTGCCACCGGTGCGGGGTCGCTGAGATGTGTGGTGTGGCCGGCTTTATGGCCTTTGGCGAGGCACCCTCCCAAGAAGAGCGGATCCAGGCCCTCTGCGCCATGTTGACCCATCTCGTCCACCGCGGACCCGATGAGGCGGGCTACATGGTAGATGAGCGGATCGCCCTGGGGGCGGTGCGGCTGCAAATCAACGATCTGCGCCTCGGGCAGCAGCCCCTTACCGACCCCGGAAACCGCTATTGGCTCGCCTACAACGGCGAGATCTACAACTTTATCGAGCTGCGCCGCGAGTTAGTGGGACGGGGATGGCGTTTTCAGACCCAAAGCGACACCGAGGTGGCCTTGGCAGCATGGATCGTGTGGGGCACGACCGCCCCCGAGCGCTTCGACGGAGGTTTCGCCTTTGCCCTCTACGATCGCGTCCAGCGCGAACTCTATTTAGTGCGGGATCGCTACGGCAAGCGGCCGCTTTTCATCCGCTCGTTGGCGGATGGTGGTATCGCCTTTGCCTCAGAGGTCAAGGCCTTTCTCGGCGGGGTCGGGTGTGGCGCCCTTGGCCAGCCGCTGCGCTGGGATCTGGCGGGGCTGGCGGCTATCTTTGCCAAATGGGCACCCACCGGGGCCGAGAGCCCTTACGCTGGGGTGAGCCAGCTGGAGCCCGGTACCATTGCCCACTTTGGTCCAACGGGGCGGCGCAGGGATCAGCGCTACGGTGGTTGGCCGGTGGCCCGGCGTCCGGCGGCGGGTGAGGGGGCGGCGGCGCCGACGGCGGCGGACCAACGGGCCACTGTGGAGCGACTACAAGCGGCGGTGGCGCGGCGGCTGCGCGGCGATGTCGAGGTGGGCGTGCTGCTTTCCGGTGGCCTCGACAGCGCCATCGTGGCGGCGTTGGCTCGAGACGCACAACCCGGTAAGTTGCGCTCCTTTTCAGTGGCATTTAGCCGGGCAGAGTACGATGAGTCGGCGGATCAGCAGCTCGTGGCCGCTGCGCTGGGTTGCGAACACCACACCCTCGAGGTCGACGACGGAGCCATCGCCGAGGGTTTTGCCGCCGCGCTGTGGCACGCGGAGATTCCCCAATTTCGCACTGCCCCAGTGCCCCTTTACTTGTTGGCGCAGCAGATTCGCCGCCAGGGGATCAAAGTGGTACTGAGTGGCGAGGGAGCTGATGAGGTTTTCCTCGGCTATGACCTCTTCCGCGAGACGCGATTGCGAGCCCACTGGTCAGTCCTCGACCCGACCGAGCGCCGCGCTCAACTGGGACGACTCTATCCCTATCTTCCCCTCTTTGCCGAGGCCCACCTCAAAGCCCTCGAGGCACAATTTGCCCGCCTCACCACCCGACCTGATGATCTCTTCTTCTCCCACGCCCTGCGCTTTGAGAACGGTCGCTTTGCGCTGCGGTTACTGAGTGCCGGGGCATCTACGGGGCTAGAGGTATTAGAACGGGCCATGGAAGAGGCGGATCTCGCGAAAGCTGACCCTCTCACTCGCGCCCAGTGGTTAGAAGGGCGTACCTTACTGGAGGGTTATCTCCTTTCCTCCCAGGGAGATCGCATGCTCTTCGCCCACGGTGTCGAGCCCCGAAATCCCTTTTTGAGCCGCAGTGTCGTGGAGTTTGCCATGGCCAAGCCCGCGGAGTGGCTACTGACGCCGGCGGGACGGGAAAAACATCTCCTCAAGGAGGCGTTTGCCCAGCGCTTGCCAGGGCGTATCACCGCCAAACCCAAGCAGCCCTACCGCGCCCCCGACACTCGGGCCTTTATGCGACCGGAGGGAGGCTTTCGGGACTGGGTCGAGGAAGCGTTGACGGCGACAGCACTACGGGCTGTCGAGCCTCTCGACGGTCAATACGCCCAGCGGCTAGTGGCCAAATTGCGCAAAACCCCTCCCGAGCGCGTGAGTCCCCGGGAGGATCAGGCCTTTTTGCTGCTACTGTCTCTGGTGTTGCTCCAGGGGCAGCTGATCACCCAGGGGCGTCGTCCTACCCTGCCGCCCCTATCGCCCCTGCGTCGCACGGTGCGGTTGACTCCAGAACTCACCCCTTCATCCCCTTTGATCCATGGCCGCGGAGGAGATCATGGGGGTTGAAATCGACACTTATCGAGGGGACGGGGAAGATCTCGCCGACCTCATCCAGCGCTCCTGGAACCACACCTACGGCGGCAAGAGCTGGTTTCCCCTCTGGGACGCGGACTACCTGCGCTGGCGGCTCTTAGAGAGAACCGCCGCCCACCGGGAACTGGTGGTGGTGGCTCACCAGGCGGGCAAGCTGGTGGGTTGTGTGATCTCCGAGCCCACTGCCCTGCGGGTGCGAGGCGAATCGCTACCCGGGGCCCTGACCTCCTACCTCAGTGTCGATCCCCACTGTACGGTGCGTCATCTCGGCCTGCGATTGCTCGACGAGCTGCGGGATCGTCACCGCGCCCGGGGGCTGCGGTTGGCATTGGGGGTGACCAATGCCAAACCGGGTTCGGAGGCAAAGCGCTTCTGGGAAGCCCTGGGTCGCCGTGGCCCCGAGGTCCATTGCCGTTTTGGCGGTCTCACCACCTGGGCGGTGGTCGGCGCCGATGGCGCTGTGGCCAGGGCGGGTCTGAGCACCCCCGAGCGGTTGGCAATGCGGTTGGGGGGGTGGTTGCCGTGGGGTTGGACTGGGCGTTCTGGCGCTGCGGTGTACCACGACCAAAGTGCCCCCACCGCCGGCGATGATCTGAGGCTACTGCGCGCCGCCGCTGAACGGGCCGACATCGCTATGGATTGGGACTCCGAGACCGCCGTCCGCCACCTCTACCACCCCCGGGTTTTCTCCTTCCGGCACCCTCTTGCTCCTGCGCTCCTGGCGGGCTATCTCATGCCCTGGCGAGGTCGCTGTGATCTACAGGTGGCGCTGATCGATGTCATCGCTAACGGCGCCGACGATGACGCCCTAATCGAGCTATTCATCGGCGCTGGGCGGGCGCTGCGCCGCGAGGGGGCTCAGATGATCGTGGTGATGGATATGGGCGCAGCGCCCCGAGCTGCGCTGCGCCGCGCTGGCTTCTTGGCGGTGGCTTCCCAAGTCGACTACTTTGCGCTCCTGGCCGCTCCCGACCTCGGGCTTGAGCCGGGCATGTCCGTCGCCGTCCCTTTCACTTAGGAAAACGGCTTGGCGTCACCGATGGAGAAGGTGGGGATTGATCGTGGGTACACTCTTTGAGCCAACTGCTGAACACGCCGCTTTGCGCGAGCTGGCGCGTCGCTTTGCCGAACGAGAGGTGGCGCCTGGTGCCATGGCGCGCGACTGCGAAGAACGGAGCGACCTCGCCCTTTTGCGCGCCCTGGGGGCCCTGGGACTGTTGGGGATCACCATTCCCGAAGCCTATGGGGGGGTGGAAATGGATGCTGTAGCGGCGGTTATCGTCCACGAAGAACTGGCTTGGGCCGACGCCGGTTTTGCCCTGGCCTACCTTTCCCACAGCATCTTGTTCTTGAATGGTCTGGCGCGCCACGGTGATCCCGACCGTTGGCGCGATCTGCTGGCAGAGGGGTGTCGGGGGCAGCGCATCGGCGCGGTGGCCATCTCCGAGTCCGAGGCGGGAACGGATGTGCTGGCAATGAGGACCCGCGCCCGGTGGGAGGGAGATCGCTATATCCTCAATGGGGTCAAGCTCTGGATTACCAATGGCGCCTTTGATGAGGGGCATCCCGCCGATGTGGTGCTGGTCTACGCCCGCACAAGCGACCAAGGAACGCGGGGGCTCTCCCTTTTTTTAGTGGAGCGCGGCATGCCCGGTTTTTTCCTGGGGCGATCGATTCGCGGCAAGTTGGGCATGCGCTCCGCCAGCTGTGGAGAATTGCGCTTTGAGGGGTGTGCGTTGTCGCCAGAGCGACGGATTGGCGCCGAGGGGGCGGCGCTGATGCAAATGTTGCGCACTTTGGAGCTGGAGCGGATCACGTTGGCTGCCATCGGCACTGGCATCGCCCTGCGGGCCCTGGAGATCATGAACCGCTACGCCAGTGATCGCCAGGTGGAGGGGCGACCGCTGCGAGAGTATGGCCAGATCCAGCGTCATATCGCCGAGAGCTATGCCGAGCTCATGGCCGCTCGGGCCTACCTCTACGCCACTGCAGCAGCCCTGGATCTCGAGCGCCCCGGGCGGGGACTCGGCGCCGACGGCTCCAAATTGGTGACGGCCAGCACCGCCAAGGCCGTGGCCGATCGCGCGATCCAAGTACTGGGGGGCAACGGGTATGTGGCCGACTACGAGGTGGAGCGGCTTTGGCGCGATGCGCGACTACTCGCCATTGGCGGCGGTTCCAACGAGGCACTACAGAAAAACATCACCCGCAATCTCTCCCGGGAACGGGGGCGATTGAGCTGATGGACGGAGTTTGACGGATCGTTTGCTGGGCCGCTGCCCGCAGCCAGTGGGGATAGCTCGGGCTTCGTCCCCCGAGGAACTTTCGAGAAGTCACTGTATTGATAATAGATGACGGGGCTGAGAGTAGAGGCAAAGGCCGCTGCGATGCAGTTTCCATGGGGTGTTACCCATGGGCAAAACGATTTGGGTTGATCTAAACACTTTTCTGGAGATGCCTGCCATGGCCAGTTCACTCCTTCTAATGGCTCCGTTTTGGGACCCTTACTGCCCGCCTTTGGGCATTGCCTCAATTCAGGCCTACATGCGTCAGCGGGGCCGCAGCGTCAACATCTTTGACTTTAACACCGACAAAATTGTCTGGCGCGGTCAACGGCAATACTTTGACGGCCTCGTGGAGCTCATTCCCCGGGCCAAGGGTTGGAATATCATGCGGCTGGGTCCTGACTACTTTGCCCGCCACCAGATGGCCTGGTTGCGGCTGCGCCATCAGCCCCAGCGCTACCGCGAACTGGTGGCGCACATTCTCAATATCGACGGTCGACAAGAGCTCGATCCCAACAAATTTGAGCTCTTTGACCAGATCTTTGCCAACATCTACCGGCGCATTGAGGCGCTTTTGGAAGCACAGCTTCGAGCTCACAGCCCCACGGTGGTGGGTTGTACCTTGCTCACCACCACACTGCCGGCGTCGTTGCACATTCTGTCCCGGGCCAAGGCCTACAATCCGGCGATCCGTACGGCTTTGGGGGGACCGGGACCCATCATGGGGGCCGGTGCCGACAGTCCCGACACCCACCGACTGCTGGAACTCTGCCCCTGGGTCGACAACGTCATTATCGGCGAAGGCGAGGTGCTCACCGATGCTTTGCACCACGGCTTGCTAGAGCCACGGCGAATCTATTCCCTCAAGGATGTATCGCACTTTGCCGCCGATCCCCGGCTTGTCAACACCACCACCAAGCAGGGTCTGATTCGAGATATTGGTAAACTCCCCACCCCTGACTACAGCGGACTGCAGGTGAGTAACTACCCCAATCTTTCCATTGGCGTGACCCGCGGCTGCGCCTACCAATGCGCCTTCTGTTATGAAACCACCTTTTGGAAGCGCTACCGCAAACGTCCTGTCGATGGGGCGTTAGACGACATGCAATGGCTGCGAGAGCGCTATGACCGCAAGAATTTCTTTCTCTGCGATTCCCTGGCCAATCTCTTTGGCAAAAATCTTGCCACTGGCATACTGGAACGGGGGATGGACATCAAATGGGACGCCTACCTGCGGGCTGATGCCCCGCTGATGGATCGCCAATACGTCCAGCATCTCGCTGCCGGGGGCATGGTGCGCGCGCGCATCGGCGTGGAATCGGCGGATGAGCAGACTCTACAAGCGATGGATAAGCGCACCACCGCCGAGGTGATGGGCGTTGTGGTAGAGAATTTGGCCCAGGCGGGAATCGAGACCTCCACCCTCTGGATCGTCGGTTTTCCCGAGGAGGATGAAGTGGCTTTTGAGGCTTCTCTGGACTTTATGCGTCAGCGCGCCGACGATATCTACGCCGCCGATCCGTGGATCTTTATCTTCCATCCCACAGTGGGAAATGAACCGGTGTTTGGACGTTTGGTGGGGGAAAATAGCTTTGAGGCAAAGTACGGAATGCGCCGCCTCTACCCCGAAACGTTTGACGAGGCCCTCATTGTTCAATACTACGAACTGGATATCCCCGATGTGGTATCAATGAAGATCGACCGTCTCGAGCGGATGTGCGCGGTGATGAGGGAGCTGGGTATTCCCAATCCCTATTCTATGAAGGAGTGGCGAGCCGCCAACCGCCGCTGGCAGGCGCGTCATCGGCGTAGTGGCGCCTCACCGTTGGTCTCGGCTGTTGCTGTCGGTGCCAGCGGTGATGCCCCAGTGGGCCAAGAGACTAGCGAGCAGGTCATCATCGCATGACGACAACCTCGTCGCCCCAGGTGGTGATCATCGGTGCGGGCATTGCCGGTATCGCCATGGCGGTGGCGCTGAAAAGGGCCGGTATCGAGGATTTTGTCATCCTCGATCAGGGGGAGCGCCCGGGGGGAGTATGGCGAGACGCTGTCTATCCCGGTGTGGCCTGTGATGTGCCGGCCGACACCTATGCCTTTCGCTTTGCTCCCAACCCCGAATGGTCCCACCGACTTGCCTCTGGGGCAGAGATTCAGGCCTACATCGAAGCGATCTTTGCCCGACAACAGCTCGCTACCCAGAGCCGCTTTGCCACTGCAGTGAGCCGCTGCGAATGGCGCGATCGCAACTGGCGGTTGTACACTACGCGTGGCGACACCATCGATTGCGCCGCGGTAGTAGCCGCCACTGGTGCCCTGCGCGATCCGCATACCCCCTCATTCGTCGGTGTTGAGAAGTTCGCCGGTCGCACGGTCCATACAGCCCGCTGGCCAGCAGATCTGGATTTGACGGGACAGCGAGTGGCGGTGATCGGCACGGGCTCCTCGGGGTGCCAATTGATTCCCCGCCTCGTAGAACAGGTATCCCAGCTCAAGCTTTTCATGCGTACGCCCCCTTGGGTGTATCCGGCCCTCAATCCCCCGGTGAGTGCTCTCATCAAGTCTTTTTATCGACACTGGCCAAGTCTCTACGCGTTGCGCTGCCGATTGTTCTCCGAGGCGCTGTTGTGGACTTATGCCGAGATCTTTCTCGGCCGGAGCCCTCTATCCCAGGCCTGGGTGTCCAGCGCCTGCCGGCGAGCCCTCGCTGGGGTGCGGGACCCGGCACTACGCGAGCGGCTGACGCCTCGCTATCCCATGGGTTGCAAGCGTATCGTCTTCTCCAGCGCCTTCTATGATGCCTTGCAAAAGCCCCATGTCGAGGTGATCACAACGCCTATTGAGCACTTTGATGGAGAGGGAATAATCACCGCCGATGGTCAGCATTGGCCTGTGGAAACGGCAATTTACGCCACTGGATACGACACTCAGCGCTTCTTACAGCCCATGACCGTAGTAGGGCGCGATGGTGCTCTACTCGACGAACGCTGGCGGCGGGGATTACGGACTTACTACGGTGTTTGCGTTCCCACCTTTCCCAACTTCTTCCAGCTTTTGGGGCCGTCGAGCCCCATCGCCAATGTCTCTAGCATCACAGTGGCAGAGTGGCAGGCCGACTTTGTCGTGGACGCCTTGCAACGCGCCATCCAGGCCCAGGGAGCGATTGAAGTGACCGAGGCTGCCTTCGCTCGCAGCTGCCGTGAGGGAGAGGTGGCGGCTCGACGCAGCGTTTGGCTCCAGGGTAATTGCAGCAATTGGTACCGGAGCGGAGATGGCTCGTTGTCGGTGTCGGCACTAACCCCCCGGCGTTTTCGCGCCGCGCTGCGAAGACCTCGCTGGAGCGATTTTCAAATAGTCGAGTTGGGTCAATAGTGGTTTGATCACCTAATGAGTAAAAACGGCGCGCTACCCGTGCCATTGGAGTAACCTGGGGAGTGACGATGGTGGACTCGACGCAAATGGGATTGGGGTTAGGGGCACGGGTTGATGAGGGCCAAACCATCATCACCGAGAGGGTACGGGCCAAGATGCCCGAGGCGGCGGCCTATGTCCACGAGGGAAAGTTCATCACAGCCAATCGGGCGTACCTCAAACTGTTTGGTCTGCGCAAGCTGCAGGATCTACAGGGCATGACGTTGTTGGGTATGGTGCCCCGCACTGATCAAGCGGCGCTGAAGTCGGCCATGACCCTGGCCTTGAAGTTCAGCCAGGTCGTCCACCTCGAGGTGACGGGGATGACCAATCTGGGATCGTTGGCTGCCATGGAAATGTTTATCGCCCCTACCCGGATCAACGGCGAACCCTGCCATAAGGTTTTTGCCCGGCTGCGCGAGGGCCCAAAACTCGTTCCCCACGACATCGACAAGACCTTGGGTGATGCCTCCATTGCCGGATTTGTCAATGTGGAGGCGAAAGATGAAGAAGAGGTCATCGTCGATACTGTCTCCCAGCGTCCCGCTTTTAAAGGGATACTCGCGCAAATTTTGACCAACCATGTGCTCGCCAATTTGACCTTTGCTATCGTGTTACTAATGGGGATTATGGCCTATTTTGCCATGCCACGAGAACGCGATCCCGTAGTCAATTTTAACTTTATCAATGTAGTGACCTTTTGGGGGGGGGCCTCGGCAGAGGAAATTGCCAAGCGAGTCACGACAGTATTGGAAGATGCCATCGGCGAAGTTTCCGATGTGCGTTTTGTCTCTTCTAGTAGCCGGGAAGGAGTATCGAATATTCTTGTTCGCTTCGATGAACTCGACGACAATACCTTCGATAAACGAGTTAGCGACCTGAGGCGGGCCATTCAGAATCACCAAGGAGAATTGCCGCCGGACGCGGAAACACCCTCAGTAGTGGAATACACTTCTTCCAACTCTTTTCCCAATGCTATTTTGGTGTTGTCAGGTGCTGCGGATGATGAGGTATTGCGGCGTCAAGGAGAGCAAATCAAGGCCGACTTGGAGCGGATTCGCGGCACTGAGCGGGTGGAGTTGGTGGGGCTACACAGTCCGGAGCTACAGGTGCTTTTTGATCCCGATCGGCTCGAGAGTATTGGCGTTGACCCCAGTGCCCTGGCGAACTCCATCACGAGTTACTACCAAGATATCTCCGCCGGTGCCCTGGATGTGAGCGGCGAACGCTGGCTGGTGCGGCTTGTGGGGATTGACAGCGATCCCGACTACCTCGCCCAGATTCCAGTGGTGACGGCTCAGGGGGAAGTGACCCTGGGGTCGCTGGCCAATGTCCAGCGAGGCCGGGAGAACCCCGAACAGTTGGCGCGCCTCGACGATCGACCCGCTATTTTAGTGGGTGTCTTTAAGCGCGGCGGCGCCAACTCCCTAACGCTCATTGAAGATGTCAAAAATTACATCGAGCGGCGCAATCAGTTGGTCGCCCAGACCGGCGTATCCCTTTTGTTGGTCAACGACCAAACCCGGGTCACGACTGAGGCGATCGCCATGATGCAGAATAATTCGCTAATGGGCCTTCTGCTGGTCTTTATCGTGGCCACCTTGTTTCTGGGATGGCAAATCGCCTTTTTTACCTGTATTGGTATCCCCTTCACCATTGCCGGTACTTTTTGGTTGTTGAGTCTATTGGGCATGACATTGAATGTCGTGGTGCTCTTGGGAGTCATCCTCAGTATTGGCATGTTGGTGGACGATGCCGTGGTGGTTGTAGAGTCGATTATCTACCGCCTCCAGCGCGGGATGGATTCGTTGCGGGCTTGTGTCGACGCTCTCCAGGAGGTCTCAGCACCGGTGCTCGCCTCGGTGTTGACGACCATGGCGGCTTTTCTGCCATTGATGATGCTTCCAGGAATATTGGGTAGCTTTATGGAGGTGGTGCCGCTAGTGGTTATTGTAGCGCTGGCGGTCAGTTTGGTAGTAGGGTACTGGATGCTGCCCAGCCTCGTGATTCTCGCCAACATCTTCTTCGATCGTCCAACCGCTATCACC
>JBHJHK010000385.1:0-6020 GCA_050330975.1 Candidatus Competibacterales bacterium | reverse complement strand
TCCAGCCCCCCCAACCGGTCAATGATCGCCACCGCCACCCCCGCCACTAGGAGGTACACCACGGAAATGGCGGCCAAATCGGGGGTGGTGATGCTGCGAATGGCATTGTAGATCTGCACCGGCAAGGTGACGATCCGGGCGTCCACCAACAACAGGCTGACGATAAATTCGTTGAAGGCCAAAATGAACATCAACAACCCCCCAGTGATAATCCCGGGCATCAACGCCGGGAGGGTCACGGTGGCAAACACCATCCAGGGAGGGGCGCCGCAGTTGCTGGCCGCCCGGGCGAGGGTGGGATCTAGGCGGTTGACCGCCGCCCCCACCGCCCAGAGCATAAAGGGCAAGTTGATGGCGCAAAGGGCCAACCCCACGGGCCATAACTGGCCCAAAATTCGCCATTCGCCAAACAACAGCATCATCCCCAAACCCGAGGCGATGAGGGGGACAGTAAACGGCAGCAGCAGATAGACTTGGAGGGCCAAGTGACCGGGGTGTCTCCCGGCCTTGAGCTTGTACAGACCCAGCGCCCCCAAGGTGCCGGCGGGCAGGCTCAGCAAAGTGCACACCACCGCCACTGCGAAACTGCGGTAGAGGGCCTCCCACAACACGGGGTCGGCGGCGATGGTTTGGTACCAGCGCAACGACCAGCTCTGGGGGGGGAAGCGGATGATGTTCTCGCCGGTGAAGGACGCCACCACGATCACCAAGGTGGGGAGGGCCAGGAACACCCCGTCGAAGATCACCAACCCCCAAATCACCCCTTTGGCGATGGCCCCGCCGCCGGCGATCATCGCACCATCCGCCCGGTGGCCAGCAACATCACCGCCACCAAGACGCTCCCCAACGCCACCAACACCATGGCCAAGGCCGACCCCAGGCCCGCGTCGCTCACGGCGAAAAAGCCATCGTAGATGGCGTTGGCGACAAAGTCTTGGGTGCCGCCACCGAGGATCTCCGGCATGGCGAAGTCGGTGAGGGTCAAGGTGAACACCACCACCCCCGCAGCCACCAATCCCGGACTCGCCAATGGCAAAATCACCAGCCCTAGGGTCGCCCAGGGGTGGGCGCCCGCCGCCGCCGACGCCCGCTCCAATTCCACGGGGATGGCGGTGAGGGCCGGGGTCAACATCAACACCGCAAAGGGCAACATATATTGAACCAGGCCCACCACCACGGCGGTAAAGGTGTAGAGGATGTCCACGGGGCCCAAGCCCACGAGCCCCAAGCTGGCGTTGAGGAGCCCCTGCTGGCCCAACACCACCAGCCAGCCGTAGGCCCGCACCACTTGGCCGATGAAAAACGGGGTGAACAGGGCCAGCAACAACAGCCTGCGAACCCGCGGTGAAGAGGTGCGCACCAGGGCGTAGGCATAGGGCAGTGCCAAGACGAGGGTGAAGAGGGTCACCACCGCCGCCGCCCCAAGGCTTCGCAGGAGCACCACCCCGTAGACCGACCGCTCCCACAGGGTTTGGTAGTTGGCGAGGGTGTAGTCTTCCCCGGGGAGAAAGGTCCGCCGGTCCAAGAGGTGGAGGCTGGCGTCGGCCAAATAGACCAATCCCAGGGCCAAAACCCCCACCCCCAACACCGCCGGGGCCAGGTAGAGATAGACCAACCAGGGGCTCTTGCCCCCGATTCCCCTCATAACGAAGCAGCCCTCAGGGTGCCCCCTCAGCCCTGCATGATCTCGTTGAAGCGGGCAAACCAGTCGCTCTCGTGCTCCACCAAAATCGGGGTGGGAACGCTCAAGAGCTTGTCGAAGTCGGCGGGCTCATCGGGGTAAGCCGGGTCGCCGGCCAAATCAGCCGGCGGCTCTATCCCCGGGCGCACCGGCGGCAACCCCAGGGCGGCGCACCAGGCCCCCTGGGCCTCCAAGGAGAGGGCGTAGTTGACGTATTGCTTGGACCAGTAGGTCTCCTCGTCGGACAAACCCTGGGGCACCCACATGCCGTCGGTGTCCACCTTGGCGCCTTCCACCGGGACCGTCCAGGCCACGTCAATGCCGTTTTGCCGGGCCTGGCGGGCGTTGGAGAGGATGGTACAGGCCAGGTCGATCTCCCCCTGCTGGAACCAGTTGGTGAAGTCGGCGTCTTCCCCCAACAGGGGATCTTGGGCCTTCACCGCCTTGACAAACTCCCAACAGGGCTCCATGTCGTCGGGGATCTGGGCCATGGTGCCGCCACCGGCGATCTGGGCCGAGGGGTGAAAGCCGATGCCGTCGTCGTAGAGGGCGATGCGACCCTTAAATCGGGGATCCAACAGGGCACGCCAGCTATCGGGGGGAGCGTCGGGGAAGGCTTCGCGGCGATAGGCCAAGACGTAGACGTAGGAATAGGTGTTCACCAACGGATAGCCCTCGAGCCCCGCGGGCTTGGCCACCGGCAACAGCCCCTCCAGGTTGGGCAAGTCGTCCAAGGGGACGCACACCCCCCGCAGGGCCGACTTGGTGGCGTTGGTGGAGGTGTCCCAGTTGACGTTTAACGGCGGACGGCGCCCCTGGGCCACGGCGGCCCAGATCTTGGGCTGGATCTCGTTGTCCTCGGTGAGGTCGTGGCGCACCCGGATGCCCGTGGCAGCGCTGAAGGGGTTGGACACCCCCTCCTCCAACGCCGCCACCCACACCCCACCCCAAGCCCGGACGATGAGTTCCCGGGGTTTATTGGGGGCACTCTGGGCGTTGGCCAGCCGATGGAGACCGGGGAGTGCGCTCCCCGCGGGCAAGGCGGCGGCCAAAAGGCGCAGGGCGGCGCGGCGGGTCAATCCTGGGGGATGGTGGATCATGGTGGCGATTCCTCGAAAGGCCAGGGCAACGACGAAGGCGAGGTCAAACACTCGGGGAGAAGGATAGTCGCCAGGGCGAGAAAGGCTAGGGGGCACCTTGGCCCGGAAACAGCCACAGGTCGTCGTCAGCCCAGCTGAGGTCGACCCGGTCGCCCCCTGGCTCCCCCCCGCTGTCGGCCGACGTCGGGGGGTTGGCGGCGATGGCCGTGAGGCTTTTGTCATCCCAGGAGGGCACCCGACACAGGTACTGGCGGCGATCCCCCTCGAAGATCACCTCTTCGATCACCCCTTCCACGCCGCCGTTGCCGGGGGGGGCCAGGCGCAGGGACTCGGCCCGCAGCAAGCACTGGGCCCGGGGGGTTGGTTCCCCCCCGCCCCAGCGTCCCGTCCAGGTTTGCCCCCCCAGGGCCACTGTGGCCCTGGCGCCGTCGACCGCCAGCAAGTCCGCCTGCCAGGCGTTGGTGAGGCCGATAAACTGGGCGACAAAGGGGTTGGCGGGCCGGTGGTAGACCTGAACGGGGGTGTCGATTTGCTGGAGGCGGGCGGCGTTCATGACGATAATGCGGTCGGACATCACCAACGCCTCCCGCTGGTCGTGGGTGACGTTGAGGGTGGTGACCCCCAAGGAGCGCTGGATGCGGCGAAACTCCCGCTGCATATCTTCCTTGAGCTTGACGTCTAAGGAGGCCAAGGGCTCGTCCAACAGCAACAGCAGGGGCTCGAACACCAGCGCCCGGGCGATGGCCACCCGCTGCTGTTGGCCACCGGAAAGCTCGAAGATCCGCCGCCGCTCCAAGCCCTGGAGGCGCACCACCGCCAGCATGGCCTCCACCCGCTGTTTGATTTCCCGGCGCGGATAGCTGCGCCGGTGCAAGGGATAGGCGATGTTTTGGGCCACGCTGAGGTGGGGAAACAAGGCCAGGCGCTGGAACACCACCCCCACCGGGCGACGGTGGACGGGCACCGCAGACAAGGGCCGGCCTTGGAGGTAAATCTCACCGCGGTCGGGGGTCTCAAAGCCGGCGATGAGGGACAACAGGGTGGATTTGCCCGAGCCACTGGGGCCGAGCACGGTGACAAACTCCCCGGGGGAGAGGCTAAAACTGGCGTCCGACACCGCCTCGGTGGCGCCAAAGCGCTTGGCGACACCGCGAACTTCCACCACCGGGGCCCCCTGGACGTATCCGGCATGGTCGGGGGGGGAGGACGCCATGTGCTTGAACAGCAAAGAGGTCACCTCTGAGAAAAACCACCGCGCAAAAAGGTCGTCTTAAGATAATGCCAGAACCGTCCCACAACAATCGATAACCCGAGTACTCGATGAAGCGGCCCACGACACCGTCGGGCGAACCACGCCCCCGGAGGACGTTGTTTTGATCGATTTCTACTACTGGCCCACCCCCAACGGCTGGAAAGTGGCCATCATGTTGGAGGAATGCGGCCTTCCCTACCGCCTGGTACCGGTGAACATCGGCGCCGGCGAACAGTTTAAACCCGCATTTTTGGCCATCAATCCCAACCACCGGATTCCCGCCATCGTCGATCACGGGGTCGATGACCAGCCCATTTCGGTGTTTGAATCCGGAGCCATTTTGCTCTACCTGGCGGAGAAGACCGGGCGGTTTTTGCCCCAAAACCCCCTGGGGCGCAAGATGGCCCTGGAGTGGCTATTTTGGCAGGTGGGCAATTTGGGCCCCATGGCCGGCCAGCTCAGCCATTTCCACAACTACGCCCCCAAGGACCAAACCTACGGCAAGGACCGCTACCTCAACGAATACAACCGCAGTCTGGGGGTCTTGGAGAGATGGCTGGCCGACCGGGCCTACATCTTGGGGGAATACTCCATCGCCGACATGGCCGCTTGGCCGTGGGTGTTGATCGCCAAGCCCCTGGGACAACCCCTGGATGAGTTCCCCCTAGTGAGCCGCTGGCGCGCCGCCATCAAAGACCGTCCGGCGGTGCAGCGGGCCGTCGACCTGGGCAAGGAATACAGGCGCAGTGCCCCGCCGACGGAGGCCGAGCGCCAGGTACTATTTGGCCAGACGGCCCATTCGGCGAAGGGTTCCAACAACCGCTGACGGTACTTCCCCTTGCCCCCTCCCCCCCTTGTGAACGCAGCCCCCTCCCCCAGGCTTTCCATCGTGGTGCCGGTTCACAACGACCGAGCCCTGTTGCGGCGCTGTTTGGAGGCGTTGATCCGAGCCATGGCGGTGGCCAAGGTATCCACGGAGCTCATCGTGGTGGATGATGGCTCCACGGAGGACATCGCCCCTGTAGTGCCGGCGCAGGTGCATGTCGTGCGCTTGGAGGACAACCGGGGTCCCGCGACGGCTCGCAACGCCGGGGCCCGGGTGGCCCGGGGCCGGGTGTTGTTGTTCGTCGACGCCGATGTGGCCGTCGCCCCCGACGCCGTGGCCCGGGTGGTGGATCACTTTCGTCCCCGGCGCCGCCGGGCGGCGGTCATCGGTTCCTACGACGATCGGCCCGAAGGAGGCATTGTGAGCCGCTACCGCAACCTCCTCCACCACCACACCCACCAGCAAGCCCCGACCGAGATAAGCCATTTTTGGACGGGGCTGGGGGCGGTGCGACGGCGGCTGTTTTGGGCCCTGGGGGGCTTTGACGAGGGTCGCCGCGCCCTGGAGGACGTGGAGTTTGGCTATCGACTGTCGAGCTGCGGCTATGCCATCGCCCTGGACAAGCACCTCCAGGGTACCCACCTCAAGCGTTGGACCTTGGCCTCCATGGTGCGCACCGACGTCTTCACTCGGGCGCTGCCCTGGGCGGCGCTATTGCTGCGGGAGAAGACGCTGCCCGACGATCTGAGTTTTTCCTGGAACCACCGGGGGTCGGCGATGACGGCGGGCCTGAGCGTGGCGTGTGGTTGGGGGGGCTTGTTGTGGTGGCCCCTGGGGTTGGTGGCCGTCGCCGCGGCGGGGGGGTTTGTCGCCCTCAACCAGTCCCTGTTTGCCCTGTTGTGGCGGCGGGGAGGACCCTGGTTTGCCCTCAGCTGTCTGCCGTTGCACCTGTTTTACTACAGCTATACCGGCCTGGCCTTGGCCTTTGGGGTGATGCGCTATGGACTGCTGGGTCGTGTTTTGGGCCCTTGAGGGGCCGGGCACACCCACGGCCGCCCCCAGAGCTGGGAGCGACGCGGGTAGAGGGGCGGATGGGTAAGGGCTAGGGGGGGGCGAAGCGCACCAAATGCGCCCAAGCCAACAACAGCATTGTGCTCGGCA
>JBHJHK010000384.1:0-3835 GCA_050330975.1 Candidatus Competibacterales bacterium | reverse complement strand
GGTCCATGGCCTAGACCGTCCAGGTGGATGTGCCCATCGTCGGTGCGGTGGGGCAGGTGCTCCAGACCATGCTGGAGATGATCCGGGAGGAGGGCTATACTCCCCGCCGGGAGGCCGTGGCCAAGTGGTGGCAACAGATCGACGCCTGGCGGCGGGTGGAATCCCTGCGCTACGAGCAAAGCGAAACCATCATCAAACCCCAGTTTGTGGTGCAAAAGCTCTACGAAGTCACCAACGGTGAGGCCATCGTCACCAGCGACGTGGGGCAACACCAAATGTGGGCCGCCCAGTATTATCTGTTCGACCGCCCCAGGCGTTGGATCAACTCCGGGGGACTGGGGACCATGGGTTTTGGCCTGCCGGCGGCCATGGGTTGCAAGCTCGCCTACCCCGATTTGGAGGTGGCGTGCGTCACCGGGGAGGGGAGCATTCAAATGATGCTCCAGGAGCTGTCCACCATGTTGCAGTACCACACCCCCGTCAAAGTGGTTAATCTCAACAACCGCTACCTGGGAATGGTGCGTCAGTGGCAGGAGTTCTTCTACGAGAAGCGCTATTCCATGTCCTACATGGACGCCCTGCCCGACTTCGTCAAATTGGCCGAGGCCTATGGCCACGTGGGGATGATCATCGACAAGCCCGGGGACGTGGAGGGGGCGTTGCGGGAGGCCTTTGCCCTCAAGGAGCGCACGGTGTTTATGGACTTCATCACCGACCCCGCCGAGAATGTCTTCCCCATGATTCCCGCCGGGGGGGCCCACAATGAAATGCTGTTGGCCGGCCGCGACGAAATGAAATCCACCAACGAAGACGGTATGGTGCTGGTCTGATGCGCCATATCATTTCCATATTGTTGGAAAACGAGCCCGGGGCCCTGTCCCGGGTCTCCAATCTGTTCTCCGCCCGGGGCTACAACATCGAAACCCTCACCGTGGCCCCCACGGAGGATCCCTCCTTGTCCCGGTTGACCCTGGTGACCACGGGCACCGAGGAGATCATCGAGCAGATCGTCAAGCAGCTCAACAAGCTCATCGACGTGGTGAAGTTGGTGGATCTCACCGACGGCGCCCACCTAGAGCGGGAGCTGGCCTTGATCAAGATCCGCGCCGAGGGGGAGGCCCGGGCCGAGTTTTACCGCATGGCGATGATTTTCAAGGGCGAGGTGATCGACGTCTCCGATACCGCCTACACCGTGGAGCTCACCGGCCCGTCTGAGCACATCGACCACTTCGTCGAAGTGGTCAAGTCGGACAATATCGTCGAAATTGTCCGCTCTGGGGTCATTGGTATCGCCCGGGGCCAAAAGGCTCTGCGGGCCTGACGGCCATCGACCCCCCCTTGGGTTTTCCCATTGAGTCTCGCTTTCCACTGACAACCGCTGATCAACATCCATGCACGTCTACTACGATAAAGATGCCGACCTGGCCCTCATTCAAAGCAAAACCGTCGCGGTGATCGGCTACGGTTCCCAGGGCCACGCCCATGCCAATAACCTGAAAGACTCGGGTGTCCAGGTGGTGGTGGGGCTGCGCCCCGGCTCCCCTTCTGAGGTCAAGGCCAAGAATGCCGGGCTCGACACGGCGAAGGTGGAGGAGGCCGTGGCGGCGGCGGATCTCGTCATGGTGCTGACCCCCGACGAGCACCAAGCCCGCATCTACCGCGAGCAGATCGCCCCCAATATCAAAACCGATGCCGCCCTGGCCTTTGCCCACGGCTTCAACATTCACTTTGGCCAAATTGAGCCTAGGGCCGACCTGGATGTGTTGATGATCGCCCCCAAGGGCCCCGGGCACACGGTGCGGTCCACCTACACCCAGGGGGGCGGGGTGCCCTGTTTGATCGCCATCCAGCAAAACCCCAGCGGCCAGGCCAAGGAGCTGGGGTTGGCCTACGCCAGCGCCATCGGTGGCGGCCGGGCGGGGATCATCGAAACCTCCTTCCGGGAAGAGACCGAGACCGACCTGTTTGGCGAACAGGTGGTGCTGTGCGGCGGCTGCACGGCCTTGGTACAGGCGGGCTTTGAGACCCTGGTGGAGGCCGGCTACGCCCCGGAGATGGCCTATTTTGAGTGCCTCCACGAGTTGAAGCTCATCGTCGACCTCCTCTACGAGGGGGGGATTGCCAACATGCGCTACTCCATCTCCAACACCGCTGAATACGGCGATGTGACCCGGGGGCCGCGGATCGTCACCGAGGAGACCAAGGCCGAGATGAAGCGCATCCTCAAAGAGGTCCAGAACGGCGAGTTCGCCCGGGAGTTTGTGTTGGAGAACCAGGCGGGGGCCGCCACCCTCAAGGCCAAGCGGCGCATTGCCCAAGAGCACCCCATCGAGGTGGTGGGGGAGCGGCTGCGGGGGATGATGCCTTGGATCAAGGCCAACCGCCTGGTGGACACCACCAAGAACTGAAGTCGCCGTGGACCAGCGTCAGCTGCGCTACCTGGCCCTCATGGGCATCACCCCCTGGGAGCGGCGGGGGGCGTGGCCCGAACCCTTGGCGCTGCCAGAGCCGCCCGCTGACGCGGCGGGGCCCCAGGCCCTGTCCATGGCGGCCGCCGGAGACGATCTCCCCGATGGCCAGTTCGACTTGTTCGACGAAGCCGTCCCCTCCCAGGAGGGCGGTGGGGAAGACCCTCCCGTCGAGGCCCGGGGTGTCGCTGCCCTGGGGTGGGATGAATTGCCCGTCGTCATCAAAGCCTGCACTGCCTGCGGCCTGTGTGCGGGTCGCGCCCAAGCGGTGCCGGGGGTGGGTCATCCCCAAGCCGACTGGTTGATCGTCGGCGAGGCCCCTGGGGCCGACGAAGACCGTTTGGGGGAGCCCTTTGTGGGTCGATCGGGGAAGTTGCTCGACCGCATGTTATTCGCCTTGGGGTTGGACCGCGCGACGGTGTTTATCGCCAACGTGGTCAAGTGTCGCCCCCCCAAGAACCGCGACCCCAAGCCCGACGAGATCAGTGCCTGTTGGCCCTACCTTCGGCGGCAGATCCAGCTGATCCGCCCCCAGATGATCCTGGTGGTGGGCCGGGTCGCCGCCCAGACCCTCCTCGACACCCAGCGCCCCATGGGCCAGTTGCGGGGGCGGTTGCACCGCCTAGAGGCCCCCCCCACGCCCCTGGTGGCCACCTATCACCCCGCCTATTTGTTGCGCTCCCCTGGGGAAAAGCGCAAGGTGTGGGCCGATTTGCAGTTGGCCAAGCGATCCCTCGCCGAGGGTGCCCTGCTCCAAGGCCCAGGCCAAGCCCGGTGAGGGGCGAGGTGGAGATTTCCGCCAGCGCCGCCAACACCGCCCTGGCCATACGCCCCATGACCGCCGCCGACATCGACGCGGTGTTGGCCATTGAGACCGAGGTTTGCCTGTTTCCCTGGACGGCGGGGATCTTCCGCGACTGTCTGCGGGTGGGTTACCGCTGTCGGTTACTGGTGGCCCCGAGGGTCCTCGGCTACGGCGTTTTGTCCGTAGCCGCCCAAGAGGCCCATCTGCTCAATTTGAGCATTCACCCCGATTACCACCGCCGCGGCTTGGCCTGGCACCTCTTGGGGCGTCTCTTGGCAGAGGTAGCAGAGGTGGCCGAGGTGATATTCTTAGAAGTGCGAGTCTCCAACGCGGCGGCCCAGGGGTTGTACGCCAAGGCCGGTTTTGCCGAGGTGGGGGTGCGCAAGGGCTATTATCCAGCCGTTGGTGGCCGTGAAGACGCCGTGGTCATGGCGCGCTCCCTGACCTCAAACCCCTTTGCGACGACGATACGATGAATAGATCTGCCATGGGTGTTGGGACGGGGACCAAGCGTTGGGGACGGGCTCCCACAGGGGCCGCGGGCATCCTGCTGGTTTGGGGG
>JBHJHK010000383.1:0-5187 GCA_050330975.1 Candidatus Competibacterales bacterium | reverse complement strand
CCGCAACAGGGTGGTCTTACCCACCCCCACATCCCCTTCCAACAGGGCGTGCCCCCGGGCGAAGACCGCCAGCACCAGGAGCCGCACCGCCGCCCCTTGGCCGACGATCACCTGGTTGACGGTGTCGTCTATCCCCAAGGCGCGCCGGCGCCAGGTGGTCAAGTCGGGGATCGAGTCGCTCAATGGAATGTCCAGGGGGGATGTCCAGGGGGGATGTCCAGGGGGGATGTCCAGGGAGGGCGCTCTGGGGGGTGGGGAAGGGCTTTTTTCGTGATAGTTTAAGAATCTCTTACCGGCAATCATAGACTATGCAGGCATGGTCGGAATTGTGCAAAAGCTCATCGTTCGGGGAACCGTGGGTATCGCCCTGGTGGGGATTCTGGGACCCGCCCTATCCTCGGCCCAAATGGCCCTCGACCGACCCCCCGGTACCCTGGTGTGGAGCGATGGCGCCCGGGGCCACCTGTTGTGCCGCGGCCAGGGACAACCATCGGTGGTCCTAGACGCCGGCCTCGGCGGGACGTCCCTGGACTGGAGTCGGGTCCACCCCCCGGTGGCTCGCTTTACCCGGGTGTGTAGCTATGATCGAGCCGGCTACGGCTGGAGTGACGGTCGGCGACGGGCGCGCACCGGCGACGCCCTGGCCCTGGAACTCCAGCGCCTGTTGGGCCACGGCGGGGTGGCGGCGCCTTGGGTGCTGGTGGGCCATTCCTTTGGTGGGCTGGTGGTGCGGCGCTTCACCCAGCGCTTTCCCCACCAGGTGGCGGGGCTGGTGTTGGTAGACGCCAGCCACGAGCATCAGTTTGCTCGTCTAGAACAGGCCGTGCCCCTGGCGCCCCGACCCCGGGATCGATTCGTCATCGCCAATCAGTGGCGAGTCCCCGCCGCCTTGCCGGCGGCCCTCAAGACCTTGGCCCAAGAGCTGGCCCTGCGCCCCGCCGCCGTCGCCGCCCTCTACGGCGAATTGCGCTACTTCCACACCACGGCCCGGGAAGTCCTCACCGGTGGCCCCCTGCCCCCCTTGCCCGTGGCGGTGTTGGCCCACGACAGTCTGGGCCACGCTCGCACCCCCAAGGCCCAGCGCCTGGCCGCGGGTTGGCTCGCCCTCCAGCGCCAATTGGCCAGCAGCCACCGGACGCCCTTGGAAGTGGTCGACAGCGGCCATTACATCCACCTAGAACGGCCCGAGCGGGTCGTCGCCGCCATCCGCCGGGTGGTGGAGCACCATCGTCGGGAAACCGGACCCTGAGTCCAGAGGTATGGCTTTCCCACGGCCTATTCAGCGCCAAAACATCACCAAAATCATTCCCGAGGAGGATTTGCCCGTGTATCGCCCTTTGCCCTGGTTTGCCTTGATCCCTTTGATCTCCGTCGCCCCGGTCGCCCCGGCCAACGATTTCCCCACCCTGACCCGGGTCGAGTACGTCTTGGGCTGTATGGCTCGCCACGGCGGCCAAACCTATGACAACCTCTACGCCTGCAGCTGCGTCCTCGATCGGGTGGCTGCCGCCCTGTCCCACGACGATTTTGCCGAAGCCCAGGTCTACGCCCAATTGCGCAGTACTGCCGGGGAGCGGGGCAGCATGTTCCGCGATCCCCCCCAGGCCAAAGTGCTGCGCAACCAACTGGAACAGGCCACCGCCGCCGCCGAGCAGCAGTGTTTCATCAAGAAGGGCAATTCCTGATGGTCTCCACAGAGATAGCAGGTAGAGATAGCGGGTAGAACAAAAAACGCCCCAGGACTTCCACGGGGCGTTTTTTCTGGCGACGGCGCTGACGGGCGAGGGCGCTAGTTCATCACCAACGCCCGGTAACCCCCCTTGCCCCGCAACAGCTCGATCATGTCGGCGAGGATGCGCATGCTCTCGTCGCGGATCAAATCGGGCCCCTCGTCGTCTTCTTCCCGCTCTGGCAACGCCTCGTCGTTTTCCAGGGGCTCGAGGCCTCTGGCGCTGCGCCACAGGTTTTCCCGCTGGCGCCGGCGGGTCTCGTTGTGGGTTTGCTCGGCTTCCCGGGCGCTGCGCTGCAACGACACCACGGTGTTCTGCCGGGCCTGCCGGGCCTCTTCGACGTCCTGGCGAAATAGCCGCAAGGCGGTGTCGGCGTGCATCCGCTCTTGGTGGCGGCGGCGCAATTCGGGGATGATGCTGTCCAGATAGCGGCTGCCGCGATAATTCAAGGCGCTGATCTCGTCCCAGGGCAAGGCGGTCTCCTGGGCGCTCTCTCCGGCGTCATAGGGGCCGTAGGGGGAGGGGATGCGAATGTCGGGGATCACCCCCCGGTGCTGGGTGCTGCTGCCGTTGATGCGATAGAACTTGGCGATGGTGAGTTTGAGCTGCCCCAGGGGATCCTCGCCCATGGGCACAAAGCGGTTTAAAACCCCCAGGGGCGGCACCGTGCCCTTGCCAATGGTGGGGGCGCCCATGACCACCCCACGGCCGTAGTCTTGGATGGCGCCGGCGAAGATCTCCGACGCCGAGGCGCTAAAGCGGTTCACCAGCACTAACAACGGCCCATCGTAGACCAGTTCGGGGTCGGGATCGGTTTCCACCTCGATGTTGCCCCGGGAATTGCGCACCTGGACCACGGGCCCCTGGTCGATGAACAGGCCCGTGAGTTCCACGGCCTCTTGGAGGGAACCGCCGCCGTTTTGCCGCAGGTCGACGACCACCCCGTCCACGTTTTGGTCTTTGAGGTCCTCCAGGAGCCGTCGCACGTCCCGGGTGGTGCTGCGGTAGTCCCGATCCCCCCGCTGGGCGGCGGCAAAGTCGCTGTAGAAGGCGGGAATGTCGATGAGGCCGATGTCCACCTGGCGGCCGTTATGACTGAGGGTTTGCACTTCGCCCTGGGCGGCCTGTTCCTCCAGCTTGATCTCGTCGCGCACCAGCCGGACGATCTTGGGGGCGGCATTGGCACCCCCCTCGGCGGGGAGAATCTTCAGGCGCACCACCGTGCCCCGGCGTCCGCGGATCAAGTCCACCACGTCGTCGAGGCGCCAACCCACCACGTCCACCAAATTGCCGTTGCCCCCCTGGCCCACGCCGATGATTTGGTCGTCGGGGGCGAGCTGGTTACTCAGGTCCGCAGGCCCCCCGGGCACCAGCTTCACCACGGTGATCTGCTCGTCTTCCATGCGCAGCACCGTGCCGATGCCCTCTAGAGAGAGGCTCATCTGGATGTTGAAGTTCTCCGACGCCCGGGGGGAAAAGTAGGCCGTGTGGGGGTCGAAGCTGTGGGACATGGCGTTGACGTAGAGCTGAAACACGTCCTCGCTGGTGGATTGGGCACTGCGCTTGAGGCGGCTTTCGTAGCGGCGCACCAGGGTGTCCCGCGCCTCTGCCTCTGACTTGCCCCCCAGCATCAAGACCAACAGCTCGTTTTTGAGGCGCTTGCGCCATACCTCGTCGAGCTCCTGACGCGATTCCACCCAGGGGGCTTGCTTGCGGTCGAGGTCGTAGCTCTCGTCGAGCTCGAAGTTGAAGGGCCTTTGCAACTGCAGTTTGGTCCTGGCCGTGCGCTCGGCCAAACGGCGCAGGTAGACGTTGTAGATCTCAAAGGCGGGACGCAAATTGCCCGCCTGGAGGTGGTTGTCCAGGGAAAAGCGGTATTTGCGCTGGAACTGGTCCACGTCTTCCCGCAGGAAAAAACCGCGGTTGGGGTCCAGGGCCTCGAGGTAGCTGTCGAGGATGACGGCCGACAGGCGATCGTCCAGTTCGGTTTGGCGATAGTGATAATGGGTCAAAAGCCCAGCAATGGTTTGGTCGAGGTTTCGATAGCGATCCGAAGAATCGATCTCGACGACGGAGATGGGTGCTTCGCCCTCGATGGCGCGAGCGACGCCGAGGGCGATGACCAAGGCCCCAGCCCCCAAGGCCAAGCCCCATCGCAAGCAAAACAACAATTTCTTATGCATGGTGAATCGACTCGCGGTGTCCAGTCACGGCAGGATAACGGTGTAATGATGGCGGCGGATGCGGCACCGGTCTCTCAACAGATGCAAGTAGCCGTCCCCGCCGATCCCCCTCGTACCCCCCTCTCCCTAGAGCGGATGCACTAGTGCAATGTCGGCCGCCAGCGGCTGTTTGCCGTTGGGCTCGGCCAGAGAAAACTCGAAAATGTGGTTGCGCGATGGCAGTTTCATGACGTTGAACCCCTCGGGGAGGCTGGAATCGTGGAAGAAGGCCGTCCGGTAGGGTGAATCCTCGTCGCGGGAGTCCGTCTTCCACAAAAAGGGCGATAACTTGACCAAAAAGCGCATGAAGCCAAAACTCTTGTTGTCATCGTGGTGGTAACAGTAGCCCCGTACTCGCGAACCCAGTTCGCCCCAAGGGGGCACCGAAGGGTCGTCGTTGCGGGTGGGCAACAGGCCCGGTACCAGGTGGCCGGAGATGAAAAGATCCGACTCCCGGCGCAGTTCTTCTGACACGTTATCGAAGGCCAGTGTTTCCACCCGACAGCCTTTGTTTTGCAAAGCTCTCACCACTTGGACGAAGTCGCCGTCGCCGGTGACTAGGAGAACCCGATCCAAGTTTTCCGACTGGAGGAGGAGGTCGACGGCCATATCCAAGTCGGCGTTGGCCTTGCCAAAGCGATTGCCGGCCTCGTCGACGTACCACTTGACCCGCTTTTCGATGACTTTGTAGCCGATTTCCCGCAGCGCCGACTGATAGGCCCTGGCTTTGTCTCGGTAGACGGGATTCACATCGGCCCGTTCTTCGTCGTAGGACAGATAGACGTTGAGGCGTAACGCTTCGGCGTGGTCGCGGCAGGCGAACTCCCGCAGGACGTCGTATTGCATCCGTTGACCGCCGCTTCTGGAAATGTTGGCTGCATCGACGTAGACGCCGACTTTGGCATTAGATTTTAGTAGATAATTCATAGAGATATAGGGGGCATGGGCGTTTTTTTACCACGGTAAGACCGCTTGTAACTCAATGTTTCGGCGCGTGGAGGAACCGTCTGGGAGGCGACACCCCAAGTCCAGTGGGTCGTCTCAGCCCCAAGAGGGGTCCTCCGCCAGGGGTATGGTAGCGCGACTAAAGCCGAGGAAACGCGTTGATATTGTGGTAGAACCCCTTAATATCATCGATTTTGACCGCCGATGCCAGGGTTGGTGGATGACGAATTCCCCATGGACGCCGAGGGACGGGGCTCGGCGCTGTCGTCGATAAAGCTCGGCTGGAGGTG
>JBHJHK010000382.1:0-2062 GCA_050330975.1 Candidatus Competibacterales bacterium | reverse complement strand
GGTCTCGCCCTCGGGGAGCCACTGCCGCACCCGACCGGGTCCGGCGTTGTAGGCCGCCGTGGCCAGCAAGGGACTGCCCTGGAGACTGCGGGTGTTTTGCCCCAAATAGTGCACCCCAAAGCGAATATTCACCGCCGGTTGGTGGAGTAGATAACTGGACGACCACGGTACCCCCAGTTGGCGGGCGATTTGGCGTCCGGTGGCGGGCATGATCTGCATCAGCCCCAAGGCCCCCGCCGAGGAGCGAATCTCGGGGTGAAAGGCGCTCTCCTGGCGCAAAATGGCGAAGGCCCAGGCGGGATCCACTTGTTGGCTCTGGGCGTAGTTCTGGAGGATCTCCCGGTGGCGGGTGGGAAAGCGCAAATCCAGGTCGTCCCAATAGCGGGCGCGGGCCAGGGTGACAATGGCCCGGTGATGCCAGTCCCAGCGGTGGGCCAAGGTGGCGGCGGCCATGAGCCCCTTCTCGTCCAAGGAGGCCACGGCGGTGCGCCATTCCGCGGCCATGGGCCCCCAGCGCTCCAAGGCCTCGAACTCCCGGACCCGCTGGAAGGCGGGCCGCGCCGCCAGGGCGTCCACATCCCTAGGGGTGATGGTCACCGGCCGGTGGTTGAGGCGATAGGGCAGATTCATGTGGTCGGCGGCCAGGAAACCGTAGTAGTCCCGCTGGGTCGCCAAAGAGCGGTAGAGGACCGCCGCAGCGGCGGTGTCTCCCCCTTGCGCCAGGGCCCGGGCGCGCCAGTAGCGCACCATAGCCTCTTCCCCCAAGGTGGGGGGGAGCCCGGCCGTGGTGGCCAGCACCAGATTCCAATCCCGGCGCTGGAGGGCCACCCGCACCCGCCACTCGGCCACGTCCCTGTCCAGGGCGTGGGGTGGCAACGCCATGAGCCGATCCAGGGCCGAGGGGTGCCCTCGGCTGGCGACGTAGAGGGCCAATTGGCGCAAGGCCTTCCCCAGCACCGGGTCGTCGCTGTCCGACAGGCCGTAGGGCCCCGCCAGGCGATCGAAGGCGGCAGCCGCCGCCACAGAGTCCCGCCGCCCCCAGCGAGCCAAGCCAAACCCCACCAGGGCGGGGGTGTAGGCGTGACCCCGGGGCAGGGCCCGGCGCAACAGTGACCCGGGATCGCCGCGGACGGCAAACCAGTGATCGGCGGCGGGCCTGTCGGCGGCGGGCATGTAGCGTTTGAGATAGCGGGCGAGGCTGATCTCCCCCGCCTCCATGGCCAGGATAAACCGCCCCCAGACGAGCTCCCGGGTCAAGCCGCCCTGGGCGCGCCAGCGGTCGAGGATGGGGTCGCAGGGGTTGGGTCTAGAGCGACCGTGGAGCCACAGCGCCTCTACGTTGGAAAGGGCCTCCCGGGGACGGTTTAGGGCCAACAGCCCCTGGCGACGCCAGCAGTCCATGGCCACCCACGCTTCGTCCTCGGGGGGAGAGGCGAGGTCCTTGGGATAGTCGGCGAAAAACGCCCGCCAGCGCTGCTGGTTGGCGAGCAGGGTGAGCCAGGCGCGGTGGAGGGTTTGTCCCGGGGGAGAATCCCCGGCCTTGGCCAAAAAGGCCCGCATCGCCGCGGGGGCGACCGCGGCCAAACGCCGCTGCAACAGCCGACTCTCCAGGTAGGGGTGGAGGGGATAGTCGGTCAGCTGGGCCGCCAGGGCTTGGCCTCGATCCCACTGGCCGGCGTCCAGGGCCCTCTCGGCGGCGAGGAACTGGGCCCGCTGGTCCGCGAGGGTGGACAAGTTGAACTGGGCCATGAGGGGTGGCGCCATGAGCGCCAGCCCCAGGAGACCGACGGCGAGGCCCGCGCTTTGGAGACCCAAAGGGAGCCGTGGCCAGAGTGGGAGAATCACAGGGCGACCTCGCAGGCAGGGTCTTCAAACGGGAAACGGGGGGGCGAGTTGAATCGGGACGTCGCCGCCCGTCACTGGTAGCGGTAGTGATTGTAGAATTGCAACACCCGCTGGACGTAGGTCTGGGTTTCGGGATAGGGGGGAATATCGTTGCCGTGGCGCGCCCCCGCACCCTCCCCGGCGGTGTAACCCGCCACGGCCAAAATGAGCTGGCCAA
>JBHJHK010000381.1:0-2283 GCA_050330975.1 Candidatus Competibacterales bacterium | reverse complement strand
GCGACCAGTTGTAAGCCGAGGGCTACGGCGAGTTGCGCGAGCTGTTTGACCCCCCGGGTCTGGGAAAATAGCCCCGCGCTCGGTGGCCTGTGGCGGGGGGGTTCGGGGGGCGGGCGAGTGCCCCGCCTTCACCCTCGAGCGAGATTCTATATACTGCAAGCCACACGTCCACGCCACGCTACGCCACGCCGCGCCAACCCTCGTCCATGACCATCGATCCCCAAACGCTGATCCAACGCCTCAGCGTCGAAGAACTGTGTCAGACGGCAGAAGACTACTTTCGCGCCCACAGCGACCCCACCCCCCACATCGCCAAGCCCTTCTTCGATCACCAGCAAAGCCCGGAGATGTTGCAGAACTTGGGACTGTTGTTGTCGGGACCCCATCTGGCCAAGGGGATGTCGGTCTTGGACTTTGGCGCCGGGGCCTGTTGGATCTCCCGCCTCCTCACCCAGATGCAGTGTCGCACCATCAGCTGCGATCCCTCCCCCACGGCGTTGGCCATGGGGGAGCAGGCCTTCAAGGATTACCCGGTGATGGGCAAACCCATCGCTGAACCGACCTTTTTGCCCTTTGACGGTCGTCACATCGCGCTACCCGACGCCTCGGTGGAGCGCATCCTGTGCTTTGACGCCTTTCACCACGTCCCCAATCAAGGCGAAATCCTCGCCGAATTCGCCCGCGTCCTCTCCCCGGGGGGCATCGCCGGCTTCAGCGAACCTGGGCGCTACCACTCCCAAACCCCCATCTCCCAACACGAAATGACCCACTTCGACGTGTTGGAAAACGACATCCGGGTGGAGGATATTTTCAAAATCGCCCGCCGCTTTGGCTTTACCGACATCGCCATCAAGCTTTTGGGCAACTTGGACCTGTCGTTGGATGAGTACCGCCGGATCATTCAACCGGATTGGCGGGCTTGGCGCCTGGAGCGCCAGATGGTGAATTACCTGCGTCAGGTCACTACCAACAAGACCATCTTTTTCCTCCACAAGGGCCCTTACCGACCCGACAGTCGCTCGAGCCAGGGGCTCGACCATCAGCTGGAGGTGGCGCCCAAGTCGACGCGGTTGGCCCTGGACACCCCGTTGCCCTTGACGGTCTACATCGCCAACCGCGGTCAAAGCCGTTGGTTGTGTGAGAATTTCCACGACATTGGCGTCGTCAAGTTGGGGGTGCACTTGTGCGACGGCGACCAGCGGGTTCTGAACTGGGATTTTCTGCGCTGCGGCTTGCCCCAGATCCTGGAACCCGGGGAGCGACTCACCCTAAAAGTCGAGCTAGTGTTTCCCCACCGAGGGCACTTTTGCCTGGCCGTCGATCTGGTGGCCGAATATATTTGTTGGTTTGAACACGTGGGGGCCAAGCCCGCTTGGGTGGACGTCGAGGTGTATTGATACTCGCCGTCCGCCGCTGAACACCTTCGCCCCTGGGCCTCGCCCACCTGCAGGGCCGCGACCTTGGCGCCGTTGCCACCGATGGTCGCCGTTCGCTCTTGGGTGTGGGCGCCAAGACTATGACTCAAACGGTCTCCAACGATGCTATCGCTTTTTATGTCTCTGAGTTTGCCTCTACTTCCCCGAGACGATGGCAACGGCCAGATCCGTTGAAGCCTCCACCCCCCATCGAATCTCGCCCCTCCCAAGAGCATCGACTACCATGAACTCTTCTCCGACCGTGGCCATCATCGGCGCTGGTATCGTAGGCTGCGCCACGGCCTATTACTTGGCCAAGCGGGGTATCTCTTGTCACGTGTACGATAAGGGCCCGGTCAACGGCGAACAGTCCAGCCGCGCCTGGGGTTTTGTCCGCCAGCAGGGTCGCGATCCCGCGGAATTGCCATTGATGATCGAGGCCAACCGCCTGTGGCAATCCCTGGAGCGGGAGCTGGGCGCCGATTTGGGCTGGCGCCAGGAGGGGGTGATCTACTTGGCCTACGACGACCGACGAATGGCAGAATTCGCCGCCTGGATCGAGGCGGCCAGGCCCTATCAACTCCAGACCCGGCTGCTATCCGCCGCCGAAGTCAAAGAAAAGCTCCCCGGGTTCCAGGGGGCTTGCTGCGGTGCTCTGTACACCCCCAACGATGGCCACGCCGACCCAGAGCGGGGTGCCCCCGCTTTTCGCCGGGCCGCCGAGGCCCTGGGGGCAGTGTTCCACACTCCCTGTGCCGTCACCGCCATCCAGCAGACGGGCGGCCGGGACGCGGGCTTGGTAACCGAACACGGCGACGTCGAGGCCGGGACTCTGGTCTGCGCCGCCGGCGCCTGGACCCTCCCCTTG
>JBHJHK010000380.1:0-3555 GCA_050330975.1 Candidatus Competibacterales bacterium | reverse complement strand
CCGCGAGGATATCAGCCGCCACCCCGCAGTCACCCGTGGGGCGGCAGTTATCCCTCACACCCGTGGGGGTAATGAGGGCGGCCTCGGCCGGGGGGGTTGGGGGGGGGCGCGATGTGGGGGTCATGGCCAAGGGATTCCGCGCTGGGATGGGGCATCGTCTCCAGCCCTCAGGCCGAATGATTTTCCTGGCACAGTGGCGCCACTAGACCACGAGTCAAGGCCAGGAGATCCACGGGGCTCAGCTCGATCTCCAACCCCCGCCGCCCGGCGCTGACAAACACCGTCTCAAAGGCCTCCACCGCCGGGTCGATGGCGGTCCTAAGGCGCTTTTTCTGCCCCAGGGGACTCACCCCGCCGATGACGTAACCCGTGGTCCGCTCCACCACCGACCGCTCGGCCATGGCCGCTCGCTTGGCTCCCAAGGCCTTGGCCACCCGCTTCATGGACAGCCGCCCAGCCACGGGGATCACCGCCACCGCCAGTTCCCCGTCGTCCAAGGTCACCACCAGGGTTTTGAACACCCGGGCGGGGTCGAGACCCAGTTTCTCCGCCGCCTCCAAGCCATAGGACTCGCTCTGGGGATCGTGGCGGTATTCGTGGATGCGGTGGGAAATGGTGGCCTTTTGAGCGGCGAGGATACCCGGCGTCATGGGGGAACAACACTCCGTGGGCGAGGGCCCTCAAACCTTGGGCCACTGGTTGGCCCGGCGGTGAGTGGCGGCGACCCCGGCGGCCCCTTCAAAACCCTTGGCGCGGGCCCCCCGGGGAGCCGGCGGTGGGCGAAGCCTCAGCCGTGGCGAGGCCGCAAAGAAAGGTTCTGTTAATCTCTTAGTGTATCCCCAAACACCTGCAAATCCCACCACCCTGAACTAGGCTTTAAAAGGCGGTGGTCCAGATGGCAAGCCGGGGGCCCAAGCCCCTGATATCCCTTCGCGTTTGGCAACTATTTGCTTTGATCAGGAAATATTTTTCTATTGCATTGAAGATGATTTATCCACGAAAAAAAACCCTATGAAGCAAGAAAAATTAACTATAATCCATTGTTATATTGCATGTTTTGCCACTCTGGGCTAGCATCTTGCCGCTGACGCCGCTTGGCACTGCATTGCAGTGTGGAGAATCTTCAACGATAAAGGGGGTAAAATCCAATGTATGAGAAGATTATGGTGCCCGTGGATCTCGCCCATGTCGAGCCACTGGACAAGGCACTGACCACGGCGGCTGATCTTGCCAAGCACTATGGCATCCCGGTTTGCTACGTCGGCGTTACGGATTCGGCCCCCAGCGAGGTCGCCCATACACCCCAGGAGTTCGCCGCCAAGCTGGAGCAGTTTGGCCAGCAACAGGCCCAGCGCCATGGCCATCAAGTCGCGTCATTTGCCGTCACCAGCCACGACGTGGCCGTGGACCTCGACGCCAAGCTGCGCCGGGTGATCGGCGAGGTAGGGGCCGACTTGGTGGTCATGGGCTCCCACGTTCCGGGCCTACCCGAACACTTGTTCGCCTCCAACGCCGGCTACGTCGCCTCCCACGCCAAAGTATCCGTCTTGGTGGTCCGCTGAGGGGCGCTGCGGCAGCCCCACCCTTCGCACCGCCACCGATCATCTAGCTGAGGAAACACGCTCCATGTCGACCATGAGTGATGGCGATCAGGGCATCATCTCCCCCGATGGAGATGCCAACCTGATCGAGACCGATTATCAAATCGGCCAGGATAACATCCAACCCAAACTGGGGCCCTTTGGCCTCGACATCCACAATCCGGTGTTTTTGATCTCCGGGATCACCATCATCGCCTTTGTGCTCATCACCATCGCCCTAGGTGACAACGCCGAGGCGGCCTTCAATTGGCTGCGCCAGAACCTGACCTCCACCTTCGACTGGTTCTTCCTCTCGGCGGCCAATGTCTTTGTCTTGCTGTGCCTGTTTTTGATCGTTTCCCCCCTGGGCAACGTGCGCCTAGGGGGCAAAGAGGCCAAGCCCGACTTTACCTATACCGGCTGGTTCGCCATGCTATTCGCCGCCGGTATGGGCATTGGCTTGATGTTCTACGGCGTCTCCGAGCCCATCTCCCACTTCAACTCGGCCCTAGGGGGCACGGCGATGGAAGAGGGCAGCCGCACCGACTGGGCGCCCTTGGGGGCCGCGGCCGACGACCCCGCCGCAGCCGAGCGGCTGGGTATGGCGGCCACCATTTTCCACTGGGGTCTCCACCCCTGGGCCATTTACGCCATCGTCGCCCTGGCCCTGGCCCTGTTTTCCTACAACAAGGGCCTGCCGTTGACGGTGCGCTCGGTGTTCTACCCCATCTTCGGCGAGCGGGTCTGGGGCTGGACGGGGCATGTCATCGATATCCTGGCGGTGTTTGCCACCTTGTTTGGCCTGGCCACCTCCTTGGGCTTTGGCGCCGAACAGGCCAACGCCGGCCTGGAGTATTTGTTTGGCCTACCGGTCAGTGATACGTCGAAACTGGTGTTGATCTCCGCCATTACCGCCGTCGCCTTGATCTCGGTAGTGGCGGGGCTGGATGCCGGGGTGAAGCGGCTGTCGGAAATCAATATGGTGTTGGCGGGGTTGTTGCTGTTGTTCGTCCTCGCCGTGGGTCCCACCCTCGCCCTGTTGAGCGGCTTTTTCACCAACCTGGTGGCCTACGGCGAGTACCTCTTGCCCCTGTCCAACCCCTTTGGTCGAGAAGACGCTAACTTCAGCCAGGGCTGGACGGCTTTCTACTGGGCCTGGTGGATCTCCTGGTCGCCCTTTGTGGGCATGTTCATCGCCCGGGTCTCCCGGGGTCGGACGGTGCGGGAGTTTATCATCAGCGTGTTGTTGGTACCCTCCTTGGTTTCGGTGCTGTGGATGACCGCCTTGGCCGGCACGGCCATCAGCCAAATCGTCAACGACGGCTACCAGGCGGTGGTGAACGCCCCCTTGGAACTCAAGCTGTTCGAGATGCTGGCCGAATTGCCCCTGGCCCAAATCACCTCGTTTATCGGCATTGTGCTGGTGGTGGTGTTCTTCGTCACCTCGTCGGACTCCGGGTCGTTGGTCATCGACACCATCACCGCCGGGGGCAAGGTCAACGCCCCGGTGTCCCAGCGGGTGTTCTGGTGCATCTTCGAGGGGGTGGTGGCCATCGTCTTGCTAGTGGGCGGCGGCCTTGGGGCCCTCCAAGCCATGGCGGTCTCCACGGGCTTTCCCTTCACCGTGGTGTTGTTGCTGGCCTGCTACGCCATCATCCGCGGGCTGATGACCGAGCCTCGCTGAGGCTCCGGCGAGGGTTGCCTCGACGGGCGGGGGATACCCCCGTCCGTTGCCCCATCCCCCAGTATTCCCCATATCCCCTTGTACCCCGGGCGGTCCTGGGGGATTATCGTTTTCCCTCCCCCACAGTCCGCCGCCATGCCCCCTTCCCACGTCGTATTGCTCATGGTGGTCAACTTATCTTGGGCCTTCAATTTCATCGCCGCCAAGGCGGGGACGGTGCACTTTGGCCCATTGCTCTTCACCGCGGGGCGGTTTGGGATGCTGTTGCTGTTGCTGAGTCCTTTCTTGCGC
>JBHJHK010000379.1:0-16950 GCA_050330975.1 Candidatus Competibacterales bacterium | reverse complement strand
CCCCCGCCCGCCGTTGGGGACCTATAGCGCTCGGCCAAGGAGCGCCGGCCCTCCCCAAGGCTCGCCTTGAGCCGGTTCCAAAGCCCCAACAGGCCGTCGGGGGAAAAGAACACCGCCAGCAAGAACCCGGTGCCGATGAGCAACTGGAAGCGCTGGCCGTCCAGCCCCATGGCCACCAGGACGTCCAGGGCAAAGGTGCGCAGCACCACATAGAGAAAAGCGCCGATAAACGGCCCCACGAGGCTCCCCAGCCCCCCCACCACGGCGATGACCAAGATATCGATCACAGGGCCGATGCCCACGGTCCCCGGGGAGATCTGGCCGCTGTGCCACACCAGCAACACCCCGGCCACGGCGGCGATGGCGGCGGCAAAGGCGTAGGCGGCGATGCGGTGCCAGGTGACGTCAAAGCCCATGGCCGCCATCCGCCGGGGGTTGTCCCGCACCCCCTGGAGGGCCAGGCCAAAGGGGGCCCGGGCCACTTAGCTCACCAGGGCAAAGCTCGCCGCGGCACAGCCCAAGGACAAATAGTAAAACGCCGTGGGATCCCGCCAGTCGACGCCGAAGAGCACCGGGGGACGCACGGAGTTAAAGCCGCTGAAACCGTTGAAAAGGGTGTAGTTCTGGCGGGCAAAGTAGAAAAACGCCGCGGAGATGGCCAGGGTGATCATGATGGTGTAGATCCCGGCGGTGCGCACTGCCAGGGCGCCGCTCAAGGTGCCAAAGCCCACGGCGAAGGCGATGGCCAAGGGCACCGCCAACCACCAGGGCCAGCCGAGGCTGATGGTGGCCACCCCACTGTCGCCGAAGATGGCCACCAAATAGCCGGCGAGGCCGGCGACGCTCATCTGCACCAGGCTCACCATACCGCCGTAGCCGGCGAGGAACATCAAACTCAGGGCGATCATCCCCAGGATAAAGGTCCAGACAAACAGCTGAAACTGGACAAAATCGCTGGCAAAGGCCGGCAGACACAGCAAAAACGCCGCGCTCAGCACCGACCCGGGGTGGTGTTGGAGCCAACGACTCAGCCGATGGCCCAGGCCTTGGCCGGTGGCCGGGGGGACGGCGGGGGGCGGTGCGGCAGGGGCCGCTCCCGGGGGGCGGACGGCGGGCTTACCACCGGCGGCCGGCGAGGACCGCCGCCCCATGAGGCCCTGGGGGCGGAAGGCCAGCACCAGCACCAGGATCAAAAAGGTCAACACCACCGCATAGGTGGGGAGGTACACCGAGCCAAACTGCTCGGCGAGGCCGATGACCAGCGCCCCCAGGGCGGCGCCGGTGATGGAGCCCATACCCCCGACGATAACCACCACTAAAGAGGCCAACAAAAAGCGGATGTCCTCCCCCGGGGCCAGGGACTGGAAGGTGCCCCCCACCACCCCGGCGAGGCCGGCGAGGCCGGCGCCAAAGGCGAACACCGAGACAAATACCGCTTGGGTATTGACCCCGGTGGCCGCCAGCATGTCCCGGTCGTCCACCCCGGCCCGGATCAACATTCCCACGCGGGTGCGGGTGAGCAACAGGGCCATGCCGATGCCGATGACCACGGCGGCGGCGAAGATGGCCAACCGCACCGTGGGGTATTTGAGGTAGATGAGGTCTCCCCGGCGGCTCACCCCGGTCACCAGGGGCAATTCCATCGGGCCCGACAGCCAGCGGGGGGCGAGGATCTGGTAGAAATCCCCGCCCCAAATCCACAGGATCACATCGGCCAGGACGATGGAAATGCCGATGGTCACCAGGGTTTGGCGCAGCTCTTGGCCCTCCATGCGGCGGAACACCCCCACCTGGAGGACGATCCCCACCAGGGCCACGGCGACAAAGGCCACCACAAAGCTCAACAGCCAAGAGCCGCTGGCCTCGGCCACCTCATAGCCGATGTAGCCCCCCAATAAATAGAGGGTGCCGTGGGCCAGGTTGACGTTGCGCATCAGGCCAAAGATCAGGGTAAATCCGGCGGCCACCAAAAAGTACAGCGCCCCCAGGGTGATGCCATTGAACAGGGCGTTGAGGAACAGTTTTTTGCGGCCGATGAGGTCTTCGAGGGCCTCGGGCCACTGGGCGACGATGAGCCACAGCAACACCGCCGCCGCCAACACGGCGGGGATCAACCAGCGGGGCGGGCGGCCGAGGCCCCGGGCGCCGGCGGGGGCTGGGCCGACGACGTCGCTCACAGGCATCCTCCCCAGGGGATGCTGGGGTCCCTGGGAACCGCCCCCCGGGGGGGGATCGCGGTGGGGTGGCCATGGTGGGCCGCCAGGGGGAGGTAGACCGACGGGGCAGTGTTCATAGGCCTCGATCATCCGGCAGGCGCGGCTGGACCGCGCCCGGGGGGGAGGGTCTCAGCCGTAGCCGGCCGACCCCAGTGGTAATCTCAATAGTACTTCTTGCACTCGGGCACGTCGCGGCCGGGAATGCCCACCTGGGCGAAGACCTCGGGGTCCAGCCCCAGGGTCTGGCTGACGCCGGGGACTACCTTCACCACTTCGGTCCCCAGGGTGCCATCGTCCCGCTGGACCACTTCGATGATGAAGTTGGTGCCGATGGCCTGGCGGTTGTCGTCCAGGCGGATCTTGCCGTTGGGGGCGTCCAGCTCGATCTCAGAGAGGCCCTGGCGAAGTTTGGCGTGGCCGTCGCTCAAGTCCCCTTCGATATCGTCGAGGACGCTGAACACCGCCGTGGCGGCGTTGTAGTAGCCGGTGGCGAACAGCGACGGGGAATTGAAGCGCTGGTCGGGGGGGAAGGCGTCTTGGTAGGTCTTGACGAAGGTCTGCCAGCCCTCCGCGTCCCAGTTGTCGGCCTGGGGTCCCGAGGCGGGGGTACCGATGAGGGCTTCTTTGGCCCGGCCCCGGGAGTTCAACACCGTACCGTCCACCATGATGGTGCCCCCCACCAGGTTGGCGCTGCCGCCGGCCTGTTGGTACTGGTTGAGGAAGTTGACGGCATCGCCGCCCCCCAGACCCAAGTAGATGGCATCCACGTCGTCGGGCAGGGCGGCGATGATGGAGCTAAAGTCCTTGGTCCCCAGGGGCACCCAAAAGCGCTCGGTGATCTCGCCCCCGAGGCTACAGTACTCTAGGGCCAGGCCAAAGATCTGGGTGTAGATAAAGGAATAGTCCTCGCCGATGGTGGCGATGTACTCGTAGCCCTTTTCGTTGTAGATGTAGTCCCCTAGGCCCGCCGACCACTGGGCGCCGTCCATGTTGAAGCGAAAGAAGTTATCCGCGGGCTCCACGTAGGTGGTCTCTTGGGCGCCGGAGATGCCGTTGACGAAGGTGACGCCGGGTTGGGTCTTGGCGTAGTTTTTAACCGCGATCCCCTCGGAGCCCGACACTGGGCCGATGACGATGTCCACCTGGTCTTGTTCGACGACCTTGCGCACCGCCCGCAGGGCGGAGTCGGGGCTGGCGTCGGTGGGGGCGGTAATGATTTCGATCTCCCGCCCACCCGCACGATTGTCAAATGCCCTCAGGGCCAGCTCCAGGCCGCGGATGCTGTCCTCTCCCAGGACCGTGTAGGTGCCCTCTAGGGTGGCGAGGACGCCGATTTTGAGGGGTTCGGCGGCAAAGCTCGGGGGGGCCCCCAAGGTCAGAGCCAGGGTCAAGGCCAGGGGGGCCAAGCCGCGGCGATACAGGTCGCGGTTCATGGTAGAGCATCTCCTCGTGGTGGTGGTTTTATCGCCCGGGGGGGGCGGTGGGAGGGGATGATCCCTCGCCACGGTTATCGTTGCCCTTAAGGATACAAGAGATTTGGCGATCTGCACGGTCGTCGCCCCTCGAGCCCTTGGGGGAAATTTGTCGTCGAATATGTTTTTTTTCCCACCCTGGCCTTATGATCGGCTAAGGCTTTGTATCTTCTTGATTTTGCATCTTCTTGATTCAATGAACTCCAACGGCCAGCGTTCGAGGAGTATCCCATGGCGGCGCCGTTTGTCGGTCGCGCTTTGGAGCGCGTCGAGGATTTGAGTTTACTGCGGGGGGAAGGGCGCTACTTCGACGATTTACCCCTGCCCCCCGGCACCCTCCAGGTGGCGTTTCTGCGCTCTCCTTTTGCCCATGCCCGCCTTGAGGCCATCGACGCCACCAAAGCCCGCGCCCTGCCCGGGGTGGCGGCGGTGATTGCGGGCGACCAGCTAAGGGCCCACTGCAAGCCCTTTCTCTCCGGGGTCAAGGTGGACGCTCCCCAGTACCCTTTGGCGGTGGGGCGGGTGCGCTATGGTGGGGAGCCCGTGGCCATGGTGGTGGCTGGGGACCGCTACCGGGCCGAGGACGCCCTAGAGGCCGTGGAGGTTCGCTATGCTCCCCTACCGGTGGTGGTGGACACCCTGGTGGCCGCAGCCGACGGCCCCGAGCGTCTCCACCCCCACACCCCGAGCAACGTGCTCCACGAACGCCGCTTTTGCTACGGCGACCCCGAGGGGGCCTTTGCCCGGGCGGCCCGGGTGGTGGAGACCACCGTGGCTTATCCTCGCAACAGTTGTACCCCCGTGGAATGTTTGGGGGTGTTGGCCCACTATCGGGCTGGAGAAGGGGTGTATGAGGTCACCACCAACTTCCAGGGTCCCTACACCCTCCACCCGGTGATGGCCCGCTCCCTCGAGGTCCCGGGCAATCGTCTGCGTCTCGTCACCCCCCCGGACTCGGGGGGAAGCTATGGGGTGAAACAGGCGGTATTTCCCTACGTGGTGGCGGTGGCCTTGGCGGCGCGGCTCACGGGGCGGCCGGTGAAGTGGCTGGAGGACCGCTTGGAGCATTTGACGGCGGCCACCGCCTCCACCAACCGGGTCACCACCCTCAAGGCGGCCCTGGACGACGCTGGGCGGTTGTCGGCCTTGGACTACGACCAACTGGAGGACTGCGGCGCTTACCTCAAGGCCCCGGAGCCGGCGACGCTCTACCGGATGCACGGCAATATGACCGGGGCCTACGCCGTGGCCCATTTGGCCATCCGCAACCGGGTGGTGGTGACCAACAAGACCCCCACGGGGTTGATGCGGGGCTTCGGCGGTCCCCAGGTTTACTTTCCCCTAGAGCGGCTGATGGATATTGCCGCTCGGGAGCTGGGTTTGGATCCCCTGGAGCTACGGCGGCGCAACCTGGTGCCCGGGGAGGCCATGCCCTACCCCACGGCGGCGGGGGCGTTGTTGGATTCTGGGGACTATCCCCGTTCCCTGGCTCGGGCTGTGGACGAGGGGGAGCTGGAGGCCCTCAAGGCCAACCGAGAGGCCAAGCGCCGTGCGGGAAAGCTCTATGGCATTGGCTACAGCGTGGCGGTGGAGCCTTCCATCTCCAACATGGGCTACATCACCACCCTCCTCTCCCCCGGGGAGCGGGCCGCAGCGGGCCCCAAGAACGGCGCCTTGGCCAGCGCCACGGTGGCCTTTGACCCCACGGGATCGCTGTCGGTGGTGGTGGCTTCGGTGCCCCAGGGCCAGGGCCACCGCACGGTGATTGGCCAGGTGGTGGCCGATGTCTTGGGGGTCGAGCCCCAAGATGTAGCCGTGGCCACCGACCACGACACCCTCAAAGATCCGTGGTCCATCGCCTCGGGGAATTACTCCAGTCGCTTTGCCGGGGCGGTGGCCGGCGCCGTCCACCGGGCGGCCCTCAAGCTGCGGGGACGGTTGGTGGCCACGGCGGCCGCCCAGTTGGGGGTGACCCCTGAGTCCGTGGACTTGGCCGGGGGCCGGGCGTTTTGTCGTGGTGAGCCAAAGCTGGGGCTCCCCATCTCCCGGGTCGCCGCCGCCGCCCACTGGTCGCCGTTATCGGTACCCGCCGCCGCGGGGTTGGGGCTGCGGGAGACCGAGCACTGGACCATGCCCCAGCTCGCGGAGCCCGACGGGGAGGATCGGGTCAACTCCTCGGGAACCCACGGCTTGATCATCGATTTTTGCGGTGTCGAGGTGGATCGGGACACGGGGGCGGTGGCCATTGACCGCTACGTCACCTTCCACGATGCCGGGCGGTTGCTCAACCCCAAGTTGGCCGACGGCCAGATCCAGGGGGCCTTTGCCCACGGCTTGGGGGCGGCGTTGTTGGAGGAGCTGAGCTATGGCCCCGACGGCGGTTTCCAGGCGGGGACCTTGGCGGAGTACCTTCCTCCCACGGCTTGTGAAGTGCCGCCTTTGACCATTCTCCATCACCAGACGCCCTCTCCTTTTACCCCCTTGGGGGCCAAGGGGTTGGGGGAAGGCAACTGCATGTCCACCCCGGTGTGCATCGCCAACGCCGTGGCCGATGCCATCGATTGCCCGGTCACCACCTTGCCCTTGACCCGCTCCCGGGTGTTGGCTCTGTTGGAGGCGGAGGTGGAGGAGCCCGCCGATCCCAGGCCCCCCCGACCCCAGGGGCCCCGGCTGCCCTTAGGGGACGGACACGGGGTCCAAGGTCAGGGGTCGACGGTGGTCCCCGCCCCCGCCGAGGTCATTTGGGCGACGCTTTTTGACCAGGTGCGGTTGGCGGGGTTGATTCCCGGTTGTCGCCAGTTAGAGCGGGTGGGGGAATGCGCCTGGCGAGCCGACGCCAGTCTTGGGGTGGGTCCGGTCAAGGGGCGTTTTATGGCCACGGTGGCCATGGAAGACATGGTTAAACCCCAGTCGTTGACCCTGCGGGGGGGCGCCGAGGGGCCCTTGGGGTCGTCCACGGGGGAGGGGCGTTTGCTGCTGACACCCGTGGCGGGGGGGACCCAGGTGGAGTACCAGTACGCGGTGTTGATCACCGGTAAGGTAGCTGCTGTAGGGGGGCGCATGCTGGAGGGGGCGACCCGGACGGTGATCGACCAATTCTTTCGCCGCCTCATTGGCCAACAGCGGCCGCGGCCGAGGCGGACGCCGGCGTTGTTGGCCTGGGTGAAGCGGGTGTTTGCCGGTGTGTTGCCGTGAAGCCCGCCCCCTTTGACTACGCCGTCCCCGACCACCTAGCCGAGGCCTTGGAGTTGCTGGCCCAACACGGCGAGGCGGCCCGCCCCCTGGCGGGGGGGCAGTCTTTGGCGGCCATGCTCAACATGCGCTTGGTGACGCCCCGGGTGGTGGTGGACATTTCCCGGTTGGAGGAGCTCGATGCCATCAAAGCCCAGCGCCACGGTCTGGAGGTGGGGGCGGCAGTGACCCAGGAGCGGCTGTATCGCTGGCCGGGGCTGGTGGAGTGCCAGCCGTTGCTCCACCAGGTGTTGCCCTGGGTGGGTCATTACCCCACCCGTCAGCGGGGCACGGTGTGTGGTTCCATCGCCCATTCCGACCCCAGCTCTGAGCTGCCCTTGGCCTTGGCGGTGCTGGGGGGCGAGGTGGTACTCCAGAGCCGGCGGGGGGTTCGCACCCTGCCGGTGGCGGAGTTTCAGCTGGGGATGTTGCGCACTGCCACGGCCCCTGACGAGTTGATCACGGCGGTGCGCTTTCCTCCTCTGCCGACGAAGGCCGTGAGCCGGTTTCGGGAGGTGGGCCAGCGCCACGGGGATTTTGCCTTGGTGGCCTTGGCGGTGGTGGCGGATGCTGACTGGATTCGGATTGGCGTCGGCGGGGTGGCGGATGTCCCGGCGGTGAAGAATCTGCCGGGGGACATCGCTGGCCACGACTTGGTGGCGGCCCTCAACGAGTTTGCCTGGACCTTGGAGGGTTACGACGACAAGCATGCCAGCGCTCGCTACCGGCGCCAGTTGGTGCGGCGTCTGGGGAAACAATTGATCGAGGAGGCCCGGGGTGCGCTATCTTTCGGGACATGAAAGTCATCCGGTGACATTTATCCTCAACGGTCGGGAGGTGACGGCTCAAGTGGAGCCCCGCTGGCTGTTGAGCGATGTGTTGCGCCATGGGTTGGGTTACACCGGTACCCACGTGGGCTGTGAGCACGGGGTGTGTGGGGCCTGTACGGTGTTGGTGGACGGCTGTGCCACTCGGGCGTGTCTTGTGTACGGCGTCCAGGTTCAGGGGCGGCGGGTGGATACCGTGGAGGGTCTCAATCCGTCTGATGGGGGGCTAAATTCCCTCCAAGGGGCTTTTCGTCGCCACCACGGCCTGCAGTGCGGGTTTTGTACCCCGGGGATTTTGATGAGTTTGACCCAGCTGCTCCGGGAAGAGCCCGAGGCCGATGAGGCCCGGGTGCGGGATGTATTGTCGGGTCATTTATGTCGCTGTACGGGCTATCACGGTATTGTCGCTGCGGCGTTGGATGCCTTGGCCCAAGGGCGGGGGACCCGGGTGGAACAGAGAGACGGGGATTGAGGGGGGGTTGCCATGGGGAGGGTTGCCCAACGGGTCGATACCTGCGATCCAGTGTGATGCGCCAATGTGAATGGTGAGCGCCGATCGATGGCGGGACATCACAGGTCACCTCACCATTTGCCTTGGGTTACTACCCTTGCGCTGGAAAAATGCAATCGGGCACAGCAAATCACAGGTTTGTTTCTGGACTATAACAGAGTCAATTCAGCGACTCCCAAGGGTACGTTAAATTGCTCGCACCAGATCCAAACCTGGTTATAGTCACCGATGTCGAGCCCGGCGGGCAGGACGTAAACCTGGGCGCCATTGAGCTGCTTGAGCTCGCCGAGCTGGCTCTCTGGGCGATAGCCATTGTTGCCCAAACCCACTTTGGGGTCCGGTGCGCCATCGAGGCTAAAGTCGCTGGCCAAGCTGATGACCCATTGTCCCCGACTGCGGAATACGCTGGCATGGCCAGTCGTGACGTGGTCGCTCTCTCCACGGAAAGTCCCACGGGCGGTTTCCTGTCCCGTCACTAAATGGGTGAAGGTAGCAGCGGAATCGGGAGCCCGGGAGCTCGTACTGGCACAACCGGCGATGACGAACAAGAAGATCGATAAACCCACATTGAGTAGATGCGAAGACATAGGACATGAAATCCCGAGGTGTTGTCAGTGGAACATCACAGTTCATCTCTGCTGGAAAATTCACGCCCAGGCATTAGTGCAATCTTACGGAGCAAGGCCGAGCTCAGATGCGCCTCTTTGCGGTGGGCGCCTTGAACTCTTTTCGAAGGTCGCGTTGAATGTTGTGCCTCGTCGCCAAAGGTCACCTACTAAATTTACACCATACCTCTACCGCGCCGAGGACGACGATTGAGAAACAACGACGCCATCGACCGCTGGGATCGCGCCCATTTCGTCCACCCTTCCACCCATTTAGCCGCCCACGCCCGGGAGAGGGCCCGGACGGCTCATTCAAGGCGGCGAGGGCGCCCACATCATCGATCGCGACGGCAACCGGCTGCTGGACGCCTTTGCCGGGCTCTACTGCATCAACGTGGGCTACGGTCGCTCCGAGATCGCCGAGGCCATCGCCGCGCAAGCCCACCAATTGGCCTATTACCACGCCTATATGGGCCACGGCACCGAGGCGACGGTCACCCTGGCGCGGATGATCGCCGAACGCACGCCCACGGGCCTTGACCACGTCTATTTTGGCCTCGGCAGCTCGGACGCCAGCGAGACCCACATCAAGCTGGTGCGCTACGACAACAACGTCCTCGGTCGCCCGGCCAAAAAGAAAGTCATCGCCCGCTCGCAGGGGCTACCACGGCTCGGGGTTGGTGGCGGGTTCTCTGACGGGCTTGGCCTCCTTCCACAACCATTTTGACTTGCCCCTGCCGGGGATCCTCACAGATGTCTTCTTCGAGATAACGGAGACGACCGACGACGATGCATATTAGGCATTCTCGATCTAGGCCGCCTTGTGTCATTTTGAGAACAGATCAATGATCAACATTCGAGCGGCTTGGCGTAGACTTGTAGGCGGGGAGTAAGCCGTGGATTCAAAGAGAGTACTACTGATCGGCCTCCATCCGGATGTTGTCGACTACAGCCGCTAGCCGGGGCTTACAGCAGAAAAGCTCGAAGCAGGGCTGCGGCGCGATGAATCGGTGCTCAACGAGAGTGGATGCAGCGCTCGCATCTGAATGCTTCGGGATTATGTGAACCAGAAATACGATCAAACACCTCGGGTGCTTGATGTGATGTCCAAAAAAAAGGCCGTTTGATACTTGAAGCCGATGAGCCGTGGTCATTTGTTGGAAACCATCAGAAGAAACAGTGGGTTTGGTTGGCTCTTGATCGTGATACCCGAGAAATCGTGGGTCTTTACATTGACGATCGCAGCCGGGATTCTGCGCGTCATCTTTGGAACTCGCGACCTGCCGTTTATCGCCAATGTGCTGTGTGCTATAGCGATTCCCGGGAGGTCTATGAAGCGGTTTTTCCCAAGAATTGGCGCCGGGCAGTTGGTAAAGAGACCGGTGAAACGAATCGTATCGAACGTCTGAATAATACGTTTCGCCAGCGCATATCACGACTTGCGAGAAAAGCACTCAGTATCTCTAAAAAACCTCAAATCATATTGGTGCCATCCGGTATTTTGTTCATCACTACAATGAAAATCAGCAAAAAACCTTGGGCGCACATACGAGATGAGTTTAATGATATTCAATTTGAGGGACTACCCAATGAGTGAACTCAGTATTCAGGAGCTTAAGAAGGTTGCGGAAGCATACGAAAGCCTCCTTGCTCCCGCATTGATTGCGGAATGGCCTCACCGGCTGGCGGATGCAGCCGGCATCGGCGACGGCCAAGATGTCTTGGACGTTGCCTGTGGTACCGGAATGCTGACACGAGTCCTTGCCAAACGGGTTGGTCCAGCTGGAACAGTGTCGGGGGTCGATATCAATCCTGGGATGTTAGCCGTCGCAGAACGAATCTCACCTGGAATTACCTGGCATGAGGCGAACGCTGAAGCCTTGCCCTATGAAGACGAGAGCTTTGATGCCGTACTCTGCCAGTTTGGGCTGATGCTCTTCCCTGCCCCAGTGGCCGCACTACAAGAAATGAGGCGTGTCCTAAGACCGGGTGGCTGTTTGGCGGTGGCGGTGTTCGGCTCCCTAGAAGATATTCCCGCCTGTGCTGCCATCGCTGATGTGTACGAGCGCCTGATCGGCAAGTCAGTTGGCGATGCACTTGGCATGGCTTTCTCGATGGGCGATATCGACGGGCTTGCATCGCTGTTCGTCAGTGCGGGCATCCGTTCAGCGAAGATCGTGACACAAAAGGGTCAGGCTCACTTTCCAAATGTTGAGGGCATGATTTTAGCGGACGTCAAGGGATGGTTTCCCTTTGCTGGAATCGAGCTTGATCAAGCCACCGTTGATGCTGTATCCAACGAGGCAGAAACGGCGCTGAAGCCATTTACACGCTCCAACGGGACCGTTGAGTTTTCAGTACAGGCGCACATCGTTACGGGCTCGAAATCATAAGGCCCATGGACGCCTGTGGCATTGAGCGCTTCACCATACAACTTAGCTTATGCTCTTCATAATGAAGCCCTGGTAGTTATTGAAGATAGAAGCTTTGACATCAAAGAGGCCTTATCAAGAATCGAGAGAATGGACGAGATACTCGATTCCAATTATGCCTCACGGTTCAAAACTTAACAGCACGCTTCAGTGGACGCCCGCGAACTCGCGTCCCTGGACGTGAGCGTTATTTATAATTCCTCCGACGAGATTTACTTTCACACCCTGTCACCGCCGTTGCTATTTGCCATCGCCACTGCTATCCTCCATTATAACAAAAGAGACTAGCCCCAACCTGTAGCGGCTTTGATGAGTAGTAGCTTTGAGGGAACTTGGCCGCGGCTTCCGCAGCCCGCATACATTCTTGGTAGGCGTGAACACCCGATTCCTCGCCACTCAGAAGATCGGTCAGGTGTACCCACATGGGTGCCATCCCTACCAAGTTTGCTTTAGGATCTCAGTTGCGCCACCATGGGCGCCAGACCAGGCAAGGGGTTTATTGAGAAAGCATTCCACCTCGCCGAGGGTCTCGGTGTCGAAGTAGCCGTTCGCCTTGCAGACCTTCAGCACATCCCACAAATTCGCTAGGGAATGAAGTCGGAGATCATGGGATTTCAGGCATTCGCGCGTTTGCGGGAAGATATCGTAGTAGAAAATAACTATCGTATCGCTAACTTCGGCACCAGCCCGGCGCAGAGCCTCACAGAACTTGATCTTGCTGCCACCGTCCGTTGTCAGATCCTCGACGAGCAGCACGCGCTGGCCTTCGATGATATCGCCTTCGATTTGCGCGTCGCGCCCGAAGCCTTTGGATTGCTTGCGCACATATTGCATCGGCAGGCCCATCCGTTCGGCGATCCAGGCAGCGAAGGGAATACCCGCAGTCTCACCGCCGGCGACAGCGTCAAACTGTTCAAAGCCCACGTCTCGCAGCAACACCGATACGGAAAAGTCCATCAGTGCGTTGCGGATTCGCGGGTAAGAGATCAGTTTCCGGCAGTCGATGTAGACCGGGCTCGTGAGGCCGGAATTGAAGGTGAAGGGCTTTTCCGCGTTGAAATGGACAGCGCTGATCTCGATAAGCATCTTTGCTGTCATCTCGGCGATCAGGTCCCGGTCGGGGAAGGTGTTTGAGAACATTGGTGAGCTCCCCTCAAGTTAGGTGATTGCGAACGGCTGGCCCATGCTCCTTCGCAGCAATACCAGCGGCGGCCCTTCAAAACCGCGGCTATGGCTAGGGAAAAGAGTTTCCAGCCCGTGTCTTGCCACATCACGAGCCGGTTCCCATGAGATAGTCGTAGATGATCGAGGACCCGGCAAGCAGGTCGGGAATCTCCATGGCTTCTTTAGGGTTGTGGGAGCCGTTGCGGTTGCGCACAAACACCATGGCCGTCGGGACCCCGGCATTCGAGAACACGGCGGCGTCGTGTCCACCGCCGGAAGCCATGACGAAAGGCTCCCGCCCTGAGCGTTCCATCGATGCGAGCAGACCATCAACAACCTTCCGATCGCAGAGCGCGGGGGCCGTCGAAAGCTCCTCGTCGAGTTCGAACCGCACCTTGCGTTCGCGCTCGATCATCTTCATCTCGTGGTGCAAGAGCTCACGCATTCCGTCCAAGGTCTCGGTGCTCTGGCTACGAATATCGAAGCTGAAGTCGACCAGATCCGGTATCCGCGAAAGCGAGTGCATTTCCGGGTCAGTCGCAACGATTCCGGCAGTCATAACCAGATCCCCACCCTTCTGGAGAATCGTCAGCCAGCTTTCATCGAGGCGGTGCAGGAGATCACAGATCGCCAGCACTGGGTCGCGGCGATAGGCCCGCGGTACGGCGCCCGAGTGCCCGGGTTCGCCGATACACCGAATCTTCTTGTGCCGAATATTGCCGCGGATGCCCGAGACGATTGCTACCGCTAGATTCTTCTCGACCAGGAGCGGGCCCTGTTCAATATGCAGTTCAATATATTCCAAGAAGGACTTCGGATCGACCAGCGGTTCTTGCCGGCGCACCTTGTCCACGTCGATCCCGATTGCCTGCATGTGCGCTTCAAGCGTTCGGCCGTCACCATTGTGAACGGCGAACCTCTCCGCCTTACTCAGGGCTCCCAGCATGGCTTTCGAGGAGATATAACAAGGGCCAAACCAGGCGCTTTCCTCGGCACGCATCGCAAGAACTTTGACCGGGCGCCTGAAACGCGCCTCCTCCTTGCAAGCCCTGAGGAGGCAGAGCAGCCCGGCGATAACCCCGGCTAGACCGTCGAAGTTTCCTCCCCGGGGAACGCTGTCGACGTGCGATCCAAGGGCGACAAACTGATCGGCAGCGGCGTCCTCAGGAAGTGAAAACACGTCGCACTGGGCTGCGTTTTGTGACACCGAGATACCGTTCTCCCGTGCGAAATCCTCGAGATAGTCGAGCGTCTCCGTTTCGATGGCGGAGTAAGCCGGCCGGCTAACGCCTTCGACATCCGCGCTCAAGGCCGCAATCTCGTCGAACAGGCGCGCCGCCGTCTCTTGTTGGAACCTTAAAATGTCGGACGTGATGATGTCTGCCTTCGTTGGCATGGCTTAGCTCCGTCTCCCCCTTCGTTCCCGTATGAACCGCGCCTTGGCGGATGCACGATACTGGGTTGTGTCATCAACCATCCAGTCAAACTGATGAGGGAACTGCGGCCAAAGGGTTGTAGATTTATGATGCCGCGAAAACACCCTCGACCTCGGCCGCCACGTTGTAGGGTAGCGCAGCCACCCCGATCGCCATTCGGGTGTGGCGGCCAACCTGCCCAAAAATATTCAAAAACAGGTCAGAGGCGCCATTGGCGAGCTGCGACTGGCCGTGAAAAGTTGGGTCGGAGTTGATATAGACCGCGATCCGGACACACCGCGTGATACGATCAAGGTCTTGTTCAACGGCGATCCGCAGTTGAGCGATCACATTTAAGGCGGCAAGCCTTACGGCCTGAAGGCCTTCCTCCGGGGTGATCTCCTGGCCAACCTTGCCAATGAAGCGCCGCTCCCCGTTCCACTGGCTGAGCTGGCCGGTGATAAAGATCAACCCCGCCTCCTGCACGAAGGGCACATAGTTCGCGCCCGGGCCACTTGGGGATGGTAACACAATTCCCAGCTCTTTTAATCGGCGGTCAATGATTCCCGTCATAAGGAATATCCAATTTTGCTAAGGGTAATAGACTAAATGATGGATCGTGACTCAAAAAGAAAGACTAATAACGATAGCAGTTACAGCGATCAATTGAAACCACCACCAAAAGCGTACGTTCACCACAGGTAAGCTTACGGCCTGTAGTGGTAGCTAAAAAAGACTCAAACCAAGGCATCAAATTGAAAGTCTGATCTCCAGACTTTGAGATCTTCCGACCACTAGGATTCCTCGATGCACGATCATGACCTGTCTTGGGCAGGGCGAGATAAATCTCGCCCAAGCCCTTTATTGCTGAGTTCGCTTATTTTTGCTGGACGATTGCTACCTCAAAGATCTTTCGGCGCTTTGTCCTTGATCAACGGCCAGTTCGTGTTGGCTTTGACCGTGTTTCCAGGTACATCTTGCATGAACCCTTCCTTTGCAGCCGGGTACGCGTACAGGAACAACTTATCGCCCTCAACCCGCCACACCTCGGGATCGCCATCGAGCTTTTTGCCAAGCGATGCGCCCATCTGGCAGAACCCGCCATACTGTGGTGCAAATTTTGACGGATTCTCGACAAACGCTGCTTTGTTTTGTTCGGAGGCGAAGCGGTAAGTGACCCCTTCGTGGCTGGCGGTGATTGTTTCCTCACCGGATGCCGGCTCGCCCACGGTGATGTATGCGACGGGGTCAAAGCCCCGCAGACCAAGACCCGTTTCATCCACATTCACGGCAGCCGTTGAGTTCTCATCAAAGGCATAGCCGGGAACAGCAAAGCTTCCCATCACGAGTGCCGTGGCAAGGCCGGCGGCCAGTGCTAGTTTTTTCATGTCATGTTCCTTTGGAAGATAGCTGTGTTGTCGAAGCAAGAATAATTTAAATCTCGTGCCAAGCGATCCCGCCAAGCGTGGACAATGGACACGTTTACAATGGTACCGCTTCCTGAGTTTGTCCGGTGGGCAATATTGTACCGAACAGCGTTAGCTTTGATTGACATTAAGGCTGGTCATCGCTGGTTGGTCATCGCTGACCAATCAGCGATGACTTGTCATTTTGGCAGTGCTATGCAATGCTATTTTATCCGTAGCATACCGCGCTACCAAACTGGTAGCAAGCAAAAAATGGCACAAGATAACGACCTTACCGAAGAAGGGGTGGCCGCGGCAGACCCTGGCGTATCAATTCCCCGATACGGCTCGCCGGTGAGGGGTTCGCAAAGTGGGCAACCCATAATGGTTCTCTTTGATCTGCTGAGCCGCCGCTGGGCGATGGGGATATTGTGGAATCTGGCGGGGGCAAACCGGACGTTTCGCGATCTGCAGGCTCGCTGCAATTCTGCCTCCCCCACCGTGCTCAACACGCGCCTAAAGGAGTTGAGGGCAGCCGGGCTCGTGACAAAAGCGCCGGATGGATACGCGCTGACGGATGATGGCCGATCATTGTTCCAAGTCTTGGAACCCCTCGGTGACTGGGCCATGGAATGGGCGCCGAGACAGAAGGACCGATAGTTCCACAGCGTTGAGCTTGTGGTAGAACGCAGTGAGCGATGCGTTCGCCTAGTCGAGGTGCTGAAGATAGGCTTGGCGGGGGAAACACGACTGGCGGGTGACCACGGCCAACATCGCCTCCACTGCACTGGCAACAGCCAACTGGCGGGTGTATTGCTGGGCGGCTGTGTGCTCAAAACCGGACCTTGAGACGGGCCTCGTTGAAGGCGTACACAAAGAGGAAAGAGGCTGGGAAGCAGCACGGCGGTGGGGGCCGTTTGGTCCAAGGCCTTCAACAATGCGTCTGGAGATCGGAGTTACTCACGCGGCTATTGGTGCGGGCCCAGGGTTGCTGGCCGCAGTGGGATCCCCTCAACAACCGTTGCCCCGGTGGCTGCCCCAACGCCCAGCTCTCCGGGGCCACGGCCGAACTGTGCCGCCTGGCAAATCGGTCACTACTGGACGGCCAGTTTTGGAGCTACCCTAACCTGTTCTTCGAACAGGATCCCCACCAGGCGGATTTAAGACCTCAACCGCTATATCGATCCCCCCCAGAGCTGAGTGGCAGACATCACTGTCACTCGATGCCAATTTATCCAGCCTTTGATGGATCTGTACAGCTTTTGGTATGGAAAAATGCTTATTGTCGTTTATGAGATTTGACGCTATGGTCTAAAGAAGCGATGACCTCAGACTCAATGACCTTCGAGCCCTGGGGAAACAATAGTACGGGACCGCCATTATTGCCAATCCATCAAATTCTTGTAGCCATAAATCATGGTATTTCCAGTACGCTAAAGCACTATTTTCAGATCAACGGAATCTCACATATCCAAGCGACCATCAAAAGCATTAGTGATTTTCGTCAACCAAGTCCACTTAGCCTCATGCTGGGTGAATAACATGATCGATTGGCGCGCGGCATCGGCCCTGCGACAGGCCTTCAAGCGCCATCTGCCCTTCACTTACCATCGATTGAACGCCCTCGCGCGTGCCGTCTTGGCCGTGTGTCAATGGCGTACGGTCAACCTC
>JBHJHK010000378.1:0-3248 GCA_050330975.1 Candidatus Competibacterales bacterium | reverse complement strand
CCGCCATTTCCCCCCCCTGGGGCCAGGTACCCGGGGTCGATGCCCTGGCCGTCGTCGGCGATGACTAGCCGTCCCATGGCGACCCCTTGGTCTTGAGTCAGGGTGATGTCGATCCGCCGAGCGCGCCCGTGGCGCACGGCGTTGCCCACGGCCTCCTGGGCGATGCAGAGCAGATGATGGGCGCCATCGCCCTCGAGGGCAGCGTTGGGATCGGCCCGGCAATTGATGGTCACCCCAAAGGCCTGTTGGGCGTTATCCACCAATTGCTTCAAGGCGGTGGCAAAGCCACCGCGGCTCAGGTCGGCGGGGTACAGGCTCCGCGCCAGGCCCCGGGCCTGGGCGGCGGCGGTCTGGCACAACGCCACCATGCGCTGCAAATCGGCCGCCTCGGGGGCATTGCGGGCTTCCAGGCGTTGCATGGCCAGCTGAGCCATGTAGGACAAGGTGGTGATCTGCTGGGTCACACCGTCGTGGAGGTCCCGGGCCATGCGCGCCTGTTCCCGCCCCTGGACATCTAAGATCTCTCGCTCCAGGCGCCGGCGTTGGGTGATGTCTTCGGCGACATAGGAACAGCGCACTTTGGTACCCGCCCCCGGAGCCAGGGGGGCGACGCTCACTTGGAGCTGGCGCTGCTGTTGGCCCCTCGTCACCCGGCAACGAAACCCCTCGGGGCGCCCCTGGCGATGACTCAGGACGGCGGCCTTGCGCCAGCGCTCGACGGCGCTTTGGGGGTAACCCAACGCCTCCAGGGCAACGCCCTCCAACGCCCCGGGGGTGGTGGCAAAAAACGCCGCCGTGGCGGCGTTGGCCGACACGTGGACCCATTGCCCCCCCCGTTCTTCGAGGATGCCCATGGGCACCGGGGCGCCGTGGTAGAAACTCGACAGCAGCCGCTCGCTGGCCAGCAGGGCATCTTCGGCCCGCTTGCGGGCGGTGATGTCGTTTTGTACCCCAATGTAGTGGGTCAACTGGCCGCCACCGTCGCGCACGGGGGACAAAAATAGCTCGTTCCAAAACAACTCGCCGCTCTTTTTGTAATTGCGCAGCACGGTGCGCAGGCCTTCACCCCGGGCAATGCTGTGGCGAATGGCGTCGATGCCGGGCTGGTGGTCGTCTCGACTGCCGTCGGCACGGTACTGGAGGAGGCGACAATTGCGGCCCAACAGTTCGGCTTCATCATAACCGGTGAAGCGTACGAACCCGCGGTTGACAAAGATCAAGGGCTGATCGGGGCACTGCACCTCGGCGATGACGACCAGGGTATTACTGGCGTCCAGGGCCCGCTGCAGCAGGGGCAGCGCGACGCGCGGGTACTCGGCCGCGGGGCGTGCCACCCCATCGCGGGGCCGAGGGGGCGTGTCGTTGCTAGTCACGGGGAGATTCCATGGCAAGGTTCGAAAGCGCGCCTCGAGCACCGTGGGGCAGCCCACCACACCACGGGCCTTGGGTCGAACCTCAGGCGGTGAGCGGGGCTTGTGGAAGGACGGAGGCGAGGGGCGCCGCTTTGGTGAGTTGGACTGGGACCTGGGCACCTGGCGCTGGTAAGACCTCGCCAATGGACCAACAGTCACAGCCTACGGCGGCCAACGCCCTGCGACAAGCGGCGACGGCGTCGGCGGGGACACCTGCCAACAGCCCACCGCTGGTCTGGGGGTCGAACAACAAGGCGAGCCCCGGATCCCCTGGGGCGATGTCGTCTAGCTGGAGCTCGGTCATAAAGTTTTGATTTTGCAGCGCAAAGGTGCTGGCCACCCCCCGCTCTAGCAACGACAAGGCGCCGGGGAGGGCCGGGAGCCCATGGATGAACAGCCGCGCCCCCACACCGCCGGCCCGACACATCTCCAGCAAGTGCCCCAGCACTCCAAAACCGGTGACGTCGGTCATGGCCGTAGCGCCCGCGGCGAGGAGGGCCCGGGCCGCGTTGCCATTGGAGCGGTCCATGGACGCCAGGGCCGCCGCCATCCAGGGACCCTTGGTCAAGCCGCGCATATGGCCGGCGAGGAGCACCCCAGTGCCCAGGGGTTTGGTGAGGAGCAACTGCTGTCCCGGCACCAGCCCCCCCTTGAGGCGCAGGGCAGCGGGCTCGACACAGCCCGTCACCGCCAAACCCACGTAGAGTTCGGGGCCTTCGCCGGTGTGTCCCCCCAGCAAACTGACCCCTTCCCCAGTCAAAACTCCGTTGATACCGGCCATGAGCATCGCCAGGGTCCGGGCCTGCTGGACTTCGGGGCCGAAGGGCAATTGTGCCAGGACCAAGGCCCCCCGGGGTTCGCCCCCCATGGCGTAGATATCGCTCAGGGCGTGGTGGGTGACGATCCGCCCCACCCGGTAGGGGTCGTCCAGGGGGGCGCGAAAGCCATCGACGCTGTAGAGTTCCAAGGTGCCGGCGGGGGTGGGGCGGAGGACGGCGGCGTCGTCGGGGTTCTCGAACCCTTGGACTACGTCGCCCCGGGGGTGGGAGGTACAGGCCTTGAGGGCGTTTTGGAGCAGCCCGCCGTCGACCTTGGCGCCACAGCCACCACAGCGCATGGTCGTCTCTTCCCCGGGGGTCTCGCTGGCCATGGCCGGCAGTTGCTGATAGCGAGCCATAAAGCCGCGGTCAATGGCGTCTTTCCAGCGCCACACCCAGGAGCCCGCCAGGACCACGGGGCCCCGGGAGGCCACGGCAAAGCGGTCGCCTGTGGAAATCAAGCTCAGGAATTGCCGCTGGGGGGCGAAGGGGCGCCGCCGTTGGCCCCGGAGGGCCCGACGCAAGTTGGCGGTGAGGGGCGGCCCCTGGCGTACGGCGAACACCCCGGCCTTGGGGCGGGGGTACTCCACCACGCTGGCCACGTCCCCGGCGGCAAACACCCCGGCGTGGGACCGGGATTCCAGGGTGGCGTCGACCTCGATAAAGCCGCGCTCGTCCAGGGCGAGGCCGGTGTCGGCCAGCCAGGGGGCGGGCTGGGCCCCAGTGACCCACACCACCACATCGGCGTCAAAGCGCTGGCCTGCCGCGGTGACCACGGCCCGGGGCTCCACCGCTGCCACCCGCTGGTTCAATTCCACGGCCACCCCCCGATGGGCCAATAGGCGGCGATAGCGGTCCCGCACCCGGCGATGGTGGCCGGGGAGGATATCGGCCGTGGCGGTGACCAGCCGCCAGTGGAACCCCTCCCCTCGACTTCCACAGGGCAGCTCGAGACGGGTGTGGAGGGCGTGGCGCATGGCCAGCAACCCCTCCACCCCCCCAGCGCCCCCCCCCACCC
>JBHJHK010000377.1:0-7072 GCA_050330975.1 Candidatus Competibacterales bacterium | reverse complement strand
GAGCACCGGCAACAACACATGGAGCCATTGATGGGCTTTGGGTTGGGTCAAGCCAAAGAGCCAGGCCAGCAGCACCTGCAAGGGGTTTTGCTTGAGATACACCAGCACAAACAACAAGCGATCCTCGGGCAGGGGCAAGGGACAATTTTTATAGACCACGAACGACCGTCGGCGCCGACGTCGGCCATCCAAGGTCTACGTGCTCATCCGCTCGCGAAATGCCGCCTCGAAGGGCTCGAGCATCGTCTGAAATTCCTCGACGGTGTGGCCCATGAGGGCCAAAAAATCGACCGGTTTTCCTTGAACCTGTGGGTAACGCAATCCCACCCTCAGCCTCCGACTCGTCAACCCGCTTCGATGCAGGCTCATACCTTACCATAAAGCGATATAAGCTCTATTGGCTTGATGGCCGGGATAGCGCAGGGTGTTGCCAAGTTGCTGCCGCATGGTTGATCGCTGTGGTGAGTTAAGTGGCATGAGTCTGCCCCTAAGGTGATCAACTTTGCAAGCCATAGATGGCTTGTTATTCCCACTCATCATCAGCAAGTCATTCACTATGATTAATCTCACCGACCGTCGATTGCACGGTCAATGCCACAACTTGCCCCAGCGATTGTTGTGGCCAGTGCTAGTAACGCCGGGTTAGCCAGCGACCTAGCCGTGGTGCGTACTCGCCAGCGAGGCTTCCGCCATAACCGAGCTGACCATTGCCAGCGATCATTGCCAGCGATCATTGATTGCTGATTCTTGCCACCAGATCCGACTGGATTCGTTGGCTAAGCGCTTTGTAGGAGTCCAGACCTGGTATGCCCGCCAGGTGGCGATGCCATGCTACATCCAGGGCATGGAGGCTAGCGGGCGACAAAGGCGAAGATCCAGTGACCGCACGACCCGCGCGGACCATCCCGCTGACTCGGCCCGGTGGAATACCCATGGCCGGGTCACGGTAGTGATGGACCTCCTCATTATCGAATTTCCCCCTCTGACTCTTCATGTAGTCGAACGACGCCAGCTCGGTCACTCGGTCGAGGAGCGCCATGGACATATCGATGCCCATAAACCGGCCGACCTGCCGGATTCCGCCCCGGAGATCTCGATTGAGCTCTTCGTAACTGAGCCACAGGACATTTTCCGCCCCCAAGGTCGGCCACCAGGAGCGCAAATGATCCCAATAACACTGGATTCCCGCAGCCACTATAAATACCTCGGTCACAAACTCATCAAGGGTGATGGCAGCGGGCTCGAAAATCCACCCCTCGAAGAAATGATACATGGAGAGCACGACATCCTTTGGATCGCGCACCACATAGATCGCTCTTCCCCCTTTGGGCAGTCGGTCGAAGGCAAGGTGGGTTTTGTAGGCGCGTGGAGCCCACTGCTGATTCGCCTCCGGGGGGCGCTGTCGCAAATCCCAAGCGCTCTCCAGCCAGGGGATGACCTCACCGATTTTCTGAAAATCGGTGTCTCCCCCTGAACGCAGCGCATGCACGATCTGCAGCAGCCAGGTGGTACCGCACTTGGGGTAGGTGGCCACGAAGAGGTCGTCACGCCTGGGGCGAAAGCGTAGCCCTCGATGGAGGCTTTCCTCGGTGCGAAAATTCGCCAGCTTCTGCCTAAGCGCCTCGACGCTGGTCGCCCTGCGTGGGGTCCTGGCGGCGAGGGGAGCATCATCGAACGGCTGGGAGGGTGCTTTGAGGGGCCTCAAGTCACCGCTCTCCTTCACCACGAGGCTGCTCACGGAGCGACCTACTCGGGACCACCCCCTGCGCGCCTTGAGCTTATCCAGGTCACCCCTGCTAAAATAGGTCGCCCGCGAGGGATCCTGCTCCAGGGGTTGGATGCGGTCGACCCTTCCCACCACATGGCAAAAGAGAACCCAGCCAAAGTCGAAGAACCTTTGGTAGAGATCGCCTACCTCGTCTAATTCTGGATAGATCGGGTAGGTTGACTGTGCTAGTACGGGACCGTCATCCACACCAGTAAAGACCTCATGGATCGCCAACCCATGCTGGCGGTTACCCCGCTCCAGCGCCCAGTTGATGGTTCCGACGCCTCGAAACTCGGGCAAGGGCCCACTGTGGATGTTCAAGACGCGCCCCTGCTGGCTCAAAAATGGCGCCTTCAGCAGCCGTCCGTAAAGGATCATCCAGATAAAATCGAGACCAGCGGGCAGCACGTCATGGTGCCCATGGGAAGGCACCCCGGCGCCCGCCGCCCAGCTATCCAGACGCTCGAGGTAGGGGGTTGGATCCGGTTTCTGGACCACGCCCACCAGGGTGTAGTGGGCGCTCTCCTGGAGGAAATAGTTGGCGATCCGAATCGCCAGCGCTCCTTTCCCCAGTACAGCTACCCGCTTCATCTCAGTGACCCAAGCGACGTGCCATGACCACCCACTCAAGATCCGGGAATACCTGCCCGGGCTGTGCTGCTCGGATCACCTCAAAACCCATCCCTTGGTGGTAGGTGACGCTGGAGAGGGGACAATCCAGAACCACCGTTGCCACCCCGAGTTCGCTGGCGTGGGCCAGCTGATCCACCAGGATCACCCGGCTCAAGCCTTGGCCACGTTGGTCGGGATGAGTGACCAGCCGGTTGAGTGAAGCCAGCGGTGGCCTTAACCGCGTCTCTAACCCCACATAGAGTGACCGATCAGGGAGCTCGTTGACTGTCTGGTGAAGGCTCATTCGGGCGGCCCCCACCAGGGACTCCTGCCAAGTCACCAGCACATGGTGGCCGATGGCATCCTCTGGTTCACACCAGCCAGCCTCCTCGTCATCCCCAGGGGTCCGCTTGCCCTCTGCCAACCAGACGTCACGGCGCAAGAGAGCCACCTGTCGAATAAGCTGCTGAACCGCTGGATCCGCGTCGCCACCCCAGATGCGCACCAAGCGGTAGCCTTCTAGCAAGAGCACAGGGTTAGTCTCCTGCCCACTAGCCAGCGTCCGAGTCATTCGAGGGATCCTCCGGGATGTTGGCAAATTTGCACAGATGCTGGGCCGCCAAGAAATGGCCGATGGCGTCCTCAAACGAGAACTCGAAGCTCTCATTGAGTAACCGTCGGGTCAGCTGTACGTGAGTCGGCTCGATCCCCGCCACCTCCTCCACCGCCTGGGCCACCCGGCTAGCCAGGTCATCGCAGATTTCATCGATCACCCCCCATTCCAGAGCCCGTTCGGCGGAGATGGCGAGCCGTTGAATAAACACTCGCTTGGCCCTGCTCAGGCCGATCGATTTCGCCAAGCGAAAGGTAGACATCCCCGGGAGCATGCCCGCCTCCAGCTCGTCGAAAATCAGTTGCGCATCACGGGTGGCAAACCGCAGATCGCAAAGCAGAACCAGCTGGGCACCGGCGCCTCGGGCCTCTCCCTGGAGAGCAGCCACGGTGATCTTCGGCAGGCGTTCGATCCTGGTGCATAGCTTCTCCCAGCGGCTGAATATGTCGATATCGGCAGGTCGGGTGGGATAGAAGCCGTCAAGGTCGAGACCTAAACAGAAATCGGGCTCCGCCCCGCGAAAGACCACTAGGCGACAGGCGCTGTCGTCTTCGAGGCGATCGCATAGCGCGTTGAGATCTCGCACCAGCTTTTGGGTGATCTTGGGGGACTCTAACGCGATAATCCCAACGCCACCCTCCTCCATGTAGTGCACAAGGCTCATCGGTTCACCATCTGATCAGAGCTGTCTCAATCGTGGAGCCTGGCCCCATGGTCATCATGACACCGTAATCGCCCGCCGCTACGCGACCCTCGCTCAGTAATCGGTCGTAGCTAAAGAGAAAGCTGCCGCTACCTAGGTTGCCATAGTCCCGCAAGATCCCGGTGGTGTGCCGCACATCGTGGGCCGTTAGGCCAATGGCATATTTCACCGCATCGATCACCTTCTTTCCCCCTGAATGGACAACCCAGTGGGAAATATTCCGGGTCTTGAGGGCAAACCGCTCCAACAGGGCGAAGACAGGCACGCGGATATTGGCACCGAGGACATAGGGCACTTCGCGGTCGAGATGAAACGAAAAACGACTCTGTTGCGGTCGCCAGCGATAGTGCATGGCACGCCAATGATCGGGCACGATATGACTCTGGAAGCCCAAAATCTCAGGTGCCCCCGCCATATCGCGCTGCTCTGTGCTCACCACAGCCGCGGCGCAGCCATCGCCGAATAGGCTATTGACCACACCGGTGGCGATGGTCTCCTCGTGGAGATAGATCGCCGAGTTGATCTCACAGCAGACGATCAGGGCATACCTCCCCGGATTGGCCTGAGCCCAAGCCGCCACCGGATTCAAACCATTAAGCCCGGCATTACAGCCCATGCCAACGATATCCGCACGCTGGGTCTGAGTCGGAAACCCGAGGTGTCGTATAAACATCGCGGTGAGGCCCGGCATCATAAAGCCCGTCGAGCTGATACAGCAGAGATAACCGATGTCCCGCACCGATAAGCCGGCACGCGCTAGGCAACCCTCGATCGCCTTCGAGCCAACGCTGAGCGCGCCCTGTCGATGCTTCTTGAGCAAGGATTCCTGGTCATCGTGCGGCCGCCCTTCCGCGTCCGTCTCTGGCAGCAAGAGGTGACGCGTGCGGATGTGCGCAGCGCGAAAGATGTCGCCAATGGCCGTGTTTTCCATGCCAAAGCGCTGCAATACCTCCTGTTGCGTATAGCGCTCCGGCGGGTTCGCCGTCCCGATGGCCAGGATCTTGGCGCGGAGCGCTGAATGAGGGGTGGCGTTCATGGCGCAATGGCCACCATGGCGAACCACTGAATAGCGAACGACTCACCCATTAGCCACGCTCTCTTGGGGTACGCCGGCCGTAGAGTACCGCCTCGGCCAGTAGCTCCTGCTCAAGGCTACGTGGCTCGATGCGGCTATCGATGAGCCCCTTGGCGAGCCTCAAGGCGACGGGCTCCCGCTCCGAGATCTCCTTGGCGAGGGCCATGGCAGCACCCCGCGGCTCCTCGCACACCTCGATCGCCAGGCCGAGGGCAAGGGCCCGCGGCGCCTCTAGCCTTCGCCCCGCCAGGATAATCGCCTTGGCTACGCTGGCCCCGACCAGCGCGGTGAGGCGCGTTGTTCCTCCAGCCGCAGGTATCAACCCCATGGCAGTCTCCGGCAGCCACATGACCGCTCGGTGGTGCAACACTCTAAAGTCACAAGCCAGGGCTAGCTCAAAACCACCGGCAACGGCCTCTCCTTGCACGACGGCGATGGTGGGGATAGGGCAGCGCGCAATCTGTTCAAAGACGTGGTGACTCAGTAGGTCCAGGGCATCCTCGGAACGACGACCCTGCAGTTCGTCGAGATCGGCGCCGGCGCAGAAGGCGCGTTCCCCCGTACTCTGGATCAGGATCACTCGGGACTCCTGCGCCAGCGTCCGCACGCCCTGCTCAATGGCCATCAGGTGCTCCTGATCGTAGGCGTGGGACCTCTTCGGCCGATCTAAGGTCAGGATCCCTATCTTACCGTCGGTATTCGTGTATATAGACATCGATCGGCCCTGTGGCAAGAAACAGCGGTGAATGAATCACCAAAATTAGGGAAAAATTATAAAGGGTAAATACGCTGTTCATCAAGCGGATTGCACCGGTTGCCCCTGATTCATCAACCCCACTACCCAGAGCTTTCAAGATCTCACCCCCATAAGCATCGCCGAAGCTGTCGAAGTCATTCGCCAACCGCAGCCAGGAACTGATAGAGGGCTGGTGTCGGCAATGCACTTAGGGTACCTTTTGTTTTGAACCGAGTATCGGTTAGCATCGAGCCTACCAAGACAGCGATGGCATCCGAACCAACCGCTAAGACAACAGTTCACAACGTTACCGCAAAGCGAATTAACCACAAAGCGAATTGACTATTCGCGGCAAACCAACTAATAAACAGAGCGAAGAGGCCTGATGAGTAACGATCAAACCGATACCAATAACGCCAACCGACATATGGGACCTAACGATGGGGCTACCGCAGAACCCATCTCTGAAGAGGAGCTCATCAGAGCTGAGGCCGACGCCCACTTTGGCGAATCCAACAATATCATCAAGAATCATGTGATTGCCGCCATGGCCGTTGGCATGGTACCGGTACCCGTTATCGACATAGTGGGCCTGATCGGCCTGCAAATAAAGATGGTGCACAACCTGGCCTACCACTACGATATTGAGTTCTCCCAAAACCTGGTGAAATCACTGGTTGTCTCGCTGATCGGCGGTGCGTTGCCCGTCGCAACGGTCGCCGCCGCCAGCCTGCTGAAAAGCGTCCCCGGCATTGGCACCATCGCCGGTGTTGCCAGCGTCTCGGTATTGAGTGGTGCCATCACCTATGCGGTAGGGCGGGTTTTTATGCAGCATTTTGAATCAGGTGGCACGCTAATAAACTTTAACCCCACTCAAATGCGCCAGCATTTTAAAGATGAGATGGAACAGGGTAAACTGGTAGCTACCAGTTTAAAGCATAAAGAGGACCAGAAAGAGTAACTAGCAACCATTGCCACTGTTGAGAGCTATTACTTGTCTGCTAAGGAGATAGCATGAACGCTATTTTAGCCCTGCCACTACAATTGGTTAATCGCTCGGTGTCAGCAATTCCCGGTCGCCTGATAGCTCAACGAAGAATCAATGACTTAGTTTCGTTGAGAGAGCTTCACGAACCTTTTTGTTGATATTTTGTCGAAGCAACTTAACTGCTTCATTAAGACTTGAGGCCACTCCCCAAGCGTTCCTACGGAAGAGAAGACGATGTCCCAAGCGCCCTGCCTAGCCACGTCACTCATTCGACGACTACGCCGTTTTTTTCACGCCACCGTTTCTGATCACCGCAGCCAGCCCCTCTATCCATTAGTTGATGTTTTAATGAGCGGTTTTGCTCTCTTTGGCCTTAAGTTTCCCTCATTATTGCAGTTTGATCAACACCGTAGTGAAGCGCATATTCGCCACAATTTTAAAACGCTTTACGGGGTTGATCAAGCACCTTGCGATACACAGATGCGTGAGGTTTTAGATCCGATTGATCCTGAAGTGATTCAGCCTGCTTTCAAAGTCCTTCAAGAGTACTGTCTTACGACAGCCCTTAACGATGATC
>JBHJHK010000376.1:0-11704 GCA_050330975.1 Candidatus Competibacterales bacterium | reverse complement strand
GCTTTTCGCTTTCAAGCAGTGCCACACGCTGGGTGATGAGGTCTAGGCATGATAACGTGCGGGAAAGCTTAGATCACCCGACATGCGGTACCGCAGAAGGGTGGAAGGTGCCGGCGCTGGCCATGGACGTCGTCGACGATGGATAAGGCCAGCCTCACACTGCCGCGGACGCCATCGTGGGCGTCCTCGCGGCCATCGCGACAGCGCATGCACACCGAGAGTGCAATTGAGGTTAGATCAAAAAGTGAAAAATAAAAACAGTTATTAAATAGAAAATACAGATCTTAATGTGCCTCGGCGGCGGCCTGGCGAAACCAGGCCAATACCCGATTCAGGTGGGCGTCGCCGTAGAGCTTGGCGAAGCGTTGTGCCTCTTCGCTGCGCGCGTTACTCAAGGCGGCGATGCGCCCTTGGAGATAATCGGGCGTAAGGGCCAGACCACATTTAACCTCATTATTAACAACTTAACAACTGGCGGATTAATCGCCGATCTTTTTGTGAAGGTGTGGCATGGTGGCGGGGTTATCGGCCTTGACATAGCGCGCTTCACCGTCGGTTGCCGTGACATTTTCATAAACCCCAGCCTCTCGCTTGACCAGTTTGGTAAAACCGCGATTTTTTAAATCGGCGTGGCCCACGGAAGTCACCACCGCAGGAGCCGATAGCACTTTGTGCACTGGGGCACTGGGGTCGGTGTCTCCGCAATCAATGGCAGCGCATTCGCAGACCTCGCTCCAGGTGAGCAACTGTCTGTTGATTCCGTGTTTGACTTCGACAATCCGACCGTTGGCTTCACAGAGATAATCATAGCTCGGCATCGACTATCACCTCATCCGCCCATGGAGAGGGGCGCGGGCATTGGGGTGGCGCACAGGCCCAGGGACTGGCCTGTGCGCCGGGGAGAAAATGCGGTTTTACTCTGGAACGAGTTCGCCGGGCAACGAATTAATCCGCATGGTGTCCCGGGGTTGGTAGTGGATGACAGACCGGATCGACTGACCCGCCTTTAAAAGGTCAAAGGCGGTATTGATCTGGTTGTGGTTCATGTGGTGCGTAATGTAGGGATCGACGCTAAACTCACCGCGCAACCACTCGTCCACCATGCCGGGCAGTTGGCTGCGGCCCAAGACACCGCCAAAGGCGGTCCCCCGCCATACCCGACCGGTGACGAGTTGGAAGGGCCGGGTGGCGATTTCTTGCCCAGCGCCGGCGACGCCGATGACGGTGCATTCGCCCCAGCCCTTGTGACAGGCTTCGAGGGCGGCGCGCATGAGGTTGACGTTCCCCACTGCCTCAAAGGTGTAGTCCAACCCACCGCCGGTCATTTCGACCAACACATTCTGGATCGGGGTATTGTGATCCTTGGGATTGATGCATTCCGTGGCGCCGAGGGACATGGCCAGGGGGAACTTGGCCGTATTGATGTCGATCGCGTTGATGCGCGACGCACCGTTTCGCACGGCCCCCTGGATCACCGCCATACCAACGGCGCCCAAACCGAAGACGGCGACGGTGGCGCCGGCCTCCACCTTGGCGGTGTTGCGCACGGCGCCAATGCCGGTGGGCACGGCGCAGCCCATGACCGACGCCTTGGCCAGGGGCGCTTCCTTGGCGATCTTGGCCACCGAAATCTCGGGAAGAACCGTGTACTCGCTAAAGGTGCTGGTGCCCATGTAGTGGAGGATCGGCTTGCCTCGGTAGGAAAAGCGAGAGGTTCCATCGGGCATCAACCCCGCACCTTGGGTCTTGCGGATGGTCTGGCAGAGGTTGGTTTTGCCCGACTTGATGTAGGGACATTCGGGGTCCTCGGGGATGTAGAGCGGGATGACGTGGTCTCCCGGCGCCACCGAGGTGACCCCCTTACCCACTTCCTCGACCACCCCACAGCCCTCGTGGCCCAGGATGCAGGGAAACAAACCCTCGGGGTCTTCGCCCGACAGGGTGAACACATCGGTGTGACAGAGGCTGGTCGTCACGATTCTGACGAGCACTTCACCTGGCTTGGGACCCTCGAGGTCGATTTCCTCGATTTCCAAGGGGCGGTTTGGCTCCCAGGCGATGGCGGCGCGTGTTTTCATGCTCTTCTCTCCCCTTCGGTGTGACGTCAGTGTAAAGAGGGCTGGGCTGGCTTGTGCTCTGGATCGCCGACGGCATCGAGGACCAGCACCAGCCGGGTTTCGCCCGTACCCTCAATGGGTGGCGAGCGGTGTAGGAGCCCCGAGGTCGGACCCTCTGGCCAAAGCTTGCCCCGCAGTAGAATCGGCGCGCCGGTGGGCACGGTGGAAACCCGTTGCGGCTCGGTTCCATCCGTCGAAACGCCGTATTGGGTGCCCGTTCCGCGGTAGGTGCAGATGAGACGCGCCGTGACGGCGTCGATGTGAAACTTTTGGCAAGCGTTGTTGGTGACGACATCGAGACGCAACTGGAGAAAGGCCGTCGCCATGAGTTCGGCAAAGATATCGGCCAATGCCGCGATATCATCGATCAGCCGGCTGCGCTCGATGTGCCGTGGGGTGCCCTTAGTGTCGCAGATCATGGTCACGGCTTCGCGAACGGCCCCGGGCCGCAAGATCATCCTGGCCTGGGGTAGTTGTCCTGGGTCAAGGCCATCCATCCACCCTTGAAAAGACGCCAGGGGGTGACGTTGCCAAATGGCCGCTGCCATACCGGGACGGTGGATCAGGTTTAACCCTTCGGGACCGTTGGCGGTGCCAATTTCAACGGCCGTCGACGGCTTGTGGACAGTTACCGCGCTCATGCCGTTGCCTCCTCTTGCTGCCAAAGGGGAAACGGGTCGGGCAAATTGGGCAGTGTCTCTGGTGAAGTGGCCAGAGGTTCTGCCAAGAGGGCCCCATCGAGGCGCGCCTTGAGGACGGGCCAATCGATGCCCGTGCCGATAAAGACAATCTCCTGGCGCCGATCCCCCCAAGGCTCTTGCCAGTGTTTCTCCATGTAGGCCCGGGCACTTTCCGATGGAGGCCACTGTTCCCTGGGGACCCCTGCCCACCAAATGCCGAGAAGTCTTACGCCGGAGAGGGCCCCCGCGAGGGAGAATTCGAGAACGAAATTGGGTCGGGTGGCTATCCAGAAATGTCCCTTGGCCCGGATGACCCCCCGCAGTTCTCCATTGAGTAACTCGTGAATGGCCTGGGGAACAAAGGGAAGACGAGCCCTGTAAACAAAAGACTCAACGCCGTACTCTTCGGTTTCCGGCACGTGGTCGGCGAAGCCGTAGAGTTCCTTGGCCCACATGGGGTGTTTTTGGGCCTTCTCAAAGTCGAAGAGTCCGGTGTCGAGGATGGCCTCTGGGGAAACCTCGGCGTAGTTGGTCTCGATGACCCGGGCGCCGGCGTTCAAGCTGCGGATGATTTTGCGTGCGGCATCCACTTGATGGGGCTTTGCCGCGGCGACCTTGTTGAGAATCACCACGTCGGCGAACTCGATTTGATCTGTGAGGAGCTCTACCAGGGTGCGCTGGTCCCCTTCGCCCATGGTTTCGCCCCGATCCCGCAGAAAGTCGTGGCTGGAATAGTCCCCCAGCAGGTTTACGGCGTCGACAACCGTCACCATGGTGTCCAGCCTGGCGACGTCCGACAGGCTCGCGCCCTCGGCGGTGCGGAACTCAAAGGTCGTGGCCACGGGCAGGGGCTCGGAGATGCCCGTGGACTCGATCAACAGGTAGTCAAAGCGCCCCTCCCCGGCGAGGCGGCGCACTTCGGCCAGTAGATCGTCGCGCAGGGTGCAACAGATGCAGCCGTTGGACATCTCCACCAAGGTCTCATCGGTGCGGGACAGCTCGGTATCGGCCCGCACCAAATCGGCGTCGATGTTCACTTCGGACATGTCGTTGACAATCACGGCGACGCGCCGCCCCTCGCGGTTGTTCAGCACGCGGTTGAGCAGCGTCGTCTTGCCGGCGCCGAGGAAGCCGGAGAGGACGGTGACGGGCAGGCGTCGGTCGATGGTAGACACGGGTTGTGGGTTCCTAATGAATGATGGTGTTTAATGATTTACAAGGTAATGACTTGGTCCGGCGCGGCGGGCGCCAGCGCGGCGTAGAGCTGCGGGAAGCAACCCACCTGAACGCCGTCCACCAGGTCTTTTGGCGTCAATTCGCCTTTGCCACATTGGTGTAGCTCGCCCTCGGCGAGATGGCGCTGCAGTGCGCACTGATCGCAAACCATCAGCAGGATGTTTTTCTCCGCCGCGACCCGGGCAAGGCGTTCGCCCACGGGGTTCCCCCTGCCCAGGGCATAGAGGTTATCGTCAAAAAAGAACATGCCCACGACTTCGGCGCCGTGCTCACCGGCCTCAAGCTGTGGCAGGATCATGGTTGCGAGCTTGTACGTGGCGGCCCTATCGGTGGCAAAAATGTAGGCGACTTTCACAACAGAGTTCTCCATGGGCTGTTTCTACGGTGGGTTCAGCACGAGGCCGCTCCTGGCTGTTCCTCCAGCGCCTCCACATCGGCCCTGGCGATGGCGTCGAGGGGTTTTGCGATGCGCCAATCCCAGATACGTCCCCCCTGGGCATCGCGTGCGGTGATGACCGTCTCGACGGGCGGGCAGCCCGGCTCGTGGCAGCGCAGTTCTGCGACGGCGAGGGTCGTGGTCTCGGGCAGCTCGAAGCGTTCCGCGACCAATCCCTTGACTCGGCGGGCGGCCTCTGGGTCTGGGCGCCGACGATCAAACAGGCCGCCCATGCTCGCCCCGTTTCCACAGAGGTGCCCACAGCACAGAGCCCCTCCCATCGCCGATGAGAATGTGTGACAGCGAGTCCGTAACGGCCATGGCCGTGACTTCGCTACCGGTCCAGTCCCGCAGGACAAGGGATTCCAACGCTTCATCCAAGGCGCTAATCACGACCACGCCATCCTGAAATCCAGTGAGCACGGCGGGTTGCCCAGGCAAGGCGCGCACCATGGTGACGAGCTGCATCCCGCCATGGGCGAGGCAGAGGGGAGAGCGGCCCATGGGACCGTCTTCTGAATCGAAGGGCCAACAGATGGCCTGCTCGGCACCACTGGTGGCGAGGTGGGGCACATCGCCGACCCAGTCGAGGGCGCGAGGCTTGGCCAGATAGCCCGACATCGACAGATTGGCTTGGTCGCGCAGCCGCCAGCCGTGGAGAGCATTCTCCTGCATGACCGTCACCACATACCGACCGTCTGGGCTCCAGGTGATACCGATATGGGAACCGGCCCAGGGGAGTCGGGTCGATTGCCAGTGCCGCTTGCCGCGCTCCCAGTTCGTGGCGCCACCGTAGTGGGCCACGGCCAGCCGTTGGCCCGTGGGATCGAAGGCGAGCCCCCCCACGGTGCTCGGATGCTCAAAGGTCTCTGGGCTTACGACGCCCCGACGCCAGACATAGACAACCCGCCCAGCCGAGCAAGCCAGGAGCCCCGTCGCCTGGTCTGCTGCCACACAATCGACCCATGACCCGTCAAAACCCGCCAGGTCCTCCAGGGTGCCGTCGAGGGACAGGCGCAGGAACCGTCCATCGTCCCCGCCGGTGACCACGCTTTCTGGGCCCGCAGCGGCCATGGCCAGGACGGCACCCCGATGGGCTGCGACCTCTTGCAAAGGCGCATCGTCTGTGAAGAACCGCAAGGCCCCGTCACCATGGGCCGTCACCACCGTTTCGCCGAGGGCTACGGCGGCGGTGACATGGGCGTCTGTCTCCAGCCGGTGCCCCTTGGCATCAAGCCCCGTCAGACGATCCCGACGGGCTGGCTCTGTCGAGCTCAGGCCACCTGGCATGCCGCAAAGCCTTCGGCAAGACCCATCCCCTCGAGCCCACGGCCGATGAAGACCAGCCGCGACCGGCGCGTCTCCCCGGCTGGCCACGGGGTCATGAAAGCGCCCTCCATCAGCATGTGGACCCCCTGGATGACGTAGCGGTCGGGCTCGCCTGCGATATCGAGAATGCCCTTCGAGCGCAGGATGTCCTGCCCCTTCTCTTGGAGGAGGCGACTAAACCACCTCTGAAATTTTTCTGGATCTATGGCCACGTCTGCCTGGAGTGAGAGGCTCGTCACCTCGTCGTCGTGTTCGTGGGCGTGATCCTCCTCGAGAAAGTGGGGCTCGATTTCGAGGACGCGCTCTAGGTCGAAGGCACTTTGGCCGAGTACCGCGTCGAGGGGCACGCTACAGCGCTCGGTGACGACGATGCGGGCGTAGGGGTTCATGGTGCGGATCCGCCCCTGGATCTGGGCGAGACCTTCTGCATCCACAAGGTCGCTTTTGTTGAGTAGCACAAGATCGGCAAAGGCCAGCTGCTCGGCCGCTTCGTGGCTCTCCTCCAGGTGTGTCTCTAGGTGGCGAGCATCGACAACGGTGACAATGGCATCCAACTTCGTCTTCTCCGCGACCTCGGCGTCGACAAAAAAAGTCTGAGCCACTGGCGCTGGATCGGCGAGGCCCGTCGTCTCAACGAGGATCGCGTCGAACTTGTCGGCGCGTTTCATCAGACCCCCTAGGATGCGGATAAGATCGCCGCGGACCGTGCAGCAGATACAGCCATTGTTCATCTCGAACACTTCCTCGTCGGCATTCTCCACGAGGTCGTTGTCGATACCGATCTCTCCGAATTCGTTGACAATAACGGCGTATTTCTTGTCGTGTTGTCCGGTGAGGATCCGGTTTAAAAGGGTCGTTTTACCGGCACCGAGAAAGCCCGTCAGGATAGTGACGGGAACCTGTGAAGTCATGGTCTGACCCTCCCACTGTAGGGAACATTTGATAGAGGCATGGTCGTCTCTTGTCTCATCGGGCTGGACGTCGAAAACGGGTATGAGCCGCGGCGGTGAGCAGTAACAGCAACGATGAAGGTTCCGGTACTGGTGCCGGTGACGAGCCAAAGCCGAAGAAAATGTGGTGCCCGATGGCGCAGCGGTGGGGGATTTTCACAATGGGGTTCTCCGGTGGTCGTCTTCCCAGCAGATCAGGGCCCTAACGCCCGGGCGGGGGTCGTCGCGTCGTGGCGCATCATGTCGTCATGGAATTTCGTTGCAGACTTCGATGTGGGGATGTGGCAGAGGCCGATGGATAAGGTCGCCCAGGGTGCGATGGACCTTTGATGGCAGGGCGACCAGCTCCCCGGCGATGGCAGTAGCTCCAATGGGACCTGGGCCGTTGGCGACGCGCCTAGAGCGTATGATGTACGGTTGCGATAGCCGTACATTATACGCCTTGATAGGGGCTGTAAAGGGTGTGGGTGGTTGGTGATCAAGGAGGGGGGAGCTAGGGACGATGGGTCGCCGTGGTCGAGGCCCAAGCAGAGGCAGCTTAGGTCGGGAATTGCGCCACACCAAATCCGTAGGTCTAGGGCGCCCTGGGGAGTGATCAGTCAACGCCCCGAACGAGTTGGGGATGGGGCAGCAAAAGTACCCTTGAGGCCAGTAAGCCCCGTCGTGGAGAGCCATAAGCTCTATTGAGCTGGCAAAAAAAAGAAAAACCTAGGAGACGCTGGCATCCCCTGGGTGTAAACCTCATACGCTAAGCGGTCATCGAGGGAGTTGCCCATCCCTAGAAGAAGACCATGGGGGATGGATTCTCGAATGAGCGAACGGTTGAGTATTGCTCAGGGGGAATTGCTAGATGTTTGCAAGCACGTCGCACTAACCTGAACATAGCCACAAAGAACATGAGTACAACGGGGGTGATGGTCTCAGCTAGGGGCAGCGCCAGGGCAACGGCCCTGGCCCAGGGGCTCCGGGGCCACAGTCATCGTCAGCCGCAGTCATCGTCAGCCGCAGTCATTGTCAAACGAGCTGCTAAGCTTTAGTGGGCGCAGTGGTCGGGGACGGTCGTGGTTCTAGCCCTTGCCCTTGCCTTTCACTGACGCTTAACACCGTTACCCAAGAGTATCCCCATGAACAGCCAATCGTCCAAAGAAGCCCGCTTACCAACCATGACAGAGGCGTTAGTATCGCTGTTTTCTCTGGTGGTAGGCATTAGCATTTCCATCGTGATGTTTGGGGCAGATCCCCACATCCCCATGTTGATGGGCGTCACGGTTGCATGCATCGTCGCCCTGCGCTGTGGTTTTGCCTGGCAGACCATCCAAGATGGGATGATCCAGGGCATCAGCAATGCCCTGCCGGCCATCATCATCTTGCTGATCGTCGGCGCCTTGATTGGGGTTTGGATTTTGGCAGGTGTCGTACCCACATTGATCTACTACGGACTGATCCTCTTGACGCCAGAATGGTTTTTACCCTCGGCGCTGTTGATCTGTGCCATTACTTCCCTGGACACGGGACCGAGCTGGGGTACCACGGGGACCATCGGCGTTGCCTTGATAGGTGTGGGGGCCGGGTTGGGGCTACCCCTACCCCTCGTCGCCGGTGCCATCCTCTCCGGTGCCTACTTTGGCGATAAAATGTCCCCCCTATCGGATACCACTAATTTGGCCCCTGCCATGGCTGGCGGCGAGCTCTACTCGCATATTAAGCATATGAGTTACACCAGTGGCGTGGCCTTTGCTCTCACCTTGGCCATCGAGATCGCCATTGGGATGCAATACGGTGCCACCGCTGGCGATGTGGCGCGCATTGAAACCATTCTCGCCACCCTCGACGAGCACTTTGTCATCAATCCCGTGCTGTTGTTGCCACCAATCGTCGTCATGGTGGTATCCATCAGGCAAATTCCCGCGATCCCCGGCATCACCATGGGCGTCCTGGCGGGGGCTCTGTGCGCCGTTGGGTTGCAGGGCAGCGATTTCGAGTCGCTGATCAATACGGCGTTTAGTGGCTTTAGTGCCGAGACTGGCGTCGAGGATGTGGATTCCCTGCTGTCCCGGGGTGGCATTGAATCGATGTTTTACACCATCGCCCTGGTGATTGTGGCTATGATGTTTGGTGGGGTCATGGAGCGCACCCACCAGATCAAGGTCGTCGCCGATAAGTTGCTGACCTGGGCCCAATCGACGGGCTCTCTGGTGGCCTCCACGGTAATGACCTGTATCGCGGCCAATTTGATTTTGTGCGACCAGTACATGGCGATCGTCATGGGGGGACGGACCTTTGCCCAAGCTTACCGCGAGCGGGATTTGGCACCCCAGAATCTCTCCCGCGCCGTGGAGGATTCCGGTACCGTCACAGCCAATCTCGTCCCCTGGAACAGCGGTGGCGCCTATCAGGCCGCAACCCTGGGGGTGGCGACTTTGGCCTACCTGCCCTTTAACTTTTTCTGCTGGCTATCGCCCTTGGTGACCGTTGTCTTTGGCTACATGGGATGGACGATCACCCGCCTTGACCATGATTCCCAAGCGGTGAAAGAGACGGAACAAACCAACCTGGCCAGCTGATTGACCTCGCTGACAGCGTTGATCGAAGCCTCGGTCAATGCCCCCGGCCCCAGGGCCGGGGCTTGTTGAACAACGGGCCGGGTTGACCAGGTCCAGTATCGGACCCGGCCGTCAAATACCTGTCAGAGCCATACCCCAAAACAGGCAACCAACGGCGCTCATAATGCCAATGTAAACACGCGTCCATCCCGCCGTCTTAAAACCGTTCCCGTCCACGGGTTTGGGCTGGGCATCTTCTATCTTACGGGTAATTAGCCAAGCCCACCCCGGCATGGCGAGTAGAACGGCGAACATGCTCAACACATACCAAATCGATACCGGCGCCCCAGGCTCAGCGTCAAAGACCCAGTTCAAACCACTGATACAGGGCCACAACCAAATGACCCCAAGGGCATAGAGCACCCCACTTCCATAGGCAAAAGCTGTCACATAGGCCCAGATGCGCTGCCACCAGGCAAGCCGCCGCCTAGCCCGAGCCAAACGCACGGGTAGGATAGCTGCAAAAAACATCGCCCACAAAGGAAAGAACAACAGCAGGCTTAGGCCTGCACCGAAGGTATTGTCATTACCCTTGCTTTTGGCGTCGAACTCCCCAGCGCGATCCGTATCGCCCAGTAGTCGATTGTACGCCGCAGCCATAGCCATGGAGTCATCATTGTTGTCATTGACATCGTCGATCATCCGAGATCCTGTGGAGATCCATTCCCCAGAGGAATCTCGAAATCCCATTTCTTGAATCGTCTGGCCGCCTTCAGTTCGGGTGCGATAAATATTATCTGAATAATAATCTGGTTCTTTATCGGAATTTGCCATGGTTTCCCCCAACATCAAAGACTAGTGGCACTGCGAAGCGGAGCCCGCTGCACCGCCCCGTCAATCGGATCGCCGGCCCGTGGGCCACCTGACACATGGCCCCGACCCAACGGGTCACCGACCCCCATGGGCCCTCGGCCGCTCTGGACGGTCCCCGCCATGCCGTGCTGGAATGGAATGGGCCCCGGTGGCGATAACCCCTGGCGACAACCACCCCCAAACTGTATACCGCGGCGACGAGCCCCACCATCCACCACACCCATCACCCCCTATTTCCCTGGGGTCTAGGGCCACCCTGGAGGGCTGGACACTTGCAGATGCGTTGGCACAAGGGGAACACCTCCGCCCTCGCCGGGCTCCTGCTGAGCCTCTCCGTGGCTCCACCTGGCCATGCCCAGGCAACGACCCCGGGCCTGGTGGAGGCGGTGTGCCTCGACCAGGTAGTGGTGGAAGGGGCCACGGCCCTGACCCCCACCGAGATCCAAGCCCTCATCGCCCCCTTGGCCCTCCCCACCTGCCTGGACTTCGAGGCCATCGCCGCCCTGGCCGAGAACTTCACCGCCGCCTACCGCCAGGGGGGATATATCAATTCCGGGGCGTTGGTCCCCGACCAAGACGTGACCGATGGCGTGCTGACGGTGGTGGTGGTCGAAGGCCGACTGGTGGCCGTGGAGATCCAGGGCCTCCGCCGTCTGAACGAGGGGGTTTTCCGCCGACGGCTCACGGCCCAGCTCGACCCACCCTTGAACATCGACGACCTGCGCCTGGCCATCCAACGCCTGTTGGCCGACCCCGCCATCGACCGCATCGACGCCGAGTTGCGTCCGGGAACCACCTTGGGAGAGGCCATCTTGGCCCTGCAAGTCCAAGAGGCCTTCCCGGTGACGGCAACCGTCGGGGCCGACAACGCCCGCTCCCCGGCGGTGGGGGGGGAAGAGCTGTTGTTCGAAATCCAGTGGCACAGCCCCCTGGGCCGCGGCGATGAGCTGATCCTGCGCTACACCCCAGCCGAAGGCCTCGACCAGTTCTACGGCGAGTACCGCTTGCCCTTGGACACCCGGTGGTCCCTCTACACCTTTGGCGAGGTGAGCAACTCCGCCGTGGTGGAGGACCCCTTTGAGCAACTGGAGGTGGAGAGCGAAACCCACACCGCGGCGCTGGGCTTCGACGCCCTCCTCTACAGCGCCCCGGGCCGGCGTCTCACCGCGGGGCCGCGCCTGGAGTACCGCACTAGCCGGACCTTTCTGTTGGGCGAGCCCTTCGCCTTTTCCCCGGCCACCGACGACGGGCGGTTGCGCCTAGCCCTGTTGCGCTTTGATACGGCCTACAGCGACAGCAGCGTCCAGCGAGTCATGGCCGCCCGTTCCACCCTAACCGTGGGTTTGAGCCTTTTTGACGCCACCCGCCGACGGGGCACCGCCGACGGCCGCTTTGTGGCCTGGGTGGGCCAAGCCCAATGGCTAGAGCGGCTGGCGGGCAACGGCCAGGGGTTGCTGCGCGTCGTTGGGCCGCTGGGCCACGGCGACTTGGCGGGGCGGGCGCGGGTGGCCATGGGCGGGATGCGCAGCGGTGGGGGCGG
>JBHJHK010000375.1:0-7828 GCA_050330975.1 Candidatus Competibacterales bacterium | reverse complement strand
GGCCCTCCCCAAATTGATGACGTCGCGGCGCCCCCGACGATAGGGCTATAGTTGGCTTTGATTTTGCCAAAGTTATTCGTCGTCGTGGGGTGGTGAATCTCGGAGTTCAGCGCGTGAAGATTTACGATGCCCGCCGCATCCTCGACAGCCTCGTGGCCAGCGTATTGGTCCTCGATCGCCAGCTCAGAATCACCCATATGAATTCGGCGGCGGAGATGTTGTTCGCCTTGAGCTTTCGCCAGGCCCAGGGGATGTTGTTCCACGAGTTGGCCCTGGAGGCCGACGACATGGTCGAGGGCCTCAAACGCTGCCTCGAGACGAATCATCCCTACACCGAGCGGGATTTGCCCTTGACCTTGCCCGGGGAGCGGACCCTCACCGTCGACTGCACCGTGGCTCCCATGCTGGACGGCGAGCAGTCCGAGGGGCTGGTGATGGAGCTCCACCAAGTGGATATGCAACTGCGCATCCGGCGGGAGCAGGCGCTCATCTCCCAGCGCAACGTGTCCCGGGCATTGCTGCGCAATTTGGCCCATGAGATCAAGAATCCCCTGGGAGGCCTGCGGGGAGCGGCCCAGTTGTTGGAACGGGAGTTCGCCGAAGATCATCTCAAAGAGTACACCGGAATCATCATCGGCGAGGCCGACCGGCTGCGGGCCCTGGTGGATCGGATGCTGGGGCCGACCCGAAAGCCCCAGTACAGCGAGCTCAACATCCACGAGATCCTCGAGCGGGTGCGAACCCTGGTGCTGGCGGCCCACGGCGAAGCGTTGAGCATCGACCGGGACTACGACCCCAGTATCCCACCGTTGATCGGGGACGCCGACCAATTGATTCAGGCGCTGCTCAACATCGTCGGCAACGCCGTCGAGGCCACGGCGGGCAGTGGCCATGTGATGCTGCGCACCCGCATCCAACGCCAATACACCATCGCCCTGCGTCGCCATCGCCTCATGGCTCGGGTCGACGTGGTCGACGACGGACCGGGCATCCCCAACGACTTGGGGCAGGAGATCTTCTATCCCATGATTTCGGGGCGCCAGGAGGGCACGGGGCTTGGTCTGTCCATTGCCCAGATGTTGGTCAACCAACACGGCGGTCTCATCGAGTACACCAGCCGACCGGGCGAAACCGTCTTTACCCTCTTGCTACCTTTGGAGCGCGGCGATGGCCAAACGGCATGACAAAGCGCGGGTGAGGCCCCATCACCCCCGGGCTTGGGAGAGCGGTGATGGCCTTGGATGACGAGCAGTGGAAGAATTCCCGGAGCCCTTGGGGTTGGGGAGGGGACCATGGCTAAGCGCGATGAAGTGTGGGTGGTCGACGACGACCACGCCATCCGCTGGGTGCTGGAGCGGGCCCTCCAGCGGGCTAACATCGGCGTCTCGACCTTTGAGAACAGCGGTGCCGTCCTAGACGCCCTAGGGCGCCGCCGACCCAACGCCCTCATCGCCCACATTCGCATGCCTGGCCTCGCCGCTCTGGGGTTGCTGTCGCGGATCCGCGCCGATCACCCGCGGCTGCCGGTCATCATTATGACGGCCCATTCCGATTTGGACAGCGCGGTGTCGGCTTACCAGGGGGGGGCCTTTGAATACTTGCCCAAGCCCTTTGACGTGGACGATGCCGTGGCGTTGGTCCAGCGGGCTTGCCAGACCCAGGATGGGGAGACCCGCGATGAAGTCTCCGAGCCCATGCCGGAGATCATCGGCGAAGCGCCCGCCATGCAAGAGGTGTTTCGGGCCATTGGCCGGCTGTCGCGCTCCCACATCACGGTGTTGATCAACGGTGAGTCGGGCACCGGCAAAGAGTTGGTGGCCCGGGCCCTCCACCGCCACAGTCCCCGGGCCAACCGGCCGTTTATCGCCTTGAACATGGCGGCCATCCCCCGAGATCTACTGGAATCGGAGTTGTTTGGCCACGAGCGGGGGGCCTTCACCGGGGCCCAAACCGCCCGCCAGGGGCGTTTTGAGCAGGCCGACGGCGGGGCGCTATTTCTCGACGAGATCGGCGATATGCCCCCCGAGCTCCAGACTCGGCTGTTGCGGGTGTTGGCCGAGGGGGAATTCTACCGGGTGGGGGGCCACACCCCCACCAAGGTCGATGTGCGGGTCATTGCCGCCACCCACCAGGACTTGGAGCGCCGGGTGCAACAGGGGCAATTTCGCGAGGATTTGTTCCACCGCCTCAATGTGATCCGCATCCAACTGCCGCCCCTGCGGGAGCGGCGCGAAGATATCCCACTGTTATTGCGCCATTTTCTACAGTGTGCCGCCGCCGAGTTGGCCGTGGAGCCCAAGCAGCTGCGAACCGAAACCGAGCAATTCCTCACCCAGCTCGACTGGCCCGGCAACGTCCGCCAGCTGGAAAACTTGTGCCGCTGGCTGACGGTCATGGCCTCGGGCCGCGACGTCTTTCTCGACGATTTGCCCGCCGAATTGCGGGTCCCCCAGGGCGTCGTGAATCAAGGGGAGGTGGATTGGAGCGATGCCCTGCGCTCTTGGGCGGGCAAGAGCCTCGCTAAGGGGGAACACCACCTGCTCAACACGGCCTTGCCCACCTTTGAGCGCATCTTGATCAGCGTCGCCTTGGAACACACCGGTGGTCGCCGCCAGGACGCCGCCAGGCTGCTGGGTTGGGGCCGCAATACCCTCACCCGCAAAATCAAAGAGCTCAACTTGGAATAGTGGGTTGACATCGTTTGGCGGTCGAATCCTGGGCTTGGCGGTGTGTTGGGTCTAGGGGCGGCCAAGCCCCATCGAGGCAGATACCTTGCTCCACGTCGTGCTCTACCAGCCGGAGATTCCCCCCAACACCGGCAATGTCATGCGACTTTGTGCCAACACCGGCGCAAAACTCCATCTCATCGAGCCCCTGGCCTTTGTTCTCGACGACCGGCGGTTGCGGCGCGCGGGCCTCGACTACCGGGATTGGGCGAGGGTGTGTTGCCACCGCGATTGGTCGGCCTTTGTGGCTGCGGTGGACCCGGGGCGGGTGTGGGCGTTTACCACCAAGGGTGCGACTTCGGCCTTTGCCGTCCACTACGGTCAAAATGACGCCTTGGTGTTTGGTCCCGAGACCCGGGGGTTGCCCCCGGAGTTTTTGTCGGCGTTGCCGCCGGGGCAGCGCCTGCGCTTGCCCATGAGGCCCGGGTCGCGTAGTCTCAATTTATCTAATGCTGTCGCCGTCGCCGTCTATGAAGTGTGGCGACAGTGGGAGTTTGCCCCCATGGGGGCAACAGTTCGGGGACCCGCTTGACGTCGATTCCCCCATCTCCCAATCTGAAGGCCTACTTGCCCGACACACTTTCCTTTGCCTTGGAGCAGGAAGCTCTAGTCAGATCGCCAACCCATGGCCATAAGTCGAGCCGACGAACCCACCACTGCCCGTTTCCTCGCCCTAATGGGTTGGTTGCGCAGCACCCTACTGCGGCGGGCGATCACCGCTTTGCAGTATCAAGTGAACTTGGCCCACGCCATCAATGCCGCCAACGCCGCGGCCTTGCGCCAAGGTCAGCTCCACTGGCGCGATCTCGAGGGCTTGGAGCGCCATTTCCTCACCCAGATGATGGCTTTTCCTCCCCTGGGGGCGGTGCAGTTGGGCAACGCCGCTGGGGAGTTCGTGGGCTGTATGCGTTTGGCGAGCGGCGTTTTGGTGGTCGAACTCAAAGACCAGCGCACCGGCTACCACAAGTACGCTTACAGCGTCCAAGGGCAGCGGGCATCCACCCGGCGAGTGGTGGGTATCAGCCGCCACTACGACCCCCGCCAGCGGCCTTGGTATCGCCGCGCCCTGGCCAACCAGCGGGCGGGTTGGAGTGGTACTTATTCGTTTTCGTCCAGCGTCGAGCCGCTGTTGGGGGTCATGGCCACTTTGCCGGTGTGGACCGAGCAAGGCAAAGTGGCCGCCGGGGTGTTGGGGTGCGATATCACCCTCGTCCAGTTGAGTCAGCTGCTGGCAACCCATGGGGACGGGGGAGTGTTGTTCATCGTCGATGGCGATGGCTGGCTGGTGGCGAGTTCTAGCCTGGAAAAGCCCTACCGAATCCAGGGTCAGCGGGCCGAGCGGTTGGCGGCGAACCGCTGTGGTGATGCCCGCATCGAGTTGGCCGTGGAGCATCTGCTCCAGCGCAACGGCCCCTTGGCGACCCAGGCGTCCCCCTGCCAGCTGAGCTACCGTCACCAGGGGATTCTCCATTTTGTCGACCTCCAACCCCTTCGAGATCGGCGGGGTTTGAAGTGGTGGGTGGGCCTTGCCATGGACGAAGCCACCGTCGAGGAGCGGTTGTTCGCCGGCGCGGGCCACGTCCGCGGGGCCTTTCGGGCCTTGGTGGATGCCGAGGCGATCCTCGACGAGCGGGTGGAGCGGCGCACGGCCGTATTGGCCAAGACCCTGACGGCCCTCCAGCGGCGGGAATCCCGCTGGCGTTTGGCCATCCAGGGCACCGGTGGCGGGGTGTGGGACTGGGACTTGACCACCGACGAGGTGTTCTACTCCAAGCAGTGAAGGCCCTACTGGGTTTTGACGACGACGAGATCACCCCGCGGCTCGCCGAGTGGCACGGCCGTATCCACCCCGACGACCGCGAGCGGGTTTTAAAGGCCTTGGCTGACTATCGCCTTGGACGCGCCCTCCACTACCGCTGCGAATATCGCCTCATCGGCCGGGACGGAGGAGAGTGCTGGGTCCGGGACCAGGGCCAAGCGGCCCGCGACGAATTGGGGGAACCGCTGCGTTTGGTGGGGCTCACCCTCGACATCGGGGCCCAGAAGCGGGCCGAACTCACCCTCCAGCGTCAGGCCCAACACGACGCCTTGACCCTGTTGCCCAATCGCCAACACTTCGTCGATTGCCTGCGCCGCGCGTGCCGCAGTGTCGCCCCCACGCCCGATGGTTCGAGCTTTGCCGTATTATTCATCGATCTGGACCGTTTCAAAATCGTCAATGACAGCCTGGGCCACGACGCCGGCGATCGGTTGTTGAAGATGGCCGCCGACCGCCTGCGCCGCCACTTGGCCACCACCCATCTCTTGGCGCGGTTGGGGGGCGATGAGTTTGCCGTGTTGGTGACCCCTTGTGGGAGCGCCGACGACGCCTTGACCCTGGCTGGGGAGTTGATCGACGCCCTCCAGGCCCCATTTACCCTCCACAACCAACGGTTTGACTTGAGCGCTAGCATCGGCGTGGCCATGAGTCGCCAGGCCGACGAGCCCGCTGTCCTCGCCGACGCCGCGGAATTGCTGCGGCGGGCCGACTTGGCCATGTACCGGGCTAAGGTTCAGGGGTCGGGACAACGGGTGTTGTACAGCGCCGAAATGTCTGTGGCGGCCTCGGATCGGGTGCACTTGGAAGCCGAGTTGCGCCGTGCCCTGGGTGGGGGCCAACAGCTGCAGATGTTCTTTCAACCTATTGTTCAGCTGGAGGACGGCCAAGTGGTGGGTTTTGAGGCGTTGTTGCGTTGGCGGCACCCCAGGTTGGGGCTGTTGTTTCCCAAGACCTTTTTGCCCATCGCCGAGGAGGCGGGGCTCCTGGGGGAGTTGGGGCGCTTTGGGTTGGCAAAAGCCTGTGAGGCCATGCAACAGGCTTTGATCACCGGCGCCCTGTCCCCCCGGACGGTGATGAGCGTCAACGCCTCCGGCGCCGATTTGTGTCAACCCGACTGGTCACAGCAAGTGGCTGGTATCGTGCGCCGCACGGGGTTGCCCTTTGACCGGTTGCGCATCGAGGTCACCGAAAGCGCATTGGCGGAAAACTCGGCTGAGGCGCCAGCCCAGTTGACGGCCCTCAAAGCCCTGGGGGTCGAGGTGGCCATCGACGACTTTGGCACTGGCTATTCTTCTCTGGAGCGGCTGTTGGATTTGCCGGTGGACGTATTAAAAGTCGACCGTTCGTTTGTGGCCGACATCCACACCAACACTCGTCGCCAGCGCTTGGTCCAAGCCATCATCGACTTTGCCCACGTGTTGGGGCTTGTGGTGGTGGCCGAGGGGGTGGAACAACTGGCTCACCAGCGGTTGCTGCGGGCCATGGGGTGCGAATGTGGCCAGGGCTACTGGTTTGCCCCCGCTCGCCCCGAACTCAGCAGCGAGATCGGTGGGGTGGGAGGTCACGCCCCGGTGGCTCCGATGGATTCTTGACCGTGGGTTTTCCAGCGGTGGTGGGGCCTGAGATCCAGGGTTGGGCCTTGGATAACGACCATGGGAGCAGGGGATTGTGCGGGCATTGATCGAGCGCATTCGCGCCAACGGTCGCATTATTGGCGATGGCCTATTGGGCGTCGACGGTTTCCTGAACCACCAGCTCGATCCGGAGTTGTTGGCGGCCATCGGTGGGGAGTTTGCCGCGCGCTTTGCCGGCTCTGAGGTCACTAAGGTGGTCACCGCCGAGATCAGCGGCATCGCCCCGGCGCTGATGACGGCTCGTGCGTTGGGGGTGACCATGGTCTTCGCCCGCAAACGACGCCCCGCGACGCTGACGGGGGATTGCTACAGGGCGACAGCCCGCAGCCGGACCAAGGGGGATGAGATAGAACTCATCATTGCCGCCGACTACTTGGCCCCTGGGGAGCGCGTGTTAATCGTCGACGACTTTTTGGCCACTGGGGCGACGTCAAAGGCCTTGGCCACCATGGTGGCCAACAGCGGTGCCAGCTTGGTGGGGGTGGGCTGTGTCATCGAAAAGCCCGTCGAGGGGGGGCGAGGCGCCTTGGGGGGGCTCGCCGTCCCGGTGGTATCCCTGGCCCGGGTAACCTTCACCGACGGTGCCATCGCGGTGGTGGGTTAGGGGGTCAAATGTCTTCGCCTCCCCCCGAGTCCAGATCGCTCCAGTGGTCGAGTTGCCCATTAAAAACCCCCTTCGCTGAAGGGGGTTTGCTGTGGTAATGCCCCGCCGCTGTTCAGGGGCAGCCCGCCAAGAAACGGTTAAAGTACTCTTGAGAAGCGATAAAAAGCAAAATGAGCTCCTGGCGGGGAACGCCTACTCGAAAGGCGTTGGCCCAAAAGTCTCGTCCCCCCAGATCGGGATCGCGCGCCAACATGCCGACATAGAGGGCGGTCACGGTTGCTTCAGCCAGGTCGAGCCCGGGGAAGCGAGTATTGATCTGGCTGACAAACTCAGGGCTGTCGAGAAAAAAGGTCACCATTTCGATACGTCCAGCATCGGGGTCGAGGGAATTCAGGACATTAGTCCAAAAGTTGATGCCACCGATGTCCCCTTCCCGCAGTAAAAAATCCCGGTAAGTCTGCATGACAAAGAGGCGGTTGTTATTGAAAACGTCGTTATCTGGAAAAAAAACATTGGTTCCCACTGTTGGCTCAACACTATCTGGGATCCCGTCGCAGTCAATATCGCCAGGTGGGAAGCTACCCACGATGCCCTGGGCATTGAGGGTGAAGTTGCCGGCGTCGTTGACGTCAAATCCCCTGACCTGCAGGTAGTAGGTGCCCGCGGTCAACGTGCGGGCGATGCGAAAGTCGCGGCCGCCGCCGCCGTCGTCGTCGGTCTCGATGGTCTGGCAGGCGCTGTTGAGGAGGGTGGCAAAGGTGTCGGTGCTGGAGGTGGCACCGGTGGTGGACAGGGTGACGGTGCTGGTGGCGCCCAGGGTAAAGCGGTACATGAGCCCCGCCCCGGCGCTCAACAAGGCGCCGCGACTGCCGTTGCTCAACACCGTGGCGTTGGCGTTGCAGACGGGGCTGGGGGGAAAGCCGGTGATGCCCTGGGCATTGAGGGTGAAGTTGCCGGCGTCGTTGACGTCAAATCCCCTGACCTGCAGGTAGTAGGTGCCCGCGGTCAACGTGCGGGCGATGCGAAAGTCGCGGCCGCCGCCGCC
>JBHJHK010000374.1:0-24817 GCA_050330975.1 Candidatus Competibacterales bacterium | reverse complement strand
GGCGAGGTCTCCCTCGGCGAGGATCTGCTCGATTTCGTTCAACAGCCGCACCACGTGGTAGGCGAATTTGACGTCGTAGCCAAAGCGGGCCACGCCCTCGGCGCGTTGCCCCGAGCGAGTCTGGCTGCGCATTTTGTGCATTTGGGCAAAGGCGACCTGTGGGCCATGCTGCTGGCGCGCATCTATGGAGCATGTCCCCTGACAGGCCCCCAGTGCGGCGCTGAGATGCGGATCATCGCCTTCATCAGGGAGGGGGTGGACGTGCGGGCCATCCTGGAGCATATCGGCGCGCCTGTCACCCCGCCCAGGGTCGCCTCCGCCAGGGGACCGCCTTCGTTCCACGAAGACGCCGTGGCGGGTTCCATCGACGCCGAGGATGACCTTATCTATCATATTTTCGTAGATGGCGTAGCGATTAAAAATCCTCATATTGAGGGCGGTGTTCAGGATGTACTTCCTCATGCCCCGGTAGATGAAAAGACTCTTGAATTATCTCTAATCAAATTGACCGGTACTGCTAATCAACTTCCAGATATATCTGAAGGCTACAGTGTTTGGAAAGAGGCCTTCGATTCAGGTGAAGGTGGTGTATTTAATATTTCGGTTAGTCAAATTATCGAGTACATAGAACAGGTAGTAGGGCAAAATGCATAACAAGGCGCTGTTGTCGGACAAATTTTCCGCTGCGCTCCAAACTTGCCGCAAAGCGCGGCGTTAGTGCGGACGCGAAGCTCAACGTCCATGTTATAGTCAATCTTGTGCAAGACTTGGCTTCCAAAAGCCAAAAAAGCAAAGTAAATGCTTGATTGCCAAGGATTTTACTAGTTAATCAATAAAATACTTTTCAGAGTGATGACTATAACTCTGCGTAGGCGGTTGGATTTCCTATTCCTGGCACAGCTAAGGACAGATCAAATCCGAATCGTACTTTAAGTAGCATACAATTCTATTGACTATATTTAATCTTTTCAATAACGAGATAATCACAGCAGTTCCCGCTGGGTTTTATGGCATTGATTCCAATGGAGTTATTTTTTTGCTGCATCAATTTAAAAACACAGAAAGATCATAGGTTCTACGATTACTCTGTCAACACCAAATGGCCGAATCATTGATGACATTGAATTTACTCAACTTTCGAGTTTTGTTGCCAAAAAACAACATCAATGGATTCAGTGTGTTATCCACGAGCGGGAATCGCTGAGATAATCAGTGTTGTAGCCAGCAGTGCATTCTGTGGGGGTAGATCGGAGTATACCTCACTGATTATCTATTGCAAGACGTCAAAATAGCAGTCCATGCATTGCTGCACAGTGCACTGCGCCCGGGCCTCGATCACGGGCCCATGCACTACCCGGCAAGTTCCCCAATGCTTGTTCAAGGGCATAGCGCCCCACAATGGCTGTCACTTGACAGACTCTTCGGCTTGGCCGATACTCGCCGCCAGTCAGTTGACAGGCACGTCGCCGTGCGCTGCCCGCCAGCGGCTGATCCGCCACTGTCGTCGCTGGGCACACTGAGTGTCCTGTAACTCGTTTGTAGTGAGCGAGTTGCGTTGCGCGCAGACCCGATCAACTGGCAAGCGAGCATTTGAGGTTGTGACGGCGGGAACCCCCGGCGGGACATCGTATCAGGCAGAAGCTTCGGGTAGTCTCGAGCAACACACTCTCTAACAGCAAGTGCTAATGGCTCAGCCTTATAAATCCCGAATTCGTCATGCCGATTTGTGATTTTTTAATCACATAAAATTATGTCATCCATTTTCAGTGAGGCCTATCGACAATGAAATTCAATAGAGTGCCTAATATAGTGCTCACAATGTTTCTAATGGGAGCCATTGTGCTCTTTAGCGGTTGTAGCGGCCTGCTGCAACCGGAGCAGGCACACACATCTGCTTTCCTCGGCGCGGACGCCGCCAAACTGGACCAACAATCAGGGCTATGGATTTCCGAGCCGCTTCAGGCACAGCTTCAAGGTAATTCCGACCAATATACACAGGTTCTTATCCGACCCGTGGATACGGAATACCTGATGAAAATCCAGGACTGGTCAAAGATTCAGGTTTTGTCAGAGGACGAAATTCGCGAGGAGGCCAAAAAGCTCGCCGTCTATATGAAAACAGAGTTTGAAGCCCCCTTCGTTAAAGGACAGGTCCGAAACTTCCGACTTGTTGAGTCACCTGGGCCCAACACCCTGGTCATGGAAATGGCGATAACGGAACTGGTGCCCACCGATGTAGCCAGGAACGCGGCAGGAGACGTCCTTGGGTTTTTAGTGCCGGGGGGTGGCCTGGTGTCCGCCGGTGCAGGAGGCAGCATCGCCATGGAATTTCGCCTCGTCGATGGGGAAACGGGCGACAACCTAGCCTTGGGCAAAGACCGCCGCGTCGACCAGATCACCCCTGTCGACATCGCCGGGCTAACGCCTTATCGGCACACTGAGGTCAATGTTCAGAGCTGGGCCAAAGATTTTGCGGCTGTTCTCAACGGTGATATTGAGCCCGATAAAATCGCGTTTGAACCATTTCGTCTGAGCCCTTGGTAGGCAAATACAAACCGCAGGACACATTGGCTTAGATTGAGCCCTATGGGTTAACTTACCTGTGGCGAAATCCTGCGCATACGGGTACATAGCAACGGGTGTATGGCAGCTACGCACCACCTTGTTCCGAAAGGCAGCATCTAACGGCCCGTTGTGTTAGTGGCTTTCCCTATTCTCGCTTTGAGCGATTTTTACCTTACGGGAAGCAAAGCCCGTGAATTTACTCACTTGCCTCATTGATTGAAGGGATTGATCGCGCCCACGCCTTGCGTGGGCGCGTCTGCCAGAGCGGGTAGTGCCCCAGAACACATGGCAAAACCGACCACACCGGCGCTGGCTGAACCAAGGTGGTCATTCGTGGCGAGGCACTTGTCACTTGACATGTTTCTTGATTTCGCTGACACTCGCGACCTGTCAGTTGACTGGTTAGCAGAGGATGCTTCGCGAACCGACAGGAGTTGGTCGGCTGGCCACACCACAGACTCTCACTTGAATCGTGCTGATGACCGTTTGTTTTGTAAGGAGAATGCGAGATGAACACACTGAAATTGCGATCACTGTTCGCGTTGGGGCTGATCGGGACGTTTGCAGCCGGGTCGGCCCTGGCCGGATCTGCGTACGGCGTGTGGAAGACCGAAAAGGACGATAGTGGCAGCTATCTAGAGGTGACAATGGCGCCCTGCACATCCGACACCGCGAAAACCTGCGGCACGATCAGCGCCGCCTACACCAAGGACGGACCAGACCCGGCATACGTCAATCTGGGTAAACTTATCGTTAAGGACATGTCCCCAGACGGCGAATCAAAATTTTCCGGCGGCACTATCTGGGATCCCGAGCACGACAGAGTTTATGCTTCTCACATGACTGTCCATGGCAGCGAATTGGATGTCGAGGGCTGCATCAGCATCATCTGCAGCGGGCAGCACTGGAGCAAAGCGGAGTAAAGACATCATCAATCGGGGAATTTAACAGAAGGAAAAAACGCAATGACTTGCCGGCTAAAGCCGGTGGGTCGTTTCTTAATGGTAAGCGCCATTTCAAACACAATGTGAGCCGCCACATGGCAAAATTCTCCATGCGGGAAACACAAAATCGCCCGGTTGAGGAACTGGGTTAGGGGTTGAGAATGATCCTGAATCAACTTGCCAAACGAAACCGGCTTAATGACAAAAAATCTTACTATCAGTCATTAAGCAAATTTACAGCACCGACCCGCTTCGGCCTCATGTCGCTGCTGCTTCTGCTGTTGATGCTGGTTGGGTGTGCCTCCGCACCAGAGCGGCAGTTATCACGTGAGAGTATCCCCTATGTGTCACTGCCCAGTGGCCACGACCCGTTTGAGCCTGCAAAGATGGTACATCGCGGTTTCGACGAAGGTACGATCGAACACTTCGAAGGCCTTCGGGGCCACGCCCTGAACATTCTGCAACTATCGGGGGGTGGGCAATACGGTGCCTTTGGTGCCGGTTTTCTCAAAGCCTGGCGGGAACACGGCAACCGGCCTTTGTTCGATATCGTCACTGGCGTCAGCACCGGGGCTCTGCTGTCAACCCACGCTTTTCTTGGGACGCCGGCAGACGACGCCGTACTGGAGGCCATTTTTACCGGGGTTGGACCTGGCGATGTCTTCCAGGTGCGCAGCATATTTAGCCTAATCAACGGCGCTGATGCCTATTACGACACCCGACCGCTACAGCGACTTCTCGATAAACACATTACACTCGATGTGTTGGCTCGGGTGGCAGCAAATCACCGTGAAGGGCGTCGGCTCTATGTGGGGACAACCAACATCGATTATATGCAGACGTGGATTTGGGATATGGGGGCTATTGCCCAACAGGCAGACACCGATGCGCTGGCCCTCTACAAAAACGTTCTCAGAGCATCGGCTGCACCGCCCATCGCGTTTCCCCCGGTCGAAATCGACGGCCATCTGTTTGTCGACGGTGGGGTTCGCCAAAACATTGTGGTAGTGGGCTTGGCGGGCGATCGATTGCCGCTCGAGCCCAAGTACGGTCCCGGCAATGTCTATGTGATCAATAACGGCAAGGATGTGGCGCAGGCTCACCCCCTGCCCAGAGACGCGCTCCAGATGGCAGGGCCGGTGATCAATTCACTCTTGACCGTTGCCATGGATGCCCTGTTAATGCGTTCCTACTTTGCGGCCAAGATACACGGCTACAACTGGCACATTGCCGCCATACCGGCCCAGGTTGACGTTGGCCACAACGCGTTGGCCTTCGATCCGCAGCAGATGCGCAACTCTTTTGATGCCGGTTATGCCCTGGCTCAACGCCCAGATGCCTGGCAGAGTACCCCCCCCGTGATCGATGATATTCCCTCTTGGGTATTCGATTACTTACAGTCCCAGGCTAACTGATACCCCTTTCACTTCTGACCAGTGAATAATGCCCCAGAGCCTATGGCGGAACTGACCACGCCGGCCCTGGCTAGATCAAGGCGGTCATTCGCGGCCGGGCACTATCATATGGACTGTCATCTGGCGGGCTGTCATCTCCCCTGACGAAACCGGATCATTAATTCCGGTATCATCAGGGCCACATCTATTCGCGCCTGCAATAAGGTGACATCATCTATTCCCAAAGCATGGGCAATCTCATGGGTCGTATTGATCCCTTCAAACATCGAGATAATTAGCGTTGCCGCCAACAAGGCCTCTTGCTGAGACAAATCGGGGAAATCTTCACCAATAACTCGTTGGAATTCCTTAATATAGTGGCGCATGAATTGGCGCAGGGAATGCGCTGTCACCTCATCATGCTGAGCCCGCCCCTCAAGCATCGGCCACATGCTACCTTGCAAATCCGCCAACGCTTCTTCAACGGCATAGCGCACCACACGGGCGAACTGGTCTTTGCCCTCACTCATCGCCAACAATCGGTTGCAGTGATCGGTATACTCGATCATCTTGTGATTAATAAAACCATCAATCAAAGCGGCTTTACTGGGATAATGATGTTGCAAAGCCGCCAGCGATATGCCGACGCTTTTAGCCACATCGCGCATCGACAATGCATCGAGCCCCTTCTCCAGGGCAATCTGCTCTAGGCACACCAGCGCCTTAATGGCGGTCGGCACCGCCGGGACCTGAGACCTGGTTTCCATCGTTTACGCCACCTTATTTCGCTCATGGACTGCTGCGTTGCGGGATTTTTTGACCGGGTCTTGACGTAAGTCTGCCCTATTTTTGTCAATTGACTGGTTGTTTGGCTTCGCTAATACTCATCATCAGTCAATGACAGTCACTTGACAGGTTAGCAATTGTTGCGTCTGGAGACCAGCTTATGGCAAAACCCGCGATCTCATCGTGCTTGTAGCTGATAAACAATCGTGCCATTGTCCACCTTTGATCGGTAAGGAAATGGCGCAGTGGGACCACGGCGGCGGGTTCTTCCTCGACGCCAGCGTGCGGATCGAGGCGCACGACCGGCAAGGCCTGGGACGTCTGCTGCGCTACGGCGCCCGCCCACCGTTTGCCGCCGATCGGCTGGAGGAGCGCGACGCCCGGCGGCTGATCCACCATCTACCCAAACCCGGCGCGGACGGGCGTACCCAGCTCATCCTCTCGCCGCTGGAGTTGATCGGCCGCATCGCCGCCTTGGTCCCGCCGCCAACGCAACACCGCCACCGCTACTACGGCGTGCTCGCCCCCAACTCACCCCTGCGCCCGGCGGTCACCGCCCTGGCGCCGGCCCCGGTAGCGCCTGAGCCGGCATCCAAACCCGCCGTCGAGGCCGCAGCGGACGACCCGCCGGTGACCATCGGGCGTTCCCCCGCCCGCGACCTGTGGGCCATGCTGCTGGCGCGTATCTATGAAGCATGTCCCCTGACAGGCCCCCAGTGCGGCGCCGAGATGCGGATCATCGCCTTCATCAGGGAGGGGGTGGACGTGCGGGCCATCCTGGAGCATATCGGCGCGCCTGTCACCCCGCCCAGGGTCGCCTCCGCCAGGGGACCGCCTTCGTTCCACGAAGACGCCGTGGCGGGTTCTATCGACGCCGAGGATGACCTTCAGGGCGATCCCCTCGCCCAGCCCGAGCCGGAGTACGAGTACGATCAACGGGTGTCCTGGTAGCGGCCCGCCGATGGGCTGCCGGAACGGCCGTTGCCGTTCGCGCGAAATCCGCTACTATTGCTCTCTTTTCTTACCGCAAAATCGCCTTCTACACCTCCTGATAGGCCGATTTCGGCGTCCTGATCACCCTCGGGCGGTCAGAAGGGGCTTGGTCGGAATCTTGACTGCGCTCCAGATTGGTGAGATAACGCTGCGGAGGCGGTTGGATTTCCTATTCCTTTACGGAAAGTAAGTATCACCAATTATTTGTAGATGAGCTGAATTTCATTGATTGGTCTCGTTCTACAATCATGATTTCGAAACGAGCGGTTCGGCCTGACCGCCCTTTCTGGCCTGAAGTAAGGGATTGACTTTCTGACATCGGAGATATTCACATGAGCAAGAAAGACCAACAAGAGTCACCCCCATTCTGGGGCGTTGTGGCTAAGGGAATTATCGAGATAGAGAAAGAAGTGCTCCGATTTGCTGGGATCGGCGCCATCATCGGGGCGTTGCTTGGCGCTGGCTTAGGCATTTATCTCTTCGCTATCTTCGGATGGCTTGGCGTTGGCGTTGGGCTTATTGCGGGTGCCGTGATTGGGGGCATCGGAGTCTGGTTAATGTGTCAGTTGGCCTAGCCAGTTTGGACTGCCTCGGTGATTATTAACAGCCCACTTTCCGCATCCTTGATAGACAACTCTTTGATAATATAATGAAACACTTTGCCTTACAAAGCCATTTTTGATGCGCATTATAATGTTTGCAAATCAATAGGTTACCGAGGGGTGCGGAAAGTAAGTTAACAGCCTAGTTACGGATATCGCCTCAGGACGAGCCCTTTACCTGCGGGTAGCCGCCTAAGTCCCTGAGACTATTAACTCGACTTGTCCGGTAACGGCAACTCCACCCGCACCTCTAAGCCACCGCCATCACGATTGGCGAGTTGCACCGAGCCACCGTGGGAGCGGGCGACCCGCTCGACAATGGTCAGCCCAAGACCGTGACTACCTCGCCCCCGAGCGGGATCAACGGTGGCAAAGGGGCGCAGTACCGACTGTTGTTTTGCTTCACTCAATCCCGGCCCGCGATCCCGCACCGCTAACCAAACGACCTTGCCATCGCTACCCTGACCCGTGGCTAACTGGAGTGGGGGGGCGGCATGATGTGGGGCGTTGTCGATCAAATTGGTCAGCCGCCGTTGGATAGCTACCGCGTGCAGTGGTAGTAACGGTACTGGCTGTAGAGCCAACTCAATATTCCGCTCAGACTCAATGTCGGGTTTGCGGCCCAACGGCGCTAACTGCTGCTGCCACTGGGAGCGATCACCGCCTTGGTCTAAGAGTTGTTGCACCATATAGGTCTGGGCCACCACCATTTTGCCCGCCTGTTCGGTAACGGGCCTAATTATAGTGCTCCGAAAGATCAACATACTGATTAGCTGACTGATCACGATAACGGTGAGTATCAGTAATACCGTCTGACCGAACGCGGTCCGCGGCCAACATGAACGCCCCATAACGACCCTTTTCTGGCTAAGCCTGAGTGGTTGACTCAGCGGGAGAATCGGGTTGGGGCACAAAGACGTAGCCCGTACCCCAAACGGTCTGGATATAGCGCGGCTGGCTGGGATTCTCTTCGATCAACCGACGCAGGCGAGAGATCTGCACGTCGATGCTGCGATCAAAGGCGCCGTGTTCTCGGCCACGAGATAAGGTCATCAACTTATCACGGGTCAATGGCTGTTTAGGATGGCTGACCAATACCGCCAACTTGGAGAACTCACCGGTGCTAATTTCCACTGGTTCCCCATCCCGCAGCAAGGTGCGATTGCCCAATCCCAGTCGCCAAGGACCAAACTGAATCCACTCGTCGTCGCTGGCCGGGGCGCCAGTCACCGGCCGTTGGTAACGGCGCAATACCGCCCGGATCCTAGCCACCAGCTCCCGGGAGTTACAGGGTTTAGAAGCTGTTTTAGAAATCGTGTCGCGATAATCGTCGGAGTAAAAGGCGGATCATCGATATTTCAACCATGGCCTGGCTATTCTCAGGACATACCTCATAATCTTTAGAGTGACGTCGGTCATTTAGTAACCAAGCCAACGTTCGCTCCACAACCCACCGTTTAGGCTCAGGGTGGAAGCCGCCTTTTGCTCGAGGGGTCGCCACCTCCACGACGATCGGCGCGTGGGGGTTCAACACGCGAGCGATCACTTGGCCTAGAGAGTGACTTCGATAGCCCTGATCCACAAACACCCGGCGTAAGCGCGACCAATAACCCGACAACCACCTTAAGAGCAACAATGCCACCAAGCCCACCCGATCATCCACCGAGGCGGCGGTGACCACCACCGCGATCAACAACCCCTGGGTATCGGTCATCACATGGCGTTTGCGCCCCTTCACCTTTTTACCCCCGTCAAAGCCCACCTCAGCCCCTTGGGTGGCCGTTTTGACGCTCTGGCTATCGCAGCACACCGCCGAGGGGTCGGCTTCACGACCTTGGCGCTCGCGTTCCAAATGGCGTCAGCTGTCATGGCTTTATGCCACGTGCCATTCTCATGGTAGCGTCGAAAATAGCCCTACACCGTGGACCAAGGGCCGAATGCGTTGGGAAGCCGCCGCCACGCACAGCCGGCTTTCACGATGTACAGGATGCCGTTGATCATCTGTCGTCAATCCGCCGACGGGCGGCCTCGCCCGCCTTGGGGTCGTGGAGGCGGGAGTAACGGCTCCAAGACTGCCCATGGGCGATCGGTGGGGTCCGTGTCATAGTGAGTGGGCGTGGCCATCGGGGTCTCCCGTTGACTGGGGTGAGAGCCGTTGATGGGACCCGATGAGCCACGCCCTGGCAAGCCCCCCTGTTATTCGATGACAAAAAATCCCGCCGCTTTGTTGCTACACGGTTTCCAAAGGCGTGTCACCAATTGTTCACGGCGGGTCGACTCACCGCTACCTGCGCCAGCGGGCGAGGCGCGTCAGGGCTTCTTCGATGTCCCCACCGCTGCCGGCATAGGACAACCGCAGAAAGCGGTGGCCGCGGTGGGGATCGAAATCCAGCCCCGGGGTGGTGGCAACGCCAGCTTCCAGCAACAGCCGGTGGGCCAGCTCGCCGCTGTGGGCCGCCATGGCAGAGATGTCCACGTAGAGGTAAAACGCCCCATCGGCCGGGGCGATGCGTTCAAAACCCAGGGCGGGCAATTCCGCCAACAGTTTTTGCCGGTTGGCGGCGTAACCCGCCACCCGCTGGTCGAGCTCGGCCCCGCACTCGAAGGCCACCTCGGCGGCCCGCTGGGCCACGGTACTGGGGCAGATGAAAAAATTCTGCGCCAGGCGCTCGATCTGGCGCAGACAGTCCTCGGGCACCACCATCCAACCCAACCGCCAGCCGGTCATGGCGAAGTACTTGGAAAAGCTGTTGACGCTCACCGCCGAGGGACTCACGGCCACGGCCACGGTCTCGGGGACGCCATAGCTCAAGCCGTGGTAGATCTCGTCGGAGACCAAGCGGATGCCCTGGCGGTGACAGTATTGAGCCAAGGCCTGAAACTCCAAGGGCGCCAGCATACTCCCCACGGGGTTGGAGGGGCTGGCGACGATCAACCCTTCCACCGGTTCCTCCAGGTGTTCTAGGTGGGCCACTAGAGGTTGGTAGCCGGTGTCGAGATCGGTGGCCAGGGCGACGGGTACGAGCCCCAAGGCGGTGAGCATGTGGCGATAGGCGGGGTAACAGGGGTTGGGGACCGCCACCCGGTCACCGGGCTCAAACAGCGCGGTGAACAGTAGCTGGAACCCCCCCGACGACCCCGCCGTCACCACCACCCGTTCGGGGTCGACGGCGAGGCCGAAGCGGCCTTGATAGTGGTCGGCTATCCTCGCCCGCAAGGTGGACTCCCCCAGGGCCAAGGTGTAACCCAGACGCTCTTCCCCCAGGGCTTTGACGGCTCGCTCCCGCACCTTGGCCGGGGCCGGCGAGCCGGGTTGCCCCACCTCCAGGTGAACGATGGCTTGACCTGCGGCCTCCAACCGCGCCGCTTGGGCCATGACATCCATGACCATAAAGGGTGGCACATCGCCGCGTCGGGCCAGTTTTAACGCCATGGTCGCCTCCCTCAGAGCGGAAATTGCCCAAAAGACCGTCATGGTAACCCGGGACCCCCCACCCCGTCAGGTTTTTGCCCCCGAGTCCCGTGCTAGACTCAAGCCGTCCACTGCAGGCGCAGGCCAAACCGTCGGTGCAGCGATTCCGGGACGCGGCCGCGCCTGTGGCGTCGATGTCATCCTCAACCCACAATGGACAACACCATGAGCCTGACACGCATTCCCGCCGGCGCCAACGTTCCGTTGGAAATCAATGTCGTCATCGAAATTCCCGCCCACAGCGACCCGGTCAAATACGAGGTCGACAAAGATACCGGGGCGGTATTCGTCGATCGCTTTATGGCGACGCCCATGCACTATCCCTGCAACTACGGCTATGTCCCCCAGACGTTGTCAGAGGACGGCGATCCAGTGGATGTGTTGGTGCCCACCCCCTTCCCCCTCATCGCCGGTTCGGTCATTCGCTGCCGCCCCTTGGGGGTGTTGAATATGACCGACGAGTCGGGTCGGGACACCAAAGTGGTGGCCGTGCCCATCGACAAACTCACCCCCCTCTACAGCCAGGTGCACAACATCTTCGACCTACCGGCCCAACTGCGGGACCAAATCGGTCATTTTTTTAGCCATTACAAAGACTTAGAACAAGGCAAATGGGTCAAAATCGAGGGCTGGGCCCGGGAAGAAGAAGCCAAGCAAGAGATCCTCGCCAGCGTCGAACGCTACAAGGCCGCGCCGGTACAGCCGGCCTTTTGAGACGTCATCTCCCCTTTGTCAGGCCATCGCCCCCCTGGGCGCCCATTCCCCCTCCCCGGGCTTTTGCTGGACCCAGGGGATGGGCCGAGGCTTGTAAGTCTGCTATAAAGCCGCCCGACTCCCTCGATTTTTTCCTCACCCAAGGAGATGTCACGCCACCATGATCTACGCCCTCATTCCCCTCCTGCTGGGCCTCGCTGGCCTCGGCTTTGCCTACTTCCTCTATCAGCGGGTCCTGAGCTACCCCGCTGGCGATGACAAAATCAACAGGATCGCCGACCAGATTCACCTCGGTGCCATGGTGTTTATGCGCAGCGAATACCAGATCCTGGCGATTTTTGTCGCCGCGGTGTTTGTGTTGCTCCTCGTCTCTCCGGGCTTGGGCTGGAACACGGCCCTGGCCTTTATCGTCGGCGCCCTGTGTTCGGGGGCCGCCGGCTATGCCGGGATGTATGCCGCGACCAAGGCCAACGTCCGCACCACCGCCGCCGCCCACCAGACCGGGACGGCCTCGGCCCTCACCGTGGCGTTTTTTGGCGGTTCGATCATGGGGATGTGCGTGGCATCTTTGGGGCTGTTTGGCCTGGGCTTTTTATATCTTCTCTTCGGCGGTGACCCCGAGACCGCCCACGCCATCCACGGCTTTGGTATGGGGGCCTCCAGCGTGGCACTGTTTTCCCGGGTGGGCGGCGGCATCTTCACCAAAAGCGCCGATGTGGGCGCCGACCTGGTGGGCATGGTCGAGGCGGGCATCCCCGAAGACGACCCTCGCAATCCCGGGGTCTTCGCCGACAACGTGGGAGACAACGTGGGGGACGTGGCCGGCATGGGGTCGGATATCTTCGAGTCCTACTGTGGATCCATGATCGCCACCATCGCCATTGCCTCCACCTTGGCGGTGGGCACCATCGCCGCCCTGGGGGGTCTGTCGGACGTCGAAGCCAACACGCCCGAATTGGTCAGTGAGACCCGGTCGGCCCTGATGTTCCTGCCCCTGGCCCTGGCCTCCCTGGGCCTTTTGTGCTCCGTGGCGGGGATCTTTGCCGTCCAGCGGTTCTCCTCCCAGAGCCCCGAGGTGGCGTTGCGCACCGGCCCCATCGGCGCGGCAGCACTCTTTATCGTCTTGGCCCTCGTGCTGATCTACGCCATCAACTTGTCGTTGGCCATCTGGGCGGCGGTGTTGTTCGGCGCCGTGGGCGGCATCATCATCGGCCGGGTCACCGAGTACTACACCGCCGAAGGGCCGGTGAAGAAGATCGCCCGCTCGGGGAAAACCGGCACCGCCACAGTGATGATCAGCGGCCTGAGCGTCGGCATGGAATCCGTGGTGATTCCGGTGTTTACCATCGCCGCCATCATCTTCCTCTCCACGACGGTCGCCGACCTCTACGGGGTGGGCATCGCCGCCGTGGGGATGCTGGCCACCGTGGGGATCACCATGGCCATCGACGCCTACGGTCCGGTGGCCGACAACGCCGGGGGCATCGCCGAGATGGGGGGCCTGGGGGAAGACACCCGCAAGATCACCGACTCCCTGGACGCGTTGGGGAACACCACCGCCGCCATCGGCAAGGGGTTTGCCATCGGCGCCGCCGGCCTGGCGGCCCTGGCCATCATCGCCGCCTTTGTGGAGACCCTAGATGCCAAGTACGAGCACTTTTCCCTCCACTTGGGCCAGCCCGAGGTCATCACCGGACTGTTTATCGGCGGCTTGATCCCCTTTTTCATCGCCTCTTTCACCATGACGGCGGTGGGAGATGCCGCCTTTGAAATGATCGAAGAGATCCGTCGTCAGTTTCGCGAAATCGACGGCCTCCTGGAGGGCAAAGCCGAACCCGACAACGCCCGCTGCATCGACATCGCCACCAAGGCCGCCCTGCGGCGCATGGCCGTTCCCGCCGTCATCGCCGTCCTCGCCCCGCCGGTGGTGGGTTTTGGCCTCGGCCCCGAGGCGTTGGGGGGCATGCTGGGGGGCGCGCTGCTGGGCTGTGTGCTGTTGGCGCTGATGATGGCCAACGCCGGCGGCGCCTGGGACAACGCCAAGAAGTTCGTCGAGAGAAACGAAGACCCCGAGCTGGGGGGCAAGGGATCTGAGGTCCACAAGGCCACCGTGGTCGGGGATACCGTGGGCGACCCCTTCAAAGATACCTCGGGGCCCTCCATGAACATCCTCATCAACGTCATGGCTATCGTCAGCCTGGTCATCGCCCCCATGCTGTGAAGGCAACTATAGATAACCGATAGTTGCCCATAGAACGCCCATTGACCAACGATAAACGCCCCGCTCTTCGGCGAAGAGCGGGGCGTTTGATTTTTCTCAATGGTCTCTTGGGGGGTTATACCCAGGGTGTGTCGCCTTCGAGGTAGTCGTCGAGGTCGTAGAGCACCTTGAGCAGTTCCTCGCCTTCGGCGACGCCATCCCCCATGTCAGGGGCAGCAGCCATCGAAGGCCTGGGTTGAGCGACCAAAGGGGGATTATTCTCACTTTCTTGGACGGTGTGGGTCTGGCCGTTGGCGGCAACGGCTGACACACGAACATTGACGTACATGAGCGATCTCCGTATTCAAAGCATCCCTGCTCTAGGCCGATGGGTCTGGGCGTTTTGTATTATCTCAACGAAAAAAACTTCCCGGCGGATGCCGGTCCGGCGACTATTGGCGTCTTAGTCAATCCACGTCAAAAAAGTTTGCAATTCACATACCAACGCTTATACGAAGCTTAGTGACAGTTTCCTGAACCAGACCTGAGGGACTGGTCAAGCTCGGCGCCGAGAACCGGCTCCCGTGCCAAACCCCCGTCAGTCTCACGGCCGCCAGCGCTCTGGATTTGCCCAATGGCGGCTGTTGAACCATTCGGGGGTGGTCTTGTAGGTTTTGACGGCGTAGTGGTAGAGCCCCACTTCCCGGTCGTCGACCCGGTAGCTGGCCATCAAGTTGAGGCCGAAACTCAACAGATCAGCCCTTTCCCATTGACTCTTGTGGTGGTCCCCCTGGACCCCCAGGGGGACCAGGGCCACAAAGCGCTGGGTATTGACATCCCGCAACCTTCCCAGCACCAATTGTGCTGTGCGCTTGTCTAGATATTCCAGTGTGTTGGCGACGATACCCAAGGCAAACCGATCTAAGACCTGTAGTTGCTCCCAAGGTTCGCGGTCGATGCGGTGCACCGTCGGCTCGGGGGTGAGCTTCGAGGGCCAGGGCAGTTCACCGGCAAAAGGGTCGATCCACAACACCGAGGCCGGCCGCAGGGCTTCAAACAATTGGGTGAGGTCGCCATGGTGTACTGTATACATTATCATGCTACCAATGCTGGGGTTCAATAGCGTCGGGTCGGCGGTCAACCTGGCCCAGAGTGTCAAAAAGCCTCACCTGTTGCAATTTTCATACAAAAGTTTTGCTTTTGCAACAACTTATTCCTCAGCAATTCTGTCGACTAGTTGGCTTTTGGGTCTCAGCCCTGGGAGACACAGGGGTTGAGGCGTTGGCTAAAGAGGACACAAAGTGCCCCTTGGGGGCCGTTTATGTCCTTGACGTTTTGACAACATTTCAGGGCTTCTGGCTCTTTGCCACAGCGGGTGTGCTATGCGAGGACGGGTATTGATCATTGCCGGCTCCGATTCTGGGGGTGGCGCTGGCATCCAAGCCGATATCAAGACCACCACGGCCCTAGAAGGGTACGCCGCCACGGCCCTCACGGCCCTCACGGCCCAGAACACCCAAGGCGTCTCGGGGATCGAGGGGGTGCCGCCCGCCTTCATCGAAGCCCAGAGCGACGCGGTCTTGACGGACATCGGCGCCGATGCCGTCAAGACCGGCATGCTCCACGCGGCGCCGGTCATCCACGCCGTGGTCTCTGCTCTGGATCACCACGCCTTTAGAGGGCCGTTGGTGGTGGACCCGGTGATGTATGCCAAGGGGGGGGCGTCGCTATTGGCCGACGAGGCCCGCCAGACCCTGGTGGAGCAGTTGATTCCCAAGGCCACGCTCCTCACCCCCAACATCCCCGAGGCCGAGGCTCTGAGCGGTATGACCATCGCCGACGAAGCCCAGGGGTTGGCGGCCGCCCGGACACTCTTGTCCCTGGGACCGCAAGCTGTGCTCCTCAAGGGGGGGCATTTGCCAGCCGCCGAGGTGGTGGATCTCTTGGTCACTGCCGGGGCCGTGGGGCGCTTTGTCCACCCCCGCCAGGCCACCCGCCACACCCACGGCACCGGTTGCACCCTGGCATCGGCGGCGGCCACGGGGCTGGCCCAGGGCCTGGATCTAGAAGCCGCCGTGGGCCGGGCCATCGCCTATGTCCAGCGGGCCCTGGCCACAGCGCCGGGGTATGGCCGCGGCCACGGCCCCCTCAACCACGGCCACACCGTGACGCCTTTCCCGGCACCATCTCCGTAGTCCTCGACAACGACCGCCCATGGACGACGACGCGACCTTTCCCCTGCCGGTCTTTGGGGTCATCGGCCCCCCCAACAGCGGCAAAACCACCCTGCTGTGCGCCGTCATCGCCGAGCTGAGCGCCGCCGGCTGGCGGGTGGGGGTGATCAAACAAGCTGCGGCGCGTTTCGACTTGGACTATCCGGGCAAGGACAGCTTTGAGCTGCGCCGCGCCGGTTTGCGCCACACCCTGTTGGCCAGCGAGCGGCGGGCGGCGTGGATCACCGAACACCCCGAAGAGACGTCCCCCACCCTGGCGGCCCTCCTGGGCCAGCTGGACTGGCGGCGCTTGGACGTGGTTTTGGTGGAGGGCTTTGCCGACGCCGCCTGCGCCAAGCTGGAGGTGGTGCCCCAGGGGCAGCGCCCCCGCCGCTATCCCGCCGATGATCGAGTCATCGCCCTCGTCACCGCCGCCCCCACCCCCGACGCCTTCCCGGCGGCCCCAGCGGTCCTAGACCTCGACCAGCCGACGGCGGTAACGGCATTTATCGCCGGGCGCTGCCGAGGGTTGGCCCCCGACTGTTGAATGTGCCACCGCCGCCGGTGGAAGGAAATTCGCCCTTTTCCCAACCCCCTAGGATCATCTGCCATGTCCTCCTCCGTCCATGTCTCTCCTAGCAATCCCCTACCCGCCAGTTGCGCCGACGACTACGACCCCCAGTCCCTGGGGGTCGACGAGGCCCTAGGGCGTATCGATCACCTCATCAAACCCATCCAAGGCCGGGAGCGGGTGGCCCTGCGCTCGGCCCTCGAGCGGGTGTTGGCCGAGGCGGTGTACTCCCCGTTTGACGTCCCCGCCCACACCAACTCCGCCATCGACGGCTTTGCCGTGGCCAGCCGCGACCTCGACGCCGGGCGACGGATTTTCAGGGTGGTGGGTAAAGCCCTGGCGGGCAGCCCCTATTCGGACCCCGTGGCCCAGGGTCAAGCGGTGCGCATCATGACCGGGGCCATGATGCCCGTCGGCAGCGACGTGGCGGTCATGCAGGAGCACACCCGGACGACAGACGGCCAAGTGGAAATCCTCCAGGACTACCGCGCCGGGCAAAACGTCCGCCGCCGGGGGGAGGACTTGACCGAGGGCAGCGCGGTGCTGGGGGCCGGGCGCCGCCTCACCCCCGCCGATCTGGGGCTGTTGGCCTCCTTGGGCTTCGCCGAGGTGAGTGTGGCGCGGCGGTTGCGGGTGGCGTTTTTCTCCACCGGCGACGAGTTGCGTTCCCTGGGGGAAACCCTCGGTCCCGGGGAGATCTTCGACAGCAACCGCTACACCCTCTACGGCATGCTCAGCCACTTGGGGGTGGAAATGGTCGACATGGGGGTGGTGAGGGACCGCCGGGAAGACCTCCTGGAGGCCTTGGGCCAGGCCGCGACCCGCAACGACGCCGTCATCACTTCGGGCGGGGTGTCGGTGGGGGAGGCGGACTTTGTCAAGGACACCCTCAACACCTTGGGGAAGGTGGATTTTTGGAAGATCGCCATGAAACCCGGTCGGCCGTTGGCCTTTGGCACCGTGGGAGACGCGGTGTTCTTCGGCCTGCCGGGGAATCCGGTGTCGGTGATGGTGACGTTTTACTACTTCGTCCGCCCGGCTTTGCTGCGAATGATGGGGCAGGCCGCCGAGCCCCTGGCGGCCTTTGAGGTGCCCTGCACCACCCGCCTCAAGAAACGCCCCGGGCGGCGGGAGTTCCAGCGGGGGGTCTTGGAGCTCACCCCCACGGGCTGGGTGGTCCACGGCACCGGCGACCAGGGGTCGGGGATCTTGCGCACCATGAGCGAGGCCAACTGCTTCATCGTCCTCGACGAGGCAAGTCAAGGGGTCGAGGCGGGGAGCGAGGTCATGGTCCAGCCCTTTCGGGGGGTGTTGTAGGGACCTCAGAGCCCCCCCATGCCGGGGGGTAGCCCTCCCCCCATGCCGGGGGGGAGGCGCCCCTGGAGGCCGCGCATCATCTTCTCCATACCCCCCTTTTTCATCTGCTTCATCATCTTCTGCATCTGGGTGTATTGTTTCAACAATCGATTGACGTCTTGGACCTGGGTGCCCGAACCCGCGGCGATGCGGCGCTTGCGGGAACCCTTGATGACGTCGGGGAAGCGCCGCTCCTGGGGGGTCATGGAATTGATGATGGCCACCATGCGCCGCACCTCTTTGTTGGGGTCTTGCTTGTCCATGGCCTTGGCCATGGCGCCCCCCATGCCGGGGATCTTGCCCAGCAAATCCCCCATATCGCCGAGCTTGGACATTTGCTCCATCTGCTCTTTGAGGTCCTCCAGGGTGAAGCCCTTGCCCTTTTGCAGCTTCTTGGCGATCTTCTCCGCCTTTTGCTGGTCCACTTGGGACTGGACCTGCTCCACCAAAGAGACGATATCGCCCTTGCCCAGGATGCGGTCGGCGATGCGCTCGGGGTGAAACGGCTCGAGAGCCTGGGTCTTTTCCCCGGTGCCGATGAACTTGATGGGCTTGCCGGTGATGTGACGCACCGATAGCGCCGCACCGCCCCGGGCGTCGCCATCGGCTTTGGTGAGCACCACGCCGGTGAGGGCCAAGGCCTCGTCGAAGGCCTTGGCGGTGGTGGCGGCGTCTTGGCCGGTCATGCTGTCGACGACGAACAGCGTCTCCACCGGATTGAGACTGGCGTGGAGCTCTTTGATCTCGGCCATCATGGCCTCGTCGATGGCCAAGCGCCCGGCGGTGTCGACGATGAGGACATCGAATTGGCCCCGGCGCGCCGCCTCCAACGCCCCCTTGGCGATGGCCACGGGCTTTTGGGAGGGGTCGCTTGCAAACCATTCCACCTGGATCTGGTTGGCCAGGGTTTTGAGCTGGTCGATGGCGGCGGGACGGTAGACGTCGCAGCTCACCAGAAGCGGCGCCTTGCCCTGGCTCTCCTTGAGCCAGCGGGCGAGCTTGGCACTGGAAGTGGTTTTACCCGAGCCCTGGAGGCCGGCCATGAGGACCACCGCCGGTCCCTGGGATTTGAGGTTGAGGCCCGCATTGGCCTCACCCATGAGCTTGACCAATTCGTCGTGGACGATCTTGATCAACACCTGCCCCGGCTGGAGGCTCTTGGCCACCTCTTGGCCCAACGCCCGCTCTTTGACTTGGGCGATGAAAGTCCTCACCACCGGCAGCGCCACATCGGCCTCTAGCAGGGCCATGCGCACGTCCCGCAGGGCGTCTTTGATGTTGTCTTCCGTGAGGCGTCCCTGGCCCCGGAGGTGCTTGACGGTTTTCAGCAACCGTTCGCTCAGGTTCTCAAACATGATGGCTTGATCTCGTCGGGCGGCGTGGGCCGAGAGTCTTGGGGGGAATACCCCAAGGGCAACCCCATGGGTGACTCATGGGTGACTCATGGGTGACTCATGGGCCGAGTTCTGCGAGGATAGTCCCTCAATCGATGGGTTAGACAATGCCATGATGGAAAGCGCAGTGGTACCCCTCACCGCCCTCGGCGGCCTCGCAGCCGTCTTGTATTTCGTCGCCGGCGGCCTGTCTGGGTTGCGGTGGTCCAAAGCTTCGGGGGCGCTGTCCCACCCCCCACACTACAAGCTGCCCTTGATCGTGTTGGGTTGGCTTGCGGTGTTGCTCCACGGGGTGACCCTGTTGGAGGTGATCGTGGTGCCCGAGGGGTTGAACATGGCGTTTTTCAACGCCCTCTCCCTCACCACTTGGTTTATCGCCGTCCTGCTGTTGCTCCTCACCTTGGCCTGGCCCCTGGAAAATCTGGGGGTGGTGTTGCTGCCCTTGAGCGGTGCGTCGCTGTTGTTGGCCTTGGCCTTCCCCGCCCGGCACATCGTCGCCGACACCATCCCCTGGCAGCTGGAGCTCCATATCGCCTTGTCCATCGTCGCCTATGGTTTGTTGACCCTGGCGACGACCCAGGGGGTGTTGGTGGGCTATCAAGACCGGCGCCTGCGCCAGCGCAGGCCCAAGGGCTTGGTGGGTCGGCTCCCCCCCCTGACCGCCATGGAGGCGGTGCTGTTTCAGCTCATGGGGGCGGGCTTTGCGGTGTTGAGTCTGGCGCTGTTGAGCGGTCTGTTCTTTTTGCAAGACATCTTTGCCCAGAGCCTGGTCCACAAGACCGTGTTGAGTTTTTTGGCCTGGGGACTGTTTGGGGTGTTGCTGTGGGGCCGTTGGCACTTTGGCTGGCGCGGTCGGACGGTGAGCCGCTGGCTGGTGGGGGGCTTTTGTACCTTGGCCCTGGGCTACTTCGGCAGCAAATTCGTCCTCGAATTGATCCTTGGACGGTGACGGTATGGCGGCGCGGTCTCCCCGTTTCCCGGCGTGCCCCCGGGGACTTTGGGCCACAAAAGCGATTACAATAGTCCCAAGAGCCCATACCGAGGAGCTTTGCCGTTGAGCGATTGGCCCCTGGCGCTACTGTTGTTTCTGCTCATCTTGCTCATCGTTCTCTCCGGGTTTTTCTCCGGTTCTGAAACCGGGCTGATGGCCATCAACCGCTACCGGCTGCGCCATCGCGAGCGCCAGGGCGACAAGGGCGCCCGGCGGGTGGCCAAGCTCCTGGAGCAACCCGACCGCCTCATCGGCATCATTCTGCTGGGCAATAATTTTTTAAATATCCTGGCCTCGGCCCTGGCCACGATCATCGCCCTGCGCCTCATGGGGGAGGCGGGGATCGCCGTGGCCACCTTGGTGTTGACGGTGCTGCTGTTGATCTTCGGCGAAGTGACCCCCAAGACCCTGGCGGCCTTTCACCCCGAACGCATCGCCTACCCGGCTTCGTTGGTGCTCCAGCCGCTCCTCATGGTGTTCTATCCCGTGGTGTGGGCGGTCAACGCCATCGCCAACCTCCTACTCCGTCCGTTGGGGGTGCGGGCGGGGGTGGATGCCGGCGCCCATTCCCTGAGTAGCGAGGAGTTGCGCACCGTGGTCTTGGAGGCGGGATCCATGATCCCCCGCCAACACCAGAATATGCTGCTGTCCATCTTGGATTTGGAGAACGCCACGGTGGAAGACATCATGGTACCCCGCAACGAGGTGGTGGGCCTCGATGTGGAGGACCCGTGGGAGAACACCTTGGCGCGGATTTTGGACAGCCAGTACACCCGGTTGCCGGTCTACCGGGGGGGTATCGACCAGGTCATGGGCTTTCTCCACATGCGCCAGGTGGTGCGCCTCTATCAGAGCAAGGACAACTTCACCCGCAGCGATTTGGAGAGCCTGGTGTCCGAGCCCCACTTTGTGGCCGAGGGCACTTCCCTCTATCGGCTGCTGCTGGACTTTCAGCAGCAGCAGCGACGCATCGCCTTGGTGGTGGATGAGTACGGCGATGTCATGGGCTTGGTGACCATGGAGGATCTCCTAGAGGAGATCGTCGGCGAATTCACCACTAGTTCCCACGCCAGCGACGTGGTGCGCCAGAGCGACGGCAGCTTTTTAGTCAACGCCGGCATTTCAGTCCGCACCCTCAATCGGATCTTGGATTGGCAGTTGCCCATCGATGGCCCCAAGACCCTGGGGGGCTTGATCCTCGAATACCTCGAGGCCATCCCCGACCCCGGTACCTGCCTACTCCTGGCGGACTATCCGGTGGAGATCGTCGAGATCCACGGCAATCGGATCAAACAGGTGAAAATGCAGCCGCGCCTCAAGCGTCGCCGCCGATCCACCAATGCCCAGTAGCCTTGGATAGCGGAGCGGGTTGACCCATCCCCCGCCGTTACAGCGCGCCACAAAATCCCACCTTGGTGCGCTGTAAATTTTTCCATTGGGTATCTTTCGTTGCGGCATCGACGGTTTTGATCTTTTATGGCGACTATCCAGCGCAGCACCTTAGAAGGTGTCCTCAAAGAACTGGCGACCCTCTGGGAACTCCAGGGGGCCAATGCCTTTAAAGTCAACGCCCACCTCAAGGCCGCTCGGGCCGTGGGGCAGTTCGAGGGGGATCTAGACGCCCTGGTGGCCGCGGGACAGGTGCGGGAGATTCCCGGCATCGGCGCGGGGATGGCGGCTAAGATCGAAGCCTTTGTCCGCCATGGCACCATCGACGAACTACAGCAGCTCCGCGGGGAAATTCCCCCCGAGGTGGTGGCTTTGACGGAGATACCCTCCCTGGGGGCTCGCAAAGTCCGCACCCTGTGGCAGGCGGGTATCGACTCCCCCGCCGCCCTCAAGGCCGCCTGTGAAGACGGTTCCCTGGCTGCCATAGCGGGTTTTGGTCCCAAAACCGCCAGCAAGCTATTGGCGGCCTTGGAACAGCGCCAGCAGTACGCCAAGCGCCACCGGCTCGACACCGCCTGGGAAGCCGCTGAAACCTTGTTGGCGGTCCTGCACGGCCATCCAGCCGTGGCGGCCAGTGCCCCGGTGGGCGAGCTGCGCCGCCGCCGGGAGACGGTGGCGGCGGTCGAATTGCTCATCGCCAGCGATGACCCCGAGGCGGTGGTGGCGGCGCTGGGGAACCAGCCCCGGGTGGAGTCGACCCAACCGGAGCAGGTGAACCTGGTGGGGGGCCTCCAGGTCGAGCTCCACTGGGTGACGCCGACCGCCTTTCCCCAGGCCCTGTTAGAGCTCACCGGTAGCCCCGGGCACACGGCCCAACTGCACGGGCGAGCCGCCAGCCAAGGACTGAACTTCGACGGCGCGGGGTTGCGCCCTGTGGCGGGCGGGGCGCCGCTGCCCGTGGCCACGGAAGCCGACCTCTACCGCCACCTGGGTCTGGCCTTTGTGGCCCCGGAGTTGCGGGAGGGGGAGGGGGAAGTGGAGGCCGCCGCCCGTGGCCAGCTCCCCAGACTCGTGGAACTCGACGACCTGCGGGGCCTGCTCCACATGCACACCCACTACAGCGACGGCCGGCCCCAGGTGGAAGACTACGCCCGCTGGGCTCAGCAAAGGGGCTTGTCGTGGATGGTCATCACCGACCACAGCCAAAGCCTCAGTGTGGCCAACGGCCTTTCCCCCGAGCGGGTGTTGGCCCAACACGCCGAGATCGACGCCGTCAATGGCCGCCACGGCCCCCAGGTGAGGCTGTTTAAGGGCATCGAGAGCGATATTTTGGCCGATGGCCGGCTGGACTACGCCGACGACTTTTTGCCCCACTTTGAACTGGTCATCGCCTCGATCCACAGCCACTTCAACTTGACGGCCAAAGAGCAAACCCACCGCCTGTGTACCGCCTTGGACAACCCCCATACCGCGGTGTTGGGGCACATCACCGGGCGCTTGTTGCTCAGGCGCGACGGCTACCCCGTGGATCAGCGGGCCGTCATCGACCATGCCGCTGCCGTGGGAGCCGCCATCGAGATCAACGCCAACCCCTGGCGGCTGGAGCTGGACTGGCGCTGGGTGCGCTACGCCGTGGACAAGGGGGTGTTGATCTCCATCAGCCCCGACGCCCACGATCTCAGTGGCCTTGACCACACGGTCTTTGGGGTGGCCATGGCCCGCAAGGGTTGGGTAACCCCCGAGGGCCTCCTCAACTGCTGGGAGGCCCCCCAACTCGAGGCGTGGCTGCAGCGGCGGCGGACGGGGGCCCCGTAGGGCGCCTAGGGGAGGTCTTCTGCCCCGAGGCGCTGGCGAAGGAAAGCGTCGTAGTGGTCTTTGACCGGGAGCTCGTGGTCGGTGTGCAACGCCCGGCGTCGGGCTTGGACAGTGGCTCCAGTGAGGGGATCGCTGGTAGTCTTGAGGTAATCCCGCCAGTAGAGCCCCACCCCGCGCTTTTGCCAAGCGGGTAGATCGTTGAAGTTGATCCCCCGTTGGAACAAATACTCGTTTTTGGCAGCTACCGACTGGTGCATAAACGCCGCCGTGGCCTCCTGGGGGCTGGCCCCCGCCTTGCGGGCCCACCAGTAGCAGTGGGCGTTGAGGGCGTTGCGGTGGGCGTCTTCACTGCGCCAGCGAAAATAATCCACTACCCGCCGGTGGCTGGGCAATTGGCTGATGCGACAGTCGAACACCGCCAAGTCATTCAAAAGCAAACTCAATTTGGCACTGGCCTCCCCGGCGAGGACGGAGTTCAATTTGCGCTCTTTGCGCTGGAAAGCCGTTTCCCCCGCGTCGAACAACAAAGAGATTTCGTCGCTTTGGGTGTAGCCGTAGTTGATCTTAAAGCCGCAATCCATCAGATGGGCCACGGTGGCCACCATCAGGTCTCGAAAGCGAACGTCAAAGGGGGCTTCAAAGGCGTGAACTTCCTTGGTGAGACGGGTAAAACACCGCCCGTCCAAGCGCGCCACCAGGTGGATACCGGGGAGCACGCAGTGGTCGTGGGCGGTTTCAAACACCCTCATGGTCTTGTCGAGTTCAGAGAATTTCATCGCGCCATTCTTTCACCTGAAACTGGCCATCCTTGGCCACGACGTAGTACAGCCGATCGAACCCCTCGGCGTACCGGGGTCGCACCAGTTTGCCATGGGTTGCCCGCACGCCCACCTCAAGAATCCGCGTCTTGCCCTGGCGCTGGGCGTTTCTCCCCAGACACTCTGCCAAAGAAGAGCGAAAATAATAGCCCACCACGGCAAAGCCCGCCGCCCCCAGGGCCGGAATGTAGCGCGCCCGGTCGGCGGGCGTGGGGTTGGTGTTGTCGATGACCAGGGACTGTTTGGCCTCCAGACACGCCTCGAACAGCCGTTTTTCCCGGTGGCGGGTCTTGAGCATATCCAAGTTGAGGCGCAGGTGGGTGTGGTAAAACCGCGCCAGGTAGAACGACGATTTGCCGCTGGCCTGGAGGCCCATAAAAATCACCCCTTCCACGGGCCTACCGGAGGTGGTGGGCGAAGAAGGCCAACACCCGCCCTCGGTCAACACCAAGGCGTCCACGGCCCTTCACCCCGCCTCCGGCAAAGGCTTGGAATTTACACCCCGCGTCTCGGTCGGTAGAGCCATACCCCTCGCCCCGTCGTCACCGTCGTCGCTGCCGGGGCGGGGGGGGGGGGGGGGGGGGGGGGGGGGGGGGGGGG
>JBHJHK010000373.1:0-11327 GCA_050330975.1 Candidatus Competibacterales bacterium | reverse complement strand
TAAAAAACCCCGAAACCAGTCTTCTTTGCTGCGCCCAAACTCTGCCACCGACACCCCATCATCGGCGTGACAGATGATGGCGCTGATCGCAATAACCACCATGTCTAACAAGCGGTGCCGGGTCTTGCCCAGCAGGCGAGGAGCTTCAAGATCAGCAAAGTGGGTGGCTATCGAAACGTCGGCAGGTTGAGACATGGTCAATCACTCGAGACAGGTGGATGGTGTCAGCCACCCTGCACGACCCGAACGACTCAGGCTACATGGCGCCGCGAAATTTTTCTAAACCATTCAATGAATTGACGTTTTTCATGCAATCGCCCTGCCCCCAGCCCCCACGACCGCTTCGCCCGCCACCTCCTGGGCAATCCCGAGCTGGCCCGCGACTTTCTGCGCCACTACCTCCCCGAAGCCATCACCGCTTTGTTCGATGTTGACAGCGCTGAGCTCATGGAGGGTAGCGTCGTCGACCAACAACTTCAAAACCACCACGCCGACTTCCTTTACCGCCTCAACCGACGCGACGGCCCCCATGCTTGGATTTACGTCCTCATCGAACACAAAAGCCACCCCGATCGGAATACGCCGTTCCAGCTGCTGCGCTACCTCAACCGCCTTTGGGAACGCTTGGCCCCCGATCCCCAGACCGGCCTCCCGGCCCCCATCACACCCTTGGTCCTCTACCACGGTCCTCGACCCTGGCCCTATGGCGACACGCTCCAAGCCAACTGGCCCCTCCCAGCCCCCCTACAACCCCTGACGCCCAACTTCCGCTATCTCCTCTGGGACCTGAGCCGCCTCGACGATACCGCCATCCGCGGCGAGATCGTCCTAAACCTTGGCTTGCGGCTCTTGAAACACATCCACGACCCCCAACTGGGCCCCCAACTCCCCGCCCTCATAGGACTCCTCCAACAACTCAGCGAAAAACAGACCGCACTACAATATCTCGAAGTCATGCTGCGCTACGCCGTGGCCGCAGGCAACCAAGTCCAGCCGGAAGACATCCGACAGTCCATACAACGGGTTATGCCCGAACGCGAGGAGGTACTCATGGCGACGTTGGCTGAGCAGTGGATTCAAGAAGGACGCGTCGAGGGCGTCACGGAGGGCCAAAGAATTATGCTCATCGAGGCTCTCACGCTCAAATTTGGCCCCCTCGATCCCAAGATCCTTCAGTGGATCAATGAGGCACCACCCGACCAGCTCAAACAATGGCTGCGACGTAGCTATGGGGTAGAGAGTCTGGAGTTGGTATTCGATACCTTGAGTGCAGATATTGGCAATGCCCCCTGAACAATGGACCCACGGGGTCGAGACACCGCGCCCTGGGAAGCACAGAATAGTTTCCCCCTCTGATAGCAAAGGGATCAGATCAACCGTGATCAGCCATCAAGGGGGATACTTTGATCGATATTTTTTTTGAAACCGAATCAAGATCCTCTCAAGATACCCCTGCAGGTATCGATCGTTCACAACGCATCTCACCGGGCTCTGGGAGCCAGATTGACCATTGGAGGTCGCCAAAAGCCTTTGAAAACAAAATAACGTCCCAGCTGAGGTGGGTTGTCATCGACCGAGACCCAGCGGATGCATACGAACCGTCGACCCTGCCCGGGGAAGGGGGCGTTCTCCCCTCTTCTCACGCGACCCTTTGGCATTGCAACGAAGAGGCCCTTACAACGTGAGCACCATCAGCAAAGCCACTGTTGAAAAGCGACAACACTACGGTCCCAACCCCACGGCCGTACGCCGCACCGACCACTACAAAGCCGAGTACATCCAAGCCTTTGTCGAACACTGAGACGAATTGATCGACTGGGATGCCCGGGCCGAGAGCGAAGGGGCCTTCTTCATCGAACTCCTCAAGGCTCGGGGAGCCAAGCGGGTACTCGACGTGGCCGCGGGAACGGGCTTTCACTCGGTGCGCCTCATCGAGGCGGGGTTTGAGGTGGTGAGCGCCGACGGCAGCTCCCAAATGCTGGCCAAGGCCTTTGAAAACGGCCTCAATCGAGCGAGGCCACGTCCTGCGCACCGTCCAGGCAGACTGGCGCTGGCTGACCCGGGACCTCCACGAGAAATTCGACGCGGTGATCTGCCTCGGAAACTCCTTTACCCACCTGTTCGACGAAAAAGATCGCCGCAAGGCCCTGGCCGAGTTCTACGCCGTGCTGCGCCACGACGGGGTGTTGATCCTCGACCAGCGCAATGACGACTTGATCCTCGACCAGGGCTACCAGACCCAACACGCCTACTACTACTGCGGCGATCAAGTGGCAGTGAAACCCGTCCACATCGACGAGGGCCTGGCGCGGTTTCGCTACCAGTTCCCCGACGGGGCGTTGTTCCACCTCAACATGTGCCCACTGCGCAAGGGCTACGTCCGCCGCCTCCTCCAGGAAGCCAGCTTCCAGGAGATTCTCACCTTCGCCGACTTCCAGGAAACCCACCACCAGCCCAACCCGGATTTCTATATCCACGTGGCGGCCAAGCTAGAGGCGGTCATGGACGGCAGCTTTGAGGACATCCCCGGGGACGCCGCCCAATATGACGTGGTGTGGTCCCAGGACGCCATCCTCCACAGCGGCCGGCGGGAGACGGTGATCAGCGAGGTGGTGCGGGTCCTCAAGCCCGGGGGGCTGTTGATCTTCACCGACCCCATGGCCGCCGACGATTGCCCCCAAGCGGTCCTCCAGCCGGTGTTGGATCGCATCCACCTGGACAGCTTGGGCTCCGTGGCCTTCTACGACGCCGTGACCGCCCGCTGGGGGATGGAGCCCGTCCACCGGGCCCTCATGACCGAGCAACTGGTGAACCACTACAGCCGGGTGCTCCAAGAAGTCCAATGCCGCTACCAAAGCCTCCAGGGGGTGTGTAGCCGCGAGTACCTGGATCGGATGCAAAAGGGCCTCCAGCACTGGATCGACGCCGGCAACAACGGCCACTTGGCCTGGGGCATCCTGGTCTATCGCAAGGTGGTCTGACCCCGTCCCCCGGTCTTTTTCTCCCTCCCCGGCCTCTCTCCCTTCCCCCCACCCCGGCGCGATCCCAACCGCCTCGGGGGGTCGGGATGGGGCGCTACTCCTTTACGGCCCCCGTCATACTCGAGACGTAGTGCTCGACAAAAAACGAGTACAAAATCGCCACGGGTAACGACCCCAGCAACGCCCCGGCCATCAACGAGCCCCAGTGGTAGACATCCCCCTCCACAAGCTCAGTGATCACCCCCACGGGGACGGTTTTGTTTTCCGACGACGAAATGAAGGTCAGGGCATAGATAAACTCATTCCAAGACAGGGTAAAGGCAAAAATCCCCGCCGAGATGAGCCCCGGCACCGCCAAGGGCAAGATAATTTTCACCAAGATCTGCAGCCGCGACGCCCCATCGATCAAGGCACACTCTTCTAGTTCATAGGGGATGGAGCGAAAATACCCCATGAGTAGCCAAGTACAAAAGGGAATGAGGAACGTGGGATAGGTGAGAATCAACGCCATCCGGGTGTCGAAGATACCAAACTGGAACACCATGGTGGCCAAGGGTATAAACAAAATCGACGGCGGCACCAGATAGGCTAAGAAGATTCCCATCCCCACCCAGCGCGACCCCTTGTAGCGCAACCGCTCGATGGCATACGCAGCCAGCACGGCGCTAAACAGCGACAAAAAAGTGCTGGCCACCGATACCAACATAGTGTTCCACATCCATTCGGGGTACGGTGTGTCAAAAAGTAATTTTTTAATGTGGTCTAGGGTGGGATTCACCACCCAAAAGGGATTAAAGCGCTCATAGTCCAACAGCTCGGCATTGGGTTTAACGGCCGTCAGCGCCATCCAGTAGAAGGGAAACAACAGCACAAACAAAAAAATCAGTATGGGCAAATATATGGTCACCCAACGCCTGGCGCGAGAATCAAAATTGACGGCTTCAGTCATCACGGCTTCCCCGCTGCCATTTGCGATTTTGCAGACCGAAATAGCTGAACATAATGGAGGCCACTAAGAAGGGAATCATGGCATTGGCAATGGCTGCCCCTTCGGCCAACTGGCCACCGGGAATGGCCCGCTGAAAAGACAATGTCGCCATCAAATGGGTGGCGTTGATGGGTCCGCCCCGAGTTAATACGTAGATCAACTGAAAATCGGTGAAGGTGAACAGCACCGAAAAGGTCATCACCACGGCGATGATGGGAGTGAGCAGGGGAAAAGTAATGTAGCGAAAGCGCTGCCAGGCACTGGCGCCATCGATGATAGCCGCTTCATAGAGGGAAGGGGGAATGGTCTGAAGACCCGCCAACAGACAGATAGCGACAAAGGGAATCCCCCGCCAGACGTTGGCGGCGATCACCGACGCCCGGGCCATGTTGGGCTCACCGAGAAAATTGATGTATTGATCGATGAGCCCCAAACGCTCCAAAGACCAGCTGATGATGGAAAACTGAGCGTCATAGATCCACCAAAAAGCGATGGCCGATAACACCGTGGGTACGATCCAAGGCAACAACACCACCGCTCGCAACAATGCCTTGAAGGGCAAATGTCGGTTGAGCAACAGCGCCAAATAGAGCCCCAAGGCAAACTTGAGAATACTGGCCACTAAGGTGTAGAGCAGTGTGTTGAACACCGACAGCCAAAACACCGAATCTTCAAATAAATACAGGTAGTTCTCAAAGCCGATCCAAAACCCGGGCCGGCCAATGGTGGTGCTGGTGAACCCCAAGTAGATGCCCAGAAACAGCGGATAGGTGAGAAAACACAACAGGAGCACCGCCGCCGGCAACATAAAGAACATTCCCAGCAAGTCGCGGTTGTCGCCGAGCCTTGCAAACCGGCTGGAGGCATAGGGTACAGCGCGTTCGGCGATTTGAGCCATAGACCATCCCGGGACTAACACCCATCCCTCGGGGCACAGCGCCCCAGGGGATGGGTGGGGTTAGGGTTTGGGTGGAAATTAAATCCGGTAGTAGCGCTCGGCCCGGCGGGCAGCCCGCGCCATGGCGTCCTTGGGAGAACGGCTCCCCGAAGCGGCTTCAGCAACCATATTGACCACGACGTAGTCGGCCATCACCGCCGCCGAGGCATAGCCCAGGGGACCGGCATTGCCGTTGGTCAGCATCCGAGACACACAATCCCGGTAGGGGATGTGCTTGGGGTCTTCCGTCCACACCGGGTTGGCTTCATAGGCCTTCAAAGGCTGGGTAATGTAGCCCAACGCCGCCTGCTGCCAGGGAATGTACTGCTCCTTTTCCCACATAAAACGCAGATACTCCTTGGCCGCCTCGGGATAGTCGGTGTACCCCATAACCATGGCCTGGCTAAACAGGTGGAGTTCGGTGGGCGTGCCGGCGGGACCAATGGGGAGGTTGGCGTGGTTGATGTCCTCGGCGATGGGGTTGCCTTCGCTCTTGGCGGCGTAATACACCGAGATACCGTTGACCGTGAGGCCCAACTGCTCGGCCAAAAAGGCCTTGTTGTTGTTGGCATCCAGCCACGAGGTGGTGCCGGGGATGAAGACTTTATAGAGCTCCTGGGCGTAGTTGAGGGCGGCTTCGGTTTCGGGGCTGTTCAGCACCACGTTGCCCTGCTCGTCCACCACCTTGCCGCCAAAGGCCCACAGCAACCAGTGACACCAGGTGTTGCCATCCCCCACGGCATTGCCCAGGGCCATCCCGGCCGGGGTACCGTTTTGGTGGAGGGCCTGGCACAGCTTGAGAAAATCGTCGGTGTTGTCGGGGAAGGCCTCAAACCCCGCCGCCTTCACCATGGATTCCCGGTATACCACACAGGCCCCCGACGCCCCCAGGGGCAAGGCAATCCACTGACCGTCGCGGCTGCCGTAGGTCCGGGCGGCATCGTACCAACCGTCGTATTTTTCCCCCAGGTACTCGCACAGCTCAGTGAGGTCCAAAAGCTTGTCGGGGTACTGGTGGGGGTCGTCGTACCAGCCCAAGATGATATCGGGCCCGCTGCCGACGTTGGCCGCCACCGCCGCCTTGGGACGCACATCCTCCCAGGATTCGTTGTCGACGCGCACCTGAACCCCGGTCTGTTCGGTGAACTTGCGGGTGTTTTCCATCCACAGCTCTTCGTCGCCGGCGACGAAGCGATTCCAGCGCAGCACCCTGAGGCTGGCGCCGTCTTCGGGGGTATAGGACAAACTCGGCTGGGCGCGGGCTACGCGCCCCCCCCAAAGGCCACCGGCGGCTAAGGTACCCCCGGCGATGGCGCCGGTCTGCAACACGTCGCGACGGGTCCAATTTTTCACAATACGCTCCTCTTTTGTGGTGTGGCTTGTGGTGAGGTGGGGCTTGTCGCCCAACCTTCGGGATCCCAAGAGACTACAAATGGTCCCCGCTCTGGGCGTCGAAGACGTGGACGTGGTCGAGCTGGGGGGCCAAGTGGACTGCCTGTCCGGCCTTGAGGGTCACCCGCTCTCGGGCCATGGCACAGGCTTCCAAGGCGCCGAGTCTGGCGAAGATCAACGTGTCGGCGCCGGTGGGTTCCACCACTTCCACCTGGGCCGCCAGCCCCCCACCGCGAGCCCCCTCGGGGGGGACCACGGCTAGGTGCTCAGGACGCACCCCGTAGACCACCTCGCGGTCGTTTTCAAAGGTGTGGTGGTGGGGCAAGGGCAGTTCGATACCCTCCTCGGTGCGCACCACAGACCCCGCGCCGTTGGGGGCCACCACGCCCTTGAGGAAATTCATCGCCGGCGAGCCGATAAAGCCGGCGACAAACAGGTTGGCCGGCCTGTCGTAGAGCTCCAACGGGGCGCCGATCTGCTCCACTTTGCCGTGGTTCATCACCACGATGCGATCGGCCATGGTCATGGCCTCGATCTGGTCGTGGGTGACGTAGATGGAGGTGGCCTGGAGGCGCTGGTGGAGGGCGCGAATCTCGGTGCGCATCTGAACCCGCAACTTGGCGTCGAGATTGGAGAGGGGTTCGTCAAACAAGAACACCTGGGGATCGCGGACGATAGCTCGACCCATGGCCACCCGCTGGCGTTGGCCCCCCGACAACTGGCGGGGGTAGCGGTCTAAAAAGGGCTCTAGGCCCAAAATGCGCGCGGCTTCCTCCACCCGTTGGCGGATGGTGGCGGAGTCGACGCCCCGGAGCTTTAAGCTAAAGCCCACGTTATCCCGCACCTTCATATGGGGGTACAAGGCGTAGTTTTGGAACACCATGGCCACGTCCCGGGCCTTGGGGGGCAATTCGTTGACCCTTCGCCCTTGAATGCTGATCTCGCCGCTGGTGATGTCTTCGAGGCCGGCGATCATCCGCAACAGGGTGGATTTGCCACAGCCAGACGGCCCCACCAACACCGCGAATTCGCCATCGTGGATTTCCACGTCGATGCCGTGGAGGACTTCTGTGGCGCCAAAACGCTTTCGGACCTGGCGCAGGGCAACCGAGGCCATAGGGATATTTCCTTTGGTAGTGATCTTTACAGTAGAGCTTTCTATGGGCAACCGCCGGTTGCAGTGCGTCGGGCGCTCTTCAGCACAAGCCTAACTCGGGTTGGGCGTTTTTTCCAAGGGGAAGTGCCCGCCCTACAAATTCGTCATCCCTTTGCCGTCACTCCCCCGGGGTCGCCGGGGGGGAGAACCCGTTGACACAATTGCGCAGTTGTCCGCGCTGCAAATACAACAGCAAGGTCTCGGTGGCCAAGCGCCGGGCGTCGATCCGACTGTCGGGACTGTACCACGCGGCGTGGGGGGTGAAGATCACCCGGTCGCGGGTCCAGGGCGCTTCGGTTTGGTAGGCCTGCCACAGGGGATGTTGGGGATCGGGGGGCTCGTCGGGGAACACATCCAACCCCGCCCCAGCGATCTGGCCGCCCTCTAGGGCCGCGGCCAAGGCGTCGAGGTCCACCAAGCCGCCCCGGGCGGTGTTGATCAGCACCGCCCGAGAATCCATGGCGGCCAGGGCGCGGGCGTCTATGAGGTGGCGGGTCTTGGGGGTCAAGGGGGCGTGGAGGCTCACAGCCTGGCACTGGGGCAACAACGCCTCGAGGCTATCGAGGCGCTCCACCCCCAAGGCCAGTTCCCACCCCCGGGGCAAATGGGGATCGAAGGCCACCACCCGACAACCAAAGGCCTTGGCCCGCAGCGCCGTGGCCGTGCCGATCCGCCCCAAACCCACGATGCCAAAGGTACTGCCCCAAAGGCGGTCCATGAGGGATTTGTGGGGATGGAAGGCCTTTTGGCTGTCGAGGCGCAGGGCGTCGTGGTGGGCGGTGATCCCCCTTCGGAGGGCCAGCCACAACGCCATGGCGTGATCGGCCACTTCATTGGTGCCATAGTCGGGGGTGTTGCACACCGGAATCCCCTTGGCCTTGGCGGCGACCAAGTCGATGTGGTCAAACCCCACCCCGGCCCGGACGATGACCCGGCAGCGGTCCAAACCGTCGATCAACCCGGCGTCGATGGGATATTCGTGCCACACCATCAACCCATGGCTGTGGGCGAATTCATCCGGGGAAATCTTGCCGGGTTCCCGCTCCCGATGGACCACAAACTCCACCGCAGCATCCATGGCATTGGCCGTGGCCCGCTCCACCTCGGCGTCGCCGCGGAACTGGGCGTCGGGGATCAACACCCGCCAGGGGCCGGGGGTGGTCTCAGGGAACGTATTGGCCATGGAGTTCCTCGTCGATGTAGGCCTGGATGATGGCATCGATGTTGTGATCGGCGGCAAAACCCAAGGCCAAGGCCCGTTCGGGGGCAAAGCGCACCGGCCAACCCCGGACAATGGCGACGATGCGCTCGTCTTTGGCAAAGCTCACCCGTCGCGGGACGTTGCCCCCGGCGATGCGCCCTAGGGCTTCCAACACCTGGGCGACGCTGACCGTCAGCCCCGGCAATGCCAAGGCCCGCTGGGGGCCCCAGGCCGCAGCGGGCAACTGGGCGGCGTGGCAAAACGCTTCCACCACCTGGGTAGGCGACAACACCCAGATACCGCTATCGGCCCCCACGGGGCACACCATATCCACCCCGGCCAAAGGCTCGCGGACGATGGCGCTGGCGAAGGACGACGCGGCGCGGTTGGGGGCCCCGGGGCGGACGATGATGGTGGGCAGCCGCAGGGAGCGGCCATCGATATAACCCCGCCGGCTGTAGTCGTTGATCAAAAGCTCCGCCATGGCTTTTTGGCTGCCGTAGGAGGTTTGGGGGTTCAAGGCGGTGTGGTCTTGGATCACCGGGGGCAAATCGCCACCGTAGACCGCCACGGAGCTGGCGAACACCAGTCGCGGGGCGTGCTGGAGCCCCCGACAGGTCTCCAGCAAGCGGCGGGTGGCGTCGAAGTTCACCGTCATCCCCAGGTCGAACTCTTCCTCGGCTTGGCCGCTCACCACTGCCGCCAGGTGGAACACCACCCGAGTCTGTGGGGTGATGTACTGGCGCTGCAGGTTCTCGTCGCCCACGGGACCCACCAACACTTCCAAGCGGGGATCGTCGGCCATGGGGGGGTGGGGGGGATTGATATCCCACACGGTGAGGCGCTCGATGGTCGCCGCTCCCTCGGGGTCGAGCTGCAGCTCGCCGCGCTGCAGGAGGGCTTGAGCGAGGCGACGGCCAATGAAGCCGCTGCCGCCGGTGATCAACACGTGCACGGGGATGACTCCTCGGTGGAAATTTGTTGGTGTTTTAGGTCGGGGGACAATATGTTGTAGCCCCCCGGACCGCTGCCCCCTTTGATGGGCACTTAGAGGTTAAGTGTAGCCAAAGCCGCCACCCTTCCCCACTGGGGAAATGACCTTCAGCGCAACACCACGGCAGTGCCACTGACGGTCACCATGAGCATGCCCCCCCGAGAGCCCACGGTCTCGTAGTCGATGTCGATGCCGATGATGGCGTTGGCCCCCAGGGCTTGGGCTTCTTGATCCATATCGGCAAAGGCGCTCTCTCGGGCCTTTTGCAGTTCCCGTTCGTAGGTCGCCGAGCGGCCACCGAAGAAGTCACTGAAGCTGGCAAAAATATCTTTAATAATGTTGGCGCCGAGGATAGTTTCCCCGGTGACAACCCCTAGGTATTGGCTGACGGTTTTGCCTTCGACGAGGGCGGTAGTGGTGTAGAGCATGGCTGCGATCCTTGGCTGTTGACGTGTCACAATGATGAGACCCGTCATTGAACCCGAGGCTCTGCTGCGTTAGCAAGTGCTGGGCCCTTCCCTCGATACAACCCTGGGGTATTCCCGCCAAAGGCCATCCATGAAACCCGCCATTAAGCCCCTGCTATTGACTGACGAGTTCTACACCGCCGAGGGTTGTTACATCATTGAACAATCCAATGACGCCGGCGATCCGGCGCTGTCCATGGCCCGGGCGCGGGTGGCGGTGGGGGTCACCACCCGTTGGCACTGCCTAGTGGGCACGGCCGAGCGCTATTACATCCTCGCCGGTGAAGGTTGGATGGAAGTGGGGGGTTTGGCGCCCGGCGCTGTGCGGGCGGGAGATGTCGTGCTCATCCCACCCCACTGCCCCCAGCGTATCACTAACACGGGGACAGAGGATTTGTTGTTCTTGGCCATTTGTTCCCCACCCTTTGTCTCCAGCGCGTATAGAGATCTGGGGGATGGACCCAGTCCGACCGCGGTGGTTGGGGATAGTTAAACTAGGCCGCCTGCCGAGACTTGCCGCCAAACAACCGCCGCCACCAGTTGCCCTTGGTGGGGGCCAGGGTCTGGGGGTCGGTCTTGGGCAGGGATCGGTCAAACGTCTCGATGAGTCGCCGCGCCTGGTAGGCGTTGAGTTGCAACGGCTCAAAGGCATCGAGGCCCGTCTGCTGGGTGAGCTTGCGCATGACGTCGGCCGAGGGGGTGTACTTCATGGCCCAACCGTGGAAATGGCGCTGGGAGGCCTCGTGGAAGTCCACCAACTGCACATTGGTATGGCGGGGGTCCTGGGCGATCTTGGCAAAAATAAAGGTCACCTCGTCTCGGGGTCCCTCCAGACACTGGAGGAAATGGCAGTTATCCGACAACAAGACCCCAGTAATTTCGTGACGGGCGTTCCAGTCCTTGGATTCCTGGAGGATACCACCCAAATCTGGGGCGGTGTAGTCATCGCTCGCTCGACTGGCGTACAGTAGGCGCACTAGCATTTCAAATTCCTCCATGGCAATGGTTACACAGCATAACCATTGACCCTTAAACGCCATGGAGGTTTGGATTGCCTTACAAAAAACCTTTATATTTCAAATATTTAATACCCCACTCCAGTCATGGTCATCGCGCGGGCCCCCCCCCCCCCGGGCTTGGGGGGCGGGGGGGGGCGCGGGGGGGGCCGGCGGGTGGCGCTGGGCGCGGGGCGCGGCCGGGGGGGGGGGGGG
>JBHJHK010000372.1:0-2003 GCA_050330975.1 Candidatus Competibacterales bacterium | reverse complement strand
GGTGTGCGCGGGGGCGGTCAAGGGCAGCGGGGTGGTGGCGGCGTCATTTGAATTCATTTTTTTGGGGGGCGCCTGGGGGTCGGGGGGGGGGCAGCGCTTTGTCGTCGCCACCAAGGCGTGTATCGCCCAGCAAACCCCGTTGGTGTGCTTTACCGCCAGTGGTGGGGCCAGGATGCAAGAGGCGTTGGTTTCGTTGATGCAAATGGCCAAGACCAGCGCCGCCTTGGCGAGCTTGGCGGCGGCCAAGCTGCCCTATATCTCCGTCCTCACCGACCCCACCACCGGTGGGGTGTCGGCCAGCCTGGCCATGTTGGGGGATATCAATATCGCCGAACCCGGAGCGTTGATCGGCTTTGCCGGGCCCAGGGTCATCGAGCAAACGGTGCGAGAAAAACTCCCCGAGGGCTTCCAGCGCAGTGAGTTTTTGCTGGATCACGGCGCGTTGGACATGATTGTCGACCGTCGCCAGTTGCGGGATCGCATCGCCGCCTTGCTGGCGCTGCTCACCCATCGCCCCGCCCCTTGAGGAGGTTTTGCGTGGGCTTTGAGCGCCTCGACCAGTGGCTCCAATGGCAGCACACCCTCCACCCCCGCACGGTGGACTTGGGGCTAGAACGCCTCCACCCCCTGGTGGCCCGGTTGGGGGTGGAGCGACCGGCGCGGCGGGTGACGGTGGTGGCGGGCACCAACGGCAAGGGTTCCAGTGTGGCCTTCTTGGAGGCCATCGCCACCGCTACCGGGGACCGGGTGGGGGCCTATACCTCCCCCCACCTGGAACACTTCACCGAGCGCATTCGCCTCAACCGCCGACCCGTTGCCGAGGAAACCTTGTGCCGGGCCTTTGCCGAAGTGGAAGAAGCCCGAGCCGGTGGGGCCCTGACCCCCTTTGAGTTCGCCACCCTAGGGGCCCTGGTGGTCTTCAAGGCCGCCGATTTGGACGAAGTGTTCCTGGAGGTGGGTCTCGGTGGCCGGTTGGACGCCGTCAACGCCGTGGACGCCGACGCCGCCCTGCTCACGGTGATCGGCCTCGACCACCAGGACTACTTGGGGGACAATCGCGAGGCCATTGGCCGGGAAAAGGCCGGGGTGTTGCGCCGCGAGCAGTGGGCGGTGTGTGCCGACCCCAACCCCCCCCAGTCGGTGCTCGAAACAGCCCTCGCCGTGGGCGCTCGGCTGTTGCGGGTGGGACATGATTATGCCTTTGAGGCCTTGGACGAACAGCGCTTTCGATTTCGCTTTGGCGAAAAGCCCTGGGTGACCTTGCCGCACCCCGCCTTGGGCGGCGGCTATCAGCTGGCCAACGCCGCCGGGGTGCTGGCGCTGTTGGCCGCCCAGCCTCAAGGCTGGCCGGGGTCAGAGGCCGTGGCCACGGGGTTGACCACCGCGGCTTTGCCCGGGCGGTTGGAGATCCACGCCGCCTCGGCCACCCTGGAATGGGTGCTGGATGTGGCCCACAATCCCCTGGGGGCCCAGGCGTTGGCCGATGCCTTGACCCAACGCCCCACCGCCGCGACCACTGTGGTCTTGGCCGCCCTGGCCGACAAAGACGCTTTGGGCATGGCGAAGGCCCTGGAGGCCGTGGCCGACGCCTGGTATGTGGCCCCCACCGCGGGATCCCGGGGGCAAACGGCGGCCACCCTGGCCCAGGCCTTGGCTCCCCTGGGGGTCGACGTCGCCATCGCCACCGATATGGCCACCGCCTGTGGCGCGGCCGCCGCCGACGGCGCGGCGGTCGGGTGGCCGCGACGCATCGTGGTCTGTGGTTCGTTTCAGGCCGTGGCCGAGGCGCGGCGGTATCTGGGAGTGTCCAGGTGGACAGAAAGTTAGGCCAGCGGCTGTTGGGGGCGGCGGTGATCACGGGGGTGGCGATGCTCGTGGTGCCATTGCTGCTGCAAGAACCTCAAGGGGTGGTGCCTTTGGTCACGGCCCCCAATACCCCAGTGGGAGAATCGCAGGGGGGGGAATCGCCGACGGCGTTCTTCAGCCTTCAATCCCCTCTGGTC
>JBHJHK010000371.1:0-4373 GCA_050330975.1 Candidatus Competibacterales bacterium | reverse complement strand
GGGGGGTTTTTCCCCCGCCGGGGGCGGGCCCCCCACGGCCGTGGGGGTGCTATTGGTGGGGGGGCTTGGCCGGGTGAAGGACGCCGCGGGGGTGATTCTGGCCTTGGCCTTGGCCCTGGCCTTGACCGCGACGGCCCTGTGGCTGGGGGGCGGGGCGTTTAACTACGCCAACGTCATCGCCTTGCCGTTGTTGCTGGGCCTTGGGGTGGACAATGGCATCCACGTCCTCCACCGCCTGCGCCGCGGGGAGACCCTGCCCTTGAGCCGCTCTAGCACGGCCCGGGCGGTGTGGTTCAGCGCCCTCACCACCCTGGCGAGCTTCGCCACCTTGATGACCTCTGCCCATCGGGGTATGGCGAGTATGGGGCTGGTCCTCACCTTGGGGGTGATATTCACCCTGTTCGCCACCTTGTGGGTGCTGCCCGCCTACTTCCCATCCCCGCCCCCTGACAAATGAGGAACTCCGCCTATGAGTGTCCCCGTGCCCCGAGGCGGCAAGTCCCCGTCGTTGGCCACCAATCCCTTTGCCCACCCTCTGTGCGGCGCCGACCTTTTGACCTTGGCGCGCCTGGTGGGGCGCTATGGCTGGCCCTCACGGAAACGGCTGCCCCATCTGGCCGCCGCTGTGGTCTCGGCGGTGGGGCGGCTACCCTTTACCCTCACCGAGGGGGTCTACAGCGCCTGGCTGCGCCCCGAGGCAGCCATGCCGGCACCGGTGTTTGTCATCGGCCACTGGCGCAGCGGCACCACCCACTTTTACAACCTGTTGGCCTGCGGCCGCCAGGTGAGCTACGTCACGCCCTTGGGCACGGGGTTGCCCTGGGAGCTGTTGACCTTGGTGCCGTTGGCGCGGCGCTGGTTGGAGGGCACCATCCCCGAGGATCGCCTGGTCGATCGAATACCCGTGACCCCCACGGCCCCCCAAGAGGACGAGATGGCTTTGAGCAGTATGGCCACTTTGTCGTTCCTCCACGGTTTGTACTTTCCCCGCCACCTCCACCGGGCCTTTCTCCAGGGGATGTTCCTGGAGGGCACGGCTAACGACCAGCGGATTTGGGAACGCCGCTGTCGGCGCTTCTTGGGCAAGGTTTGGCGGTCCGGCGGCGGCGGGCGGCTGGTGGTGAAAAACCCCGGCCACACCGTCCGCATCGCCACCCTCAAGGCCCTGTGGCCCGAGGCCCAGTTTATTCATGTGGTGCGGGATCCCCACGCCCTACTGCCCTCCATGCGCAACATGATCACCACGTTGCTCCCCGCCTTGGCCTGGCAAGATCCCCGGGTAAGTGGCAGCGAGATCGATGGGTTGATCTTCGAAACCTACGACCGGATGATGGCGGCCCTGGTGGCCGACAGTCGGACCCTCGAGCCCCATCAATTCGCCGAGGTGCGCTACGAGGCGTTGGTGGCCGATCCCATCAATTGTCTCCGGGATCTCTACCGCCATTTCCAGTGGCCGGGGTGGGAGGAGGATTGTGGGCGGGTTGAGGTCTACTTGGCCTCCATCCGAGGCTATGAGAAAAACCACTTTCCCGCCGACCCCGCGGTGGGGCGGGATGTGGTCCAGCACTGGGGGCACTGGCTGGACCACTGGGGTTATCGATAGCACCTAGGGGGTCTAAAATCCCTAATTCAGGGCCGCCGATGGGGAATGGTTGGCATCGCGCTGGCTGAAACGCAGGTAGAGTTTGCCCAACAGGGCAGAGATATCCACCGAATATTGGGCGTACTCTCCAGACTCCAACAGGGCGGCAGCTCGATTTAGCTGGCCCCCTTGGGCGGTGTCGACCACTTCTGCAGCGCACTGATGGAATTGGCGGTGGACGTCGATGATCGTTTGCAACACCGCCTCGTCGCCGTAGTGTTCTAAGCCTTCACTGTAGAGCCAGCGCCCCAGGAAGCAGCGGTCGTCGCGGCGGATCTCGGCGGCGTCGAATTGGCTGATGGTGCCGTCGGCGATGGCCTTTTTCAGTTTGATCTTCCAGGCGTTATGGGCTCGAATCGCCTCGAGGAAGTCCAGACCATTGTGGACCGCCTCTCCACATTGGCAGTGGCTGTGGTCGAGGTCTTTGAGGAGGGCCGCCTGTTCTTGGGGGCGGCCGCTGGACAGCGCTTTAAACCAGTTCCATAGTTTCATGAAAAGTCCTGCAATGGTGTGACTTCGACGGGTTGGGGGCGAAAACCCCTGTTTCGAAAAGGTCTTTTAGATTGATGCCGCCATTGTAAAGCTTATGTGACTCTATGTAAAAGAGCGCACGGTCCCATTTCAACCCGTGGGCGAGGCTCTTCGCTTGCCCTCGCCGAGGAATACTGCCATGGCTCGTCCCCTCGTCGTTGCCGCCGCCCAACTGGGCCCCATCCAACGCAGTGACAGCCGCGCCACCGTGGTGGAGCGGCTGGTGGCGCTGCTCCACCGGGCCGCCGAGAGGGGCGTGCAGTTGGTGGTGTTTCCCGAATTGGCGTTGACGACGTTTTTCCCCCGCTGGTACCTGGAGGACCCCGCCGAGATCGACGCCTTCTTCGAGACCGAGATACCCGGTCCCGTCACCGCTCCGCTGTTTGCCGCCGCCGCCCGCAGGGGCGTGGGGTTTCACCTGGGCTACGCCGAACTCGCCGAGGAGGGGGGCCAGCGGCGGCGCTACAACACCGCCATCACCGTGGCCCCCGAGGGGCGCGTGGTGGGCAAGTACCGCAAGGTCCACTTGCCGGGCCACGCCGACCATCAGCCCTGGCGGCCGTTCCAGCACCTGGAGAAGTACTACTTCGACGTGGGCGACTTGGGCTTTCCGGCGTTCCGCGCCTTTGGCGGGGTGTTGGGGATGCTGATCTGCAACGACCGCCGCTGGCCCGAGGCCTACCGGATGCTGGGCCTCCAGGGGGTGGAGTTGATCATGATTGGCTACAACACCCCCATCTACCAAGCCGATTTGCCGGCGGTGAACCAGCTCCAGGGGTTTCACAACCACCTGTGCCTCCAAGCCGGCGCTTATCAAAACGCCACTTGGGTGGTGGCTACTGCCAAGGCGGGGGTCGAGGAGGGCTGCGAGTTGTTGGGGCAAAGCGCCATCATCGCCCCCACGGGGGAGATCGTCGCCCTGGCCCACACCCTGGGGGATGAGCTCATCAGCTATGAAGTGAACTTGGATGCCTGTCGGGGGCTGAAGGAGACGGTATTCAACTTCGCCGTCCACCGCCAACCCCAACACTATCACCTCATCACCGGCCGCCAGGGCGCCGAACCACCCCCCTAATCCCAGTCTAGGGCCTGCTCTAGGTCATCGATGAGGTCGGAGACGGCCTCGATACCTATGGATAGCCGCAGCAGGTTGTCGGCCACGGGGCTGTCGGGCCCCTCGATGGTTTTGCGGTGCTCTATGAGGCTCTCCACCCCCCCCAAGGAGGTGGCGGGGACGAAGACCCGGGTGGCCGTGGCCACTCGCCGGGCACAGGCTCGGTCCCCGCGGATCAGCAACGACACCATGCCGCCAAAGCCCCCGGTCATCTGTCGGGTCGCCACCCCAAAGCGGGGGTGCTCCGGGAGGCCGGGATAGCGCACCGTCTGGATGCGGGGGTGGTGCTGGAAGTGGCGGGCGAGGGTCAGGGCGTTGTGGGAGGCCCGCTCAAAACGCACAAACAAGGTGCGCAAACCCCGCAGCAACAGCCACGCCTCAAAGGCCCCCAGCACCCCCCCCGACAGGGTGCGCACCGTTTGGATCTCCCGCCAGCCCTCGTCTTGGTGGCGGGTCACCAAGACGCCGGCCAACACGTCCGAGTGGCCGTTGAGGTATTTGGTCGCCGAGTGGAACACCACATCGGCCCCCAAGGCCAGGGGGCGAGTGGTACAGGGGGGGGTGACGGTGGCGTCCACCGCCAGGATGGCCCCGGCCCGGTGGGCGGCCTCGGCGGCGGCTTCGATGTCCACCACCTCCCAGGTGGGGTTGATGAGGGATTCGATCCACACCACCGCCGTGTTCCCGGGGCGCAGGGCCTGTTCCAGGGCGCCGTCCACAGCGGGGTCGAACAACGCCAGCTCCAGGCCGCCCTGGGTGGCGAGGCGTTCTAGCCAACGGCGGGTGCCGTGGTACATCACCTCTGGGGCCACCACCCGTTGCCCTGGGGGGACGGTTTCAAACAGCGCCGCCACGGCGGCGAGGCCCGAGGCGAATGACAAGGCCCCGGCGCCGCCCTCTAAATCCGCCAGCACCGCCTCAACCTGGGCCACATTGGGGCTTCGGTCTCGGCTGTAGCTGTAGTCACCTGCCTCGTAGGCGGCGTTCCGGGCAAAGGTGGTGGCCGGTTGCAGGGCTGGCACCACGGCGCCAGTGGCGGGGTCCTTGGCCTGGTGCAGCTGGACGGCGCGGGTGGCGGGGGACAGG
>JBHJHK010000370.1:0-2999 GCA_050330975.1 Candidatus Competibacterales bacterium | reverse complement strand
GAGAGTGTCTGGGGCAGCGGCGCCCACAGTGGGACCTTGGCAATGAAATTCGTCGACGAAGTAATCATCGAAGTGAAGGCTGGGGACGGCGGTGACGGCTGTGTGAGTTTTCGACGGGAGAAGTACATTCCCTTTGGCGGGCCCGACGGCGGCGATGGGGGAGATGGTGGCGGGGTTTATCTCGTGGCCGATCCCGGTTTGAACACCCTCACCGACTACCGCTACACCCGCCATTTCAAAGCCCGCCGGGGAGAAAACGGCATGGGCAAAAACCGCACCGGCCCCTCGGGGGAAGATCTCTGCCTGGCGGTGCCCGTGGGCACCGTCGCCGCCGACGCCGACACCGCCGAGGTCATCGGCGACCTCAGCCGCCCCGACCAGCGCTTGTGTGTGGCTAAAGGGGGCTTCCACGGCATTGGCAACGCCCGCTTCAAGAGCAGCACCAACCGCGCTCCCCGCCAGTACAAGCCCGGCACCCCCGGCGAGGAACGCCGGTTGCGCCTGGAGCTCAAATTGCTCGCCGACGTGGGGCTACTGGGGATGCCCAACGCTGGCAAATCCACCCTCATCGGCGCCGTGTCGGCGGCCCACCCCAAGGTGGCGGACTATCCTTTTACCACCCTCTACCCCCAACTGGGGGTGGTGCGGGTGGGTCCCCTCCAGAGCTTTGTCATGGCCGATATTCCCGGCCTCATCCAAGGGGCCGCCGAAGGGGCGGGGTTGGGTTTCAAGTTCCTCCGCCACTTGGCCCGCACCCGGTTACTGCTCCATTTGGTGGACCTTTCCCCCCACAGCGACAGCGGCGACCCCGTGGCCGATGTGCTCACCGTGGGCGCCGAACTGGGGCGTCACAGTGAAAAGCTGCTGGCCAAGGAACGCTGGTTGGTGCCCAACAAGCTCGACTCCTACCCCGCCGCCGAGCGCCAGGCCCAGGTGGATCGCCTGGTGGAGGCCCTGCAGTGGCGGGGTCCGGTGTACCCCATCGCCGCGGCCACGGGTTGGGGCTTGGACGCCTTGGTGCGGGGAGTGATGGATCATCTGTCGGCCCTCGAGGCCGCCCACAGCGCCGAGGCCTGACGCCGTGTACCGCCGCAGCCGCCGCGAGCTCGGTCGCGCCCGCCGCTGGGTGATCAAAATCGGTAGTGCCATGGTGACCGCCGACGGCCAGGGCCTCGACCTGGAGGCCATGGACCGGTGGGTGACCCAGATGGCCGAACTCCATCGCCGCGGCCACGAGCTGTTGTTGGTGTCTTCTGGCGCCGTGGCCGAGGGCATGAGGCGCCTGGGCTGGCACCAGCGTCCCCGGGCCCTCTACGAACTCCAGGCCGCCGCCGCCGTGGGGCAAATGGGCCTTATCCAAGCCTACCAATCCCAGTTTCATCGCTTTGGCATCCAGACCGCCCTGGTGCTCATCACCCACGAAGACGCCTCGGACCGCCGCCGTTACCTCAACATCCGCAGTACCTTGCGCACCTTGTTGCGGTTATCCGCGGTGCCGGTGATCAACGAGAACGACACCGTGGCCTTTGAGGAAATCCAATTTGGCGACAACGATACCCTGGGGGCCTTGATCGCCAACTTGGTGGAGGCCGATCTCTACGTGATCCTCACCGATCAACAGGGCCTGTTTGAAGCCGACCCCCGCCAACACCCCGCGGCTCGCCTGATTCCCGAGGCCCAGGTGGACGACTTGGCGTTGATGGTCATGGCCTCTAGCCGGGGTGGGCGCTTGGGAAAGGGGGGGATGGCCACCAAGGTCAAGGCCGCCACCAAGGCGGCCCGCTCGGGGGCGTGCACTTGGATCGCCTCGGGGAGGGAGCCCGATGTGTTGTTGCGCCTGGCCCAGGGGGACAATGTGGGGACGTTGCTGCGTCCGGCTCGGGGTCCCCTGGCGGCCCGCAAACAGTGGTTGGCCTTTCAACTCCAGGTCAAGGGCATCCTCCACCTGGACCCGGGGGCGGTGCGGGTCACCACCCAGGAGGGCCGCAGTTTACTGCCCGTGGGGGTGACCCGGGTGGAGGGGAACTTCTCCCGGGGCGATTTGGTGGCCGGCATGGACCCCGCCGGCCGCGAGGTGATTCGGGGGTTGGTGAACTACGACGCCCGGGAGACGGCGCTGATCATCGGCAAACCCAGTTTGCAGATCGAGACCCTGTTGGGCTATGTGGACGAACCCGAGCTAATCCACCGCGACAACCTGGTGGTGCTGTAACCCCGCCACGACCACCCATCACGGGTCGTCAGGAGGTGGCTGCCGCGGCGTCTTCGACGCCCTCGCCCCCAGGGTCGGAATCCTGGGGAACCGGCACTGGAGGCGGCACGGCCTTGGGGGGCGTGGGGGACGCCTGGGGATCGAGGGCGCGGATGCGGGCGTTGAGGCGGCTCTTGTGGCGGGCGGCCTTGTTGGGGTGAATGAGGCCCCGGGTGGCGTAGCGGTCCAAGACCGGCACCGCCACCTGGTAGGCCGCCTGGGCGGCGGCGTGGTCGCCGGCCTGGAGGGCCTTGAGGACCTTTTTGACGTGGGTGCGCATCATGGAGCGCTGACTGGCGTTGAGCTGGCGACGTTTTTCGGCCTGGCGAGCGCGTTTGCGCGCCTGGGGAGTGTTGGCCACGGATCATTCCTCTCACAACGGAGCAAAGGGGAAAAGCCAATTAGCATCATAATTTCTCGATTAAATGTCAACGTTTTAGTGGCGTTTTAGGCGGATCGTGGCGACGTTTTCTCCCCTCCTCAAGGCCGTGGGTGTGGTGAGCGCCATGACCTTGGTGTCGCGGCTGTTGGGCTTTGTCCGGGATATGGGGATGGCTTTTGTCCTGGGGGCGGGTCCCGCCGCCGACGCCTTCTTTGTGGCGCTGCGGATTCCCAACCTGTTCCGCCGGCTATTCGCCGAAGGGGCTTTTGCCGCGGCCTTTGTGCCGGTGTTGGCCGAGTATCGCCAGGGGCAACCCCACCGGGGGGGCGCCGGGGTGGACCGGGGGGGGGGGGGCGGGGGGGGGGG
>JBHJHK010000369.1:0-8719 GCA_050330975.1 Candidatus Competibacterales bacterium | reverse complement strand
GGGATAGGGGGCTGCGTTTTGGCGCAATTTTGCTTCGGGGTGAACGGGGGCGGGGGGGCGCTTGTCGCATCCCACCGACTCCAGGTAGTCGCGGACGAACTGCTTGTCGAAACTCGCCGGCGTCTCGCCGGGACGATGGCTGGCCGAGTCCCAGAAGCGCGACGAATCCGGGGTGAGGAGTTCGTCGATGAGCAGCAACTGGCCGTCCTCGGCGACGCCGAACTCGAATTTGCTGTCGGCGATGATGATGCCCCGGGGACGGGCGCGGCGGGCGGCTTGGTCGTAGAGGGCGAGGCTCGCCGCCCGCAACGCCTCGGCCCGTTCAAAGCCGATGGCGGCCGCCAATTGGTCGAAGGTCAAAGGTTGGTCGTGCTGCCCCGGGGGCGCTTTGGTGGTGGGGGTGAACATGGGCGCCGGTAGGGGGTCAGCCTGGCGCAGTCCCGAGGGTAGGGGGATACCCGCCACGGTGCCCGAGCGCCGATAGTCGCGCCAGGCCGAGCCGCTCAGGTAGCCCCGCACCACGGCCTCCACGGGCAAGGGAGTGGCCCGACGCACGGCCATGCTGCGCCCCAACAGATCGAGGTACTGGTTGCGATCTTGGATCAAAGGCGCCAAGTGGTGGGCCAAATCCACGTCGACCCCCTGGCGATGATTGGCCACCACCTGACCTGTGGTCTGAAACCAGTACTCCGACAAGGCGGTGAGGACGGCGCCCTTGCCGGGGATGGGGGTGGGCAGCACGACGTCAAAGGCCGACAGGCGGTCGCTGGCCACCATGAGCCAGTGCTGATCATCGAGGTGGTAGAGGTCGCGGACCTTGCCGCCACCGACGCGGGTCAAGGGCAAGGGTGGGGGTTGTGGGGACGGTGGCGTCATGGCTTGGGGCAACGGCGATTTTTGTCCTTCGACGGCAGCGTGGCAGGCCTCGATGGGAGTCCTGCGGCGAGGTGGTCGGGCTGAGCCGCAAAAATTCAACAATCTTTAACAACATTGAGACGCTATAGGGTTAATATTAAGATTAAAACGCTAGCCCGCTCAAGAGAAACCGTCTTAAAGAGGTGTAATTTTTAAGTATTATTTTAAAACAACGCCTGTTTTTCAGACTGAAGGACTCAGTCTTTGTCCATCTCGAGTTATTCTTTTAGCCGCATCGAGCGCGAATCTTGGAACAATGTTCGAAAACAAAGTTCAAGGAAGATAATTGATCAATGAGTTACCACAACAACATTCACAAGTTGCAGGCTCAGCCGGAGGTCGCCCGGATTGGCGCCGTGCCGGTGAGACTTACAATGAGACTTACAACAATACTTTGCAACTTTGAGTCTCCCATTGTCACACCCCAGTTGGCACACTTCAAGACAGATCCCCTTGGAATGGCGTTTGTCACAACCCCTGATTCGTAATGGCCCAAGTTGTTGAATCAAAAATCATTCTCGCCAGTAGAACCCTCGGTGAGCCGTTGCAGGGCCGCTGGCAGAAGTCGTTGATGGCTGTGATCAAACGAATTGCAACATTTGACTCGATCGAGCGGTAGAGGCTTTATCCATCGGTTCGCCGTTATAGTACGGACTTGGATCGTTGAGGCCCTCGCTGTAAAAAGCGATTTATGCTCAGCCGCGAGTGTTGCAGGTGCTAAAACGGTTGCGCATTGTCCGCTGACGACGGATCTGGCTCCGACGCCTTGCGCTACTGTTGACAACGCGGCGACAAAGCCCCAACCGCAGGGAGAAGGTGCGTGAACTGGTTTGCCAAATTTTTTGCCGCTGTGGGATCCCACTACTACTCGCCCCGAGGGGGTATGGGTCGGTGGGGGAGCCCGTCTTTCCGGGCCACCGCCCCGGGTCCAACCTCGGCCTCCTCAAGCCCCCCCAGCCGCCATCATGGCCTCGACGAGGCATTGTTCACTGCCCTGTTCTTGACCTTGGGGCACTTGGGGAAAGGGGACGGCGGGATGGACGTCGAGATAGCCGCAGCCCTCGACGCTTTTCCCCGGGTCAACGGCCATGGGGACGACGTCGATACCGCCCGACGCCTCTATGGGGAGGGGAGCGATCCCCACTTTCCCCTGGAGACCACCCTCGACCAATTTTATCGCCTGGCCCGCCGCAGTCCTTGGCACGTCGACTGCCTAGTGGACATCCTGCTCCAGGTGGCCCAGAGCCGCGGGGGGATGACGGCGCAAGACCGCCTGTGGTTGAGCTATGTCTGCAGTCGTTTGCAGCGCGATCCCCTCCATCTCAAGTGCCGAGAAGAGGTGATCTCCCAAAGGGGGAGTACCGAGCCCACCGCCGTGTGGGTCCCGGTCTCTCGCCGCGAGGCTTGAGGTCGCCCCGGGCGATGGTGGAGATCTGCGAGTCTTGAGTTCCTGGGAACCGGCGGATTTGGCGTTGGCCAACGAGTTGGCCGACCTCGCCAGGCCCTTGGCCATGGCGCATTTTCGAAAACCTTTGGTCGTCGAGCGCAAAGACGATGCCTCGCCGGTCACCGTCGCCGACCGGGCCATCGAAGGGGCGTTGCGGGAGGTGCTGGGAAAGCGGCGTCCCAACCACGGCATCTGGGGTGAGGAACAGGGCTGTGAGGGGGCCAACCGCCCTGTGGTGTGGGTGATCGACCCCATCGATGGCACCTCCAGCTACATCACCGGCCTGCCCACCTTTGCCACCCTCATCGGTCTGGTGGTGGAGGGGTGCCCGGTGCTGGGGATATTGGACATGCCGGCCCTGGGCGAGCGCTGGCAGGGGGCCTGGGGCCACCCCACCCTCCACCGCCATCCCACCCGCCAGCAAGGCCAGCCGTGTAGGGTCGCCCCCCGAACCGACCTCGCCGCCCCCGCGCTGTTCGCCACCACCATCGACATGTTCAACCGGGCCCAGCGCCAACGCTTCGACGCCTTGAGCCGGAGTGTGGGCATGCGGCGCTTTGGCGCCGACGCCTATGCCTATGGTTTGCTGGCGGCGGGATTTGTCGATCTGGTGGCCGAAGCCGACCTCAAACCCCACGACTTTTTGCCCCTGGTCCCCATCGTCCACGGGGCCGGTGGTGTGATGAGCGATTGGGCGGGTCGACCCTTGACGTTCCACAGCGACGGCCAGGTGCTGGCTGCCGCCAGCCCCGCTCTCCACCGGGCCGCTTTGACCAAGTTGGCCCCCAGTCAAGATTTTCCCATTGCAGACGGGTCCCCGGGAGCGGTTTAATAACTCCCCTAATCGATTGTCCCTCACCGTCCTCGTCGGGGTCATTCGGGGCGCGGTTTCATCTCACCGCGCTCACAGAGCCCCACTCAAGCTACTTTCCACAGCCGATTCCCATGATTCTCGAGCGCATCTTCAAACCCAAATGGCAGCACGCCGATCCCGAGCAACGGATTTTGGCCATCCAGGAGTTGGCGGCAGACGACGCCACCCTGGGGCAGTTGGCCCGGGAGGACACCAGTCCCAAGGTGCGAATTGCCGCCCTCGAGCGCTTGGTGGATTTGGGCGATCTCGAGGCGCTCAGCCGCGACACCGACCCCGCCGTCGCCGAGGCGGCCCGCCGCCACTACCAGCGCCTGGTGGCGGGGGAAGTGGCGGATGTCGAACTCGACGCGCGCCGGGTGGCCCTGGAAGGGGGCGATGGAGCCCTGGCCGCCTTTGTCCTGGTCCACGGCGACGACCCCGAGCTGCGTCTGGCGGCGTTGGCCAGGACTTCTGCCGGCGACGCCGTGCTCCACGCCGCCCTGGAGGATAGCTCCGCCGCCGTGCGCCTGGCGGCGGCCGAGCAGCTCGATGACCCCGAGGCCCTGGAGCAGGTGGCCCGGGCTAGTCGCAACCGAGATAAGCGCCTGTTTCGCATCGTGCGGGGCAAATTGGACGCCGCCAAAGCCGTCACCGAACGCCGGGACACCCTGCTGGGGCTGTGTGAGCGCCTGGAGCGCTTGGCCGCCGACACGAGCTTGAATCCCAACGACACCCGACTCTACGCCATCGACCAGGCCTGGCAGGCCCAAGGGGTCCTCGAGGCCATCCCCGACGACCTCGTCGAGCGCTACCGGGCGACCTGGGAGCGGATTCGCAACCGCCAGGGGGAAAGTGCCGCCGAACGGGTTGCCCGCTTGGGTATCTGTAGCGCCCTCGAAGACCTGAGTCGCCGCCTCGACGCCGCCGCGATCCTCGACGACGCCCTGGCCGGGGAGGCCCAGGGACTGTTGGCCGAGGCCGCCACCAAGGCCGAAGATCAAGACCCCGAAGCCCAGGTGGAGATCCAGCGTATCGAGCGGTTGACAAGCCTTGTGCGGCGTCGCCACGACGAACTGGTCCGGGACCGGGAGCGGGCGGTGGCCCAGCAGGAGATCCTCCAGCAGCTGGAAAAGCTCGCGGAACACAAAGCCCCCCGGGAGCGGGAGGTGGCTAAGCTGCGCCAGCAGTGGGCGGAGCTGTCCTCTCCGGCCAACGAAGACCTGGCGGCGGTGCTCAACGAGCGCTTTGAGGCGGCCATGGCCTCCCTTGAGGAGCGCCTCGCCCAGCAAAAGAGCCAGCTCCAAGGTATCACCAAGCACCTGGAAGCCCAGGTGGAGGAACTGGAGAAGGTCTTGGCGGCCGGGGAGTTGGGCCGCGCCGTCGAGCTGGATGAACAGCTCCGCACCGCCCTCAAGGACAGCCCGTTGCCCAAGGACCAGCGGGCCAAATTCAACGAGCGTCTCGCCGGGTTGCGCAACGTGTTGGGAGAGCTTCGGGCCTGGCGCCGCTGGGGTTCCAACCAAGCCCGGGACAACCTCTGCGCCGAGGCCGAGACCCTGGTGGGGGCCGAGCTGTCGCCGCCGGAGATCGCCAAACGGGTCCAGCAATTGCGGGAGCAGTGGAAGGCCATGGACCACCGGGAGGGGGCAGCTACCAAGGCCCTGTGGGAGCGCTTCAACGAGGCCTGTGAGAAGGCCTACGAACCCTGCATCGCCCACTTTGAGGCCCAGGCCAAGGAACGGGCCCAAAACCTGGCCAAACGGGCGGCGTTGTGCGAGCGCCTAGAGGCCCTGGAACGGGACTCCGACTGGAACAATCCCGACTGGCGCAGCGCCGATCGGACCCGGAACGATGTCAACAATCAGTGGCACAAGGCGGGTCCTGTGGACCGCAGCGAGCGCAAGGTCATCGACAAGCGCTACAAGAAGGCCCTCCAGCAGGTGGACCAGCGCCTGGCCGCGGAGCGGGAGCGGGGGGTCCAGCGCCGCGAGGCCCTCATCCAGCGGGTCGAGGGGTTGGTGGAACACGAGGATTTGCGGGCCGCCATCGAGGGAGCCAAGGGGGCCCAGGCGGAGTGGCAGCCGACGGTGTTGGCATCGCGGCGCCAAGAGCAGGAGTTGTGGCAGCGGTTTCGCGCCGCCTGCGACGCCATCTTCGCCCGTCGCCAGGCCCAAGCCGAGGCCGCCGACGCCGAACGGCGGCAAAACCGCGAGCGCAAGGTGGCCTTGCTCGAGGAGTTGGAGGGTTTGGCCAAGGCCGAGCCCGAGGACTACGCCCGGGGGCGGGAGCGGATCAAGGCCATCGAGCGGGAATGGGAGAGCATCGGCGTCGTACCCCGGGGGGATCAAAACGCCCTGGAGCGGCGTCTGGAGGCGGCCCGTCGGGGTGTGGAGCGCCGGGGCAAGGAGTTGGAGCGCCTCAAGCGTCGGCGAGCCATGGAGGGCTTGCGCCAGCGGGCCGAACTCTGCGGGACCCTGGAGGCATTGGCCCTGGACGCCGCCCAACGGGAGGGCTGCGACCTGGAACAGGCGGTGGCCGACGCCAAGGCCGCCTGGGAGGCCCTGGCACCCCTCAAGCACCCCGCGGTCGCCACCCTGAAGAAGCGCTTTGACGCCGCCTGTCGCGGGGCCGCCGACCCGGGGACCCGGGCCAACCTAGAGCAGCAGTTGACGGCCAATTTGCCCGCCAAGCGCACCCTGTGTCTGCGGATGGAAATCCTCGCCGAGATCGATTCTCCCCCGGAGTATGCCAAGGCGCGCATGGAGTACCAGGTCACCCGACTGTCGGAGTCCTTGGTCAACCGGGAGACCCTGATCCCAGAGAAGGAGGCCCAGGAAGTGGAATCCACCTGGTATGCCACGCCCATTCCCCCCGGCGACGAATACCGCGCCTTGGGGGAGCGCTTTGACCGGGCCCTGGAGGTGTTTCACCAGGGCACCAAGACCAAGACCTCCGCCTGAAGGGATGACCCCTCGGGGCCAAAGGCCAAAGGACTCGCCCGTTAAGCGGGCTATCAGCGGGGATTAAGGGGGAATTCACGGCTAGAGGGCTACAGTGGCACCACGTCGAGGACGTAAACCCTGTAGCCTCAATTGGGAGACACACCGTGAAAGACCAGCCCTCTAGCCTCGTTTTGACCCCCCCCGCCCACGCCAAGCCCGCGGGGCGCCTCCTGCTCAAAACCGCCCTGTTGAGTCTGGGGCTACTCGTGGGGCTCGCCACCGCCGCCCATGCCGACGGTTACGGCGACACCTCCAAGGCCGGCAGTGGCGGCTTTAGTATCCACGGCCAGCTCCACGGCGAGTTTCGCAGCCCGGATTATTCCAAACCCCACGACGAAGTCCACCCCAAGGTCAGATCCGTGGACTACCGGGACTACAGCTACGGCTACGACCGCGGTCGTCACCGTGGCGGTCGCTACCGGGGCTGCACCATCACCCGTCTGTGGGGCGACTACCAGCGCTTCGAGAGCACCTGTCGCTTCCGCCCGCGGCGAGGAGAGATCTCCTGGGTGCCGGTCCACGGTCGGGGCATGGTCCAAGGCGATGTGGTGCGCCGCTTGGGGCGCGGTGAGTTCCTGGTGGAAGTGGGTCCGGTGCAGTTTCTGGTCCGTCGCTAGGGCGGCATTGGGGTAGGGGGGGCACTAGCCCCTCGAAGACCCCCCTTGAGAATCCCCTCTAATCTCTTCTAGAGGTCATCCTCCACCGTCCCAGGCGATGTCCTCTTCCTCCGCCAGGGCCTGACGCAGGTGGCGCAGCAGCAGCCGGCGGGCCTGGCCCCCATCTTGGGGGCCATCCTCGCTCCAGACCGCCCCGGCGGCCCGCACCCGCTGGCGCAACGCCTGGGGGTCCAAGTGGGGGTGGTGATGCAAAAGGCCCGTCAAGACGGCGGCATCCCCCCGGACCAAGGCGTCCGTCAGCCGTTCCAGTTGGCGCTCTCGGCGCCTCTGGGTGCGTTCGGGGGCCGTGGCCGCCTCCAGGGCGGCGCGGATGGGTTCGGGGTCCTCCCGGCGCAACAGTTTGCCGATGTATTGGAGTTGCCGGCGCCGGGCACCGTGGGCCTTGATGGACCTCGCTGCGACCAAGGCGTCGACGAGGTCCCCGGGCAGGGCGTTGGAGCGCAGCAGGGCATCGAAGGGGCCCGTGGTCAGGGCGACGATGGTGGCCCCCAAATCCACCAGGGCGCTGGCCTGCCGTTTGCGCTGGCTCTTGCTTATGGGGGCGTCGTCTCGGACCTCGGCCTCGTCCCCGGCCTCGTCCCCGGCCTCGTCCCCAGTCTGATCGTCGTCCATCTCAGCGGCACTACTGCCAGGGCCCCGCCAGGGATTGGAGGGGATCGGCGACGGATTGAAAGTGGGCCAGCCGCACGGCGTTGTGGTTGCGGTGACTCAAAAGGGGCATCAGCCCCTGGGCCAAGATCATCTCCACGGCCCGCTCGTTGAGGAGCACCTCGGCACAGGGTTGGAGGGACAATTCGCTGCCGCTTCTATGGGTGTAGGCCGGCAAATCGTCGAGCTCCAAGTGATCCCCCAGCCTGAGGTTCCAGCCCTCGGTCAAAAACGACTGGCCGATGAGGGCGGCGATGGTCAAGGACCCCGCCCCCCACAGCAACGCCTCGTGGTGGAACCCCGCCGGCAGTTCCTCGAAGTCAAAGGCGTCGATGGCGTGGACTTTGCTTTCGTAGGGGAGCCGCACCAGGAGGCGGGGCAGGATCAATCCCAGCCACGGGGCGACGTCGCTGTGGCGCAGGCGCTGCCAGCGCTCGTCGGCGGCCCGGGGCAGGGGCGGCCAGGCCCGCAGGGGCGGCAGGGGATTGAGTTTTTCCAACCCCAGGAGCCTGGAATCGGCCTGACCCACCAGGGGTGCCCCCAGGGTTTGGGCGACGCCCCCCAGGCGGGTCAAGAGGTCCACGTCGGCGGCCGAGGGGCCAAAGCTGAAGTCGGTCACCCACAAAGACCACGCCGTACCGTTGGCCCGCTGGGCGGCGCTCAGGATCTGCTGGAGCTTGGCGGCGCCCCCGTCGGGGTCGGCCACCAGTTCGTCTTTGCGCACGTCCACCAAGAACAGCTTGAGCTCCCCCTCGTTGTCGAGGCGGGAGGTGAGGTCGTAGACCAGCCGCCAGCGGGCCTCCAACGCCTGGAAGTCCGGGTGGTGGAGTACCGCCCGCAGCCCGTCGGCGCAGGCCTTGTCGATGGCCTCGCCGATGGCCTGGCGTCTGGGGTGGGAAGGGGTCTCCAAGTGGGGGGCCAACAGGCGGCGGATAAAGCGCTCGGCGGCCGGATTGGGGGTGGCCGGCAGTTCTTGACCCTCGCTGGGGTCTGTGACCAGCGGGAGATTGCCCAGGGCGGCGAAGTCGTCCACATCTCCCGCCGGGGCCGGGGTCTTGGTAGAGGTGGAAAGGGGCAGGGATGAGGGGGGTTTGGGTGACGCCTTGGGGGGATCGGTGGCCAGGCCGTGGAGCTTCGCCCGGAGTTCGTCGATATCCCGCAGCTGGCCGCGGCTTTG
>JBHJHK010000368.1:0-5200 GCA_050330975.1 Candidatus Competibacterales bacterium | reverse complement strand
CCACCACCCCCCCCCCCTTCGTGGCCCCCGCAAAGCCCCCTTGGGCCACGCCCCGGGCCCAGCGTCGGGTCATCGATGGTCGCGGCCAGGCCGTTACAGCGGGGCTCCATCGCCGCGCCGACCTGCCCGTTGGCACGGCTGTGGCGGGGCCGGCGTTGATCGTCGAGGCCCAGACCACGACCTTTGTCGACGGCGGCTTTTGGGCCTGGGTGAGTCCCCCGGGACACTTGGTGGTGGACCGGGAGATTGCCCATCCAGCGAGGGAACTGCCGTGAACGATGCTCCTATACCATCATCTTCTCCCGCTCCCCAGGGATTGGATGTCATTCGCCTCCAGGTCATGTGGAACCGCCTCATCGCCGTGGTGGAAGAGCAGGCCCAGACCCTGCTCCGCACCGCCTTTAGCCCCATCGTGCGGGAGTGCGGGGATCTGTCCGCCGGGGTGTTCGATCTCCGGGGCCGCATGTTGGCCCAGGCGGTCACGGGGACCCCGGGGCATGTGAACTCCATGGCGGAATCGGTGCACCATTTCATCCGCCATTTTCCCCCCGCCACCATGGCCGAAGGGGACATCTACATCACCAACGACCCCTGGCTCGGCACTGGCCACCTCAACGATTTTGTCCTCACCACCCCGTGTTTTCGCCGCGGCAAGCTGGTGGCGCTGTTCGCCTGTACCGCCCACCTCACCGACATCGGCGGCATCGGCGCCAGCCCCGACGGCACCGATGTCCACATGGAGGGCCTCTACATCCCCATGCTCAAGCTCGCCAGTGGTGGCCAGCTGGACCAGACCCTGTTGGCCATGGTGCGGGCCAACACCCGCCAACCGGTGGAGGCCGAGGGGGACGTGTACTCGTTGGCCGCCTGCAACGACATTGGCTGCGAGCGGCTCAACGCCATGATGGACGAGTTTGGCCTCGAGACCCTGGGCCCTTTGGCCGACTACATTTGTCGCCGCTCCCAAGAGGCGGTGGCCGCGGCCATCGCCCAGTTGCCCTCGGGGACGTACCACAACGCCATGACCATCGACGGCTACGACGCCCCGGTGGAATTGGTGGCGACGGTGACCGTGGCCGAGGGTTCCATCGCCGTGGACTACAACGGCACCTCCGAGCGGTCCCGGCACGGGGTCAACGTGCCCTTGGCCTACACCCGAGCCTACACCGCCTTTGGCCTGGCCTGTGTCATCGCCCCCTTTGTGCCCAACAACGCCGGTTCCCTGGGGGCCTATCAAATAACGGCTCCCCCGGGCTCGATCCTCAATCCCAGCTATCCGGCGGCGGTATTCGCCCGCCACATCATCGGCCAAATGCTTCCCGACGTGGTGTTTGGCGCCCTAGCCCACCCCGTGCCAGACCGGGTGCCCGCCGAGGGGGCGTCTTGTCTTTGGAACCTCACCTTCCGGGGGGAGACCCCCCGGGGGGCCCACGGCAACGCCCTGTTCGCCATCACCGCGGTCACCAATGGCGGCACCGGTGCTCGGCCCACCAAGCCCGGGTTATCGGCCACGGCCTACCCATCGGGGGTGCGGGGGACGCCGGTGGAAATCAACGAAACCGTGGCGCCACTGCTATTTTGGCGCAAGGAACTGCGGCGGGGTTCGGGCGGGGCGGGGCGCTACCCCGGGGGGGATGGCCAAGTGATCGAGGTAGAATCGGCCATCGGCGCCGACTTTGAGTTGCTGGCGGTGTTCGACCGCATCGACCACCCGGCCCGGGGCCGGGCCGGGGGCAGCGCTGGCGCCCCTGGCGGGGTGTTCCTCCAGTCGGGGGCTACCCTGCGGGGCAAGGGTACCCAGCGCATCAGGGCCGGCGAGCGGCTGGTGATCCACACCCCCGGGGGCGGTGGCTTTGGCCCTGCAGACTAGCCGACACCCGGCCGCCCACGCCGGATTGGACTCCGGATTGATGGTGTTTGCCAAGGCCCCGGTGCCGGGCACCGTCAAGACCCGGTTGATCCCCGCCCTGGGGGTGGAGGGGGCCGCCAAGCTCCACCGGCGGTTGCTGTGGCAGACCTTGGTCACCGCCGCCCAACTCGAACCTCCCCCGGTGGGGTATTTATACGCCGCCCCCGATACCCGCCACGGTTTTTTGCGCCGCTGTGCCAGGCGGTTTCGGCTCCAGCTGGTCCCCCAACGGGGTGCCGATTTGGGGGAACGCCTGGCCAACGCCTTTGACGAGGTGTTGGCCCGCCACCGCAAGGCCTTGGTGATCGGCGCCGACTGCATTTCATTGACCGCCGCCGACCTGGCCACGGCTTTGCAATGGCTCGAGGCCAGCGATGCTGTGTTGGGCCCCGCCCTCGATGGCGGCTATCTGCTGTTGGGGCTGCGCGCCCCCTGTCGCGCCCTGTTTGAAGCCGTGCCCTGGAGCGGCCCTCTGGTGCTCGCCACCACCCGCCAGCGGCTTCGCCGTGCCAACCTCGCCTGGCGAGAGTTGGCCGCGGGCTACGACATCGACGAGCCCCCCGACCTCCAGCGCCTGCGGGGCGATCCCCGCTTTGCCTCCTGGTTCCCTCGGGCGTTGGATTAACCTTTCCTCCCCATTGATGACCCTGCGACCATGGCCTTTACCACCCTCATCGACGCCGAAACCCTCCACCGCCATTGGCAAGATCCCAACTGGGTGGTGGTGGACTGCCGCTACGACCTCCAAGACCCCGCTGCGGGCCGACGCCAATACCTCGAAGCCCACATCCCAGGGGCCCGCTACGCCCACCTGGGACGAGACTTGTCGGGGCCGGAGACCGCCACCAGCGGCCGCCACCCCCTGCCGGACCCCGGGGTGTTGGCCAACACCTTGGGGGGCTTTGGCATCGACAGCCAGATCCAAGTGGTGGCCTACGACGCCGGTCCCGGGGCCTACGCCGCCCGCCTGTGGTGGTTATTGCGTTGGCTGGGTCACGTCAACTGCGGGGTCTTGGACGGCGGCTTCGGCGAGTGGCAGCGTCTGGGGCTGTCGGTGACCGCCGAGGTGCCAACGCCCCCACCCCGGACCTTCACTCCCCGCCGCGACGATGAGCTATGGCGGGACACCGAAGGGGTGGCGGCGGCCCGAGAACGGGGGCAGACCGTGGTGGATGCCCGGGCGGCGGCGCGATTTCGCGGCGACCACGAGCCCCTCGACCCCGTGGCCGGTCATATCCCCGGCGCCCTCAACCGACCCTTTGAGGCCAACCTGGGCGACGGGCGGTTCTTGCCCCCCCAGCACCTGCGGGATCAGTTCCAGGCCCTGCTGGGGGATACCCCTCCAGAGAGGGTGATCCACAGTTGTGGCTCGGGGGTCACCGCCTGCCACAACCTCCTGGCCATGGAGTGGGCGGGACTCCCCGGGAGCCGCCTCTATCCCGGCTCTTGGAGTGAGTGGATCCGCGATCCCAGCCGACCCGTGGCAACCGGGGAGGATTGACCGTGGCTCCGGCTTCGCCTTCCCCCTCCGAGGAACCCACCGTCGTCCTCCCCGATCCTCGCCATCGGCTCCGGGTATTGCTGGGGGTCCTGGGGACTTTGCTGGTGGGTGGTGTATTGGTCTACGGCCTCCATCGCTTTGGCATTGCCCAAGATCCCGAGGTGGGCGATGGGCGCCAGCTGATTCGCAACTTCCAGGGCCTGATTTACGCCAGTACCATCCTCGCCTTGGGGGTGGGGTTCTGGCTAATACACCTGGCCCAGGGGATCTTTCGGGCCCAACGTTTCCCCCTCCCGGGACAAAAGGTCTTGGTGCCGACCCCGGTGCGCACCGGGTGGGCAGCGAGGCGCCTGGCGGTGAGCCTGGGCCTGTTCGGCGTTGCCCTCACGGTGTTGGCCGGGGCAACCGTCTACCTCAGCGCCGTCTTGCTGCAGCGCATTCAACTGCCCTGAAACCAACGGCCCAACGCCATGTGTCTCATCGCCTTCGCCTACGGCGTCCACCCCCGCCATCGCCTGGTGGTGGCCGCCAACCGACGAATACTACCGTCGACCCACCCTGCCCCTGGCTCCGTGGCTCGATGCGCCCCACGTCGTCGCCGGGCGCGATGGCCTGGCGGGGGGAACGTGGTTAGGTCTCACCCGCCAGGGGGGCTTTGCCGCCCTCACCAACTACCGCGAGCCCGTGGGGGAACGCCGGGATCGCCCCTCCCGGGGACACTTGGTGGCGGATTTTTTAATCCACCGTTCAGGGGCCCGAGACTACATTGCCCACATTGCCCAGCGGGGCGAGGAATACAACGGCTTCAACTTGCTGGTGGGGGACGCCACGGGGCTGTTTTACTACGGCAATCGAGCCGGTCCACCCCAAACCTTGAGCCCCGGTCTCTACGCCCTGAGCAACGGTTGTCTCGATACGCCGTGGCCCAAGGTGGAATGGGCGCGCCAGGGTTTGGCCCGTTGTCTCAACGCAGCGAGGGTCGAACCCTCCGCACTGTTCGCCCTACTCGCCGAGCGCCGCCGGCCACCGGATGACCAATTGCCCCACACCGGAGTGGGGCTGGACCGGGAGCGAATCCTATCGGCCATTTACATCGAAGACGCCCTGGAGAGCCCCCAATACGGTACCCGTTCCTCGACGGCTGTGGTGATGGATCACACTGGAAGAGCCCTTGTGATGGAAAAGCCCCGCCGGGGCACTGCTAGAGCCTACGTGTGGTGACGGGGCTCGAGGGGAAACCTCGGGCCAATTGTGGCAAATCGTTGCAAAAAAGTTCCAGCAAATTTGCAAAAGCCCCTTGCGCTCACCAATGACTTTCGCTACATTCAATTGCAATGGAGAGCAGAAATTAACAGACCGTTTTCTGATCTTCTAAATGCTGTTTTGGAATGTAATCTCTAGGAATTTAGGTTGTATTGGTCAGGCGCGAAACACATTTTTCCCTGTCTCACCCTCTGGGCCCGCTGCACTGGACGCACCGGGCCCAATTTGTTTGTCCACGCCCTATCCCAGCTGTGTTTCAGTTTTTGTCACGATGGCGATTGCGCAAGCTCACCCAAATGCCCTTCAGCGCAACTGCCGAATGATGTAGACGGGCAGGCGAGTCGCCTCGGACAGGGCATCGTCGTCTTCCACAACTTGTACTAATTCCCGGGCGATGCGCAACCGCTCCTCGGCGATTCCCTGGATGCGTCCCTCTTCCCGGGCCTGGGCGATGAGTCGATCCACCTCTTCAACCGTTTCATCGGGGGTGTCATCGGGTTGCGGGGCCTCGGCGGTGCCGGTCTCCC
>JBHJHK010000367.1:0-20336 GCA_050330975.1 Candidatus Competibacterales bacterium | reverse complement strand
GTTGGCCTTGTTGTTTGGCCACCACTAGAAATGGCCTACCTTGCCCAAGATCTGGGCTTTTATAAGGATGCCAATATCCAGTTGGTGGACTATGAAACTTCCGCAGGAATGGTCCAGGCCTACCAAAATAGCAGTCTAGATGTAATTTCGACAGTTATCGATTATGCCTTGCAGCTACAAACCGTCAATTCTAATCAGCGCATCTTCCTTTGTATTGACTACTCCCTTGGGGGCGATGCCATCGTTTCCAAAAAAAATATCGTTTCTTTAGCCGATCTCAAGGGCAAACGTATTGGTTATGAAGCCAGTGCACTGGGAGCTTATATGATAACGCGTGCCCTAAAAATAGCAGATCTCGAGCAAACTGAAATCATTACTGTCCCTGTCGATGTCCACAACCATGAGCGCGCATTCCAACAAAATCAGGTGGACGCCCTGGTCACCTATGAACCCACTATTAGCATTTTGCTCAATGGCGGCGCCAAGATTCTATTTCATAGCAGCCAAATACCTGGCGAGATTTTCGATATTTTCATTACCACTCAAGACACCCTTACCAACAAACGCAAACAATTGAAAATTTTTGTCGATGGTTGGTTTAAAGCCCTCGCCTACCAGCGAGCGCATCCCCTTGACGCAGCAAGGCGGGTAGCGTCTCGGCAGCGTCTCTCACCGGATGACTACCTGGCAACTTTTGACAAAGTCGAGATGTTAGATCAAAGGGCCAACGTTGATTGCCTATCGCAAAAATTGGCAGAAGCCCTAAAAACACACCAAAAAGTCATGCTGCGTGAGGGTTTTTTACAGCACCCGGCAGACATCACTACAATCATTGACGATACCCTGATCCGCTAAGAGCCATGTGGTTTTCGCTTCGTTTTTTTATTTCCATTATTATTCTTATTTTCGGTTTATTGATGGCGCTAGTCATATTACTTATAACCGAACAAAGAACAAACGAACAAATCATTCTTTTTACTCAGAGGCACTTCATCAACAGTGGCCGCTCTTTAGCTCAAAGCATCCAAGCCGCTCTACGGCAAGCCAACTCAAATCGAGCCCGTGAACAACTGATGGGGGCCGTTGCAGATCCTTTTGTACAACAAGCCATACTACTAGATCAGACCGACATCATTCGCTATTCTACGCGTTTAATTCAAGTCAGCAAACCAGTAGTGCAATTCGATCTAGCTGTACCTCCTTCATTGTTGGAGGAGGCCCGAACCAGCCTTCAACCCCAAATAGCCACAATAAATGAAACAAGCACTATTCATTTATTATTCCCAGTGCGACTGGAGCCCTTACAAGGCGAATTAATTCCCAGCCGCATTGGTCTCTTGATTGTTACTTATGATTTTAGTCAATGGCGCCAAGACGCACAGCTTTACGCCTTGGAGAGCAGCGCTTTAATCACAAAGCTGATGATTCTGCTCTGCATTATTACCGCCGCAGTCATTCATCTAGGCGTCACACGCCGTGTTAGTCATTTGGTAAAGGCCACTAACAAAATCGCCCATGGTCAGTTTGATTCAATTGACATCAAATCTGGCAATGATGAAATTGGCAAATTGGGCTTGGCGATCTCAACAATGGCCGCAGAATTACAGCCAACAATTACCAACCTAGTCAATAGCCAAGCACAAATCCGCTCTATCATGAATAGCGCCGCCGATGGTATTTTTTTGATCGATGCCAACGGCACCATTGCTTCAGCAAATGCGCGTGCTGCAGAGCTATTTCAATACAAGGAAAGCGAACTACAGGGCATGTCTATCAATCAATTACTAGCATTTGACAATCGCCAACCTTTGATCGAATCCATTCAACACCATCTCACACAGCATCATAGAAATCTCATCGGCGCCGACGCCTGTACACTAACGGGTATTCGTTGCAGTGGTGAAAAATTTCCTATCGAATTAGCTGCAGGCCGGCTCATCAATGGCCAAAAACATCAGTGGGTGGGCATTGTCCGTGACATATCTTACCGCAAGAACCTCGAGATGCAATTACACCATGCCCAAAAAATGGAGTCTATCGGTCGCCTGACGGCAGGCGTGGCACATGACTTTAACAATTTACTCACCGTTATCCAAGGCAATATCGAAGTCTTAAAGTCGATGAACCCCTCTTCTTCCGAAGAGGCCAGCGAGTGCTATAATGATGCTCTAGTGGCCGTACAACGCGGTTCAGCCCTGACCCGTCAGCTACTGGCATTTGGGCGCCGCAGCGTCCTACAACCTACTGTCCTCGACCTCGATAGCGTACTTCACGATTTAAAACGCTTGCTGAGCCGAACTTTTCCAGCATCTATCAACGTCACAACTACTCCAGGGAATCGGCTTTGGCCAACCCATCTCGACCAATCGTTGCTCAATACTGCATTGCTAAATTTGGCTTTTAATGCCCGCGACGCTATGCCCGAGGGTGGACAATTGACCCTAGGAGCTAGTAACGAATGGCTAGATGACGACGACCCTAACCACCAGGGCGATCATATCCCTCCTGGATTTTACGTAGCCATAGCCATCACAGACACGGGCCAAGGCATACCAGAATCTATACTCGGGAGAGTATTTGAACCCTTTTTTACGACTAAACCGATGAGTAGTGGCTCAGGGCTGGGACTCTCCATGGTTCATGGATTTACTAAGCAGTCGGGAGGAACCATGCATATCTCCAGTCAGGCAGGACGAGGCACAACAGTAAAGCTCTTTTTTCCCGTGACCGATAAGGCATCCTTTCCCCTCAACGCCAGTTACACCAATTCCACCAAAATACCCCACGGTGATGAGAACATTCTCTTGGTGGAGGATAATCAAAAAACTGGAGAATCCATAACCTGTCAACTGACCAATTTGGGTTATAGAATAACCACTACAGATAACGACACCCAGGCCCTGGCTATTGTGCGACAAGAACCATCGATTGCACTGATACTCATCGATTTGATCGAGCCTGGGCCTGCACAGGGCAATGCTCTAGTCAATCGAATCCGGCGCCAGAGCCCAAAGCTACCCATCATATTTATATCAGGTTATCCCGTTGAAATAACCGATACCACCGACAATCTAATTTGGAATAATCTTCAATTGACGAAACCAGTACAATTGGCCCATTTGGCACAGGCCCTACGCCACGCCTTGAACCGCGGAAAATAAGGAGTACCCTCGGCAGTCGCCCTGAAGAGGGATGAGGCCGAGAAAACGAAGGCCTTGGGTAGCAGACGAGGAGTGGCAGAAGGGGACCCACCCGCTGTGGGGGCCCCCCGGCCGCCTCAGGCGGCCTGTTGCAAGGGTGGTTTAACGGGAATGATCACCGTAAAGGTCGTCCCCAGCCCCGGGACGGAATCCACCTGGATCTCCCCTTGGTGCTGTTGGACGATTTTATAGCTGATGGACAATCCCAACCCAGTGCCTTCCCCCACATCCTTGGTGGTGAAAAAGGGCTCAAAGATGCGTTCTACCACCTCGGAGGGCATACCACTGCCCGTGTCTTTGATGGCGATGTGGGCGCAGTCATTGGCGAGCCAGGTGGTAATGGTGATGGAACCACGGTCAGCAATGGCCTGGGCGCCGTTGGTGATGATGTTGAGAAACACTTGATTGAGTTGGCTGGGGGCGCAGTGTACCTTGGGCAATACCCCGTATTCCCTGATCACCTCCACCTTGCTCTTCAAGACGTTGTTGGCGATGACCAACGTGGAGTCCAGACACTGGTGCAAGTCGACTTCGTCGAGCTGAAAACGGTCCATACGGCTGAAGTTTTTCAAGCTCTGGACCAATTCGGTGATGCGATTCAAGCCCAGTAGACTCTCTTCCAGCATGTCGCCCATATTGTCGATGTGGCCTTCGTCCACCAGCTCCTGGAAGGTTTTCTGCTCGGCGGACACGGCCTTAAAATCGGCCATGTAGTCGGTCATCAGCTCCAGGTTGGACTGGACAAAGCCCAAGGGGGTGTTGACCTCGTGGGCCACGCCAGCCACCATCCGACCCAAGGCCGACATCTTTTCCGTCTGTACCATCAGTTCTTCGGATTCCCTGAGCTGGGACTGAGCCTGATCCAGTTCGGCGCGATCAGCCGAGGCTTGGACCTCTGCCGCCCGCTGCTGGCGTTGGGTGGCGAGGAGCACCGAGAACAACAGCGCCGTGGTGACCAGGCCCAGACCCAACACCAGAAAGGGAAAGACAGCAACGGCGGATCCAGCCCCCAACGCCCCTCGGTCAAAGGCAAAGGCCAGGCTGAGGTTGGCAAAGGCAAAAGGGCTATAAACATCGGCACCCCGCGGACCATCACTTGCCGACAAGCTCCCCTCGCCGCCGCTGGCGTAGAGAAGATTGCCCCCCAAACCGTCGCTAGTGCTGTAGAGGGACAAGCCCGCTCCAGTGGTGATATCTCCCAGGGCGCCCCTCGCGATGGCCCCGACATCCAACACGGCCAGGACATAACCCTGGAGCGCGTCACCGGCCCCGGCGTAGAGGGGGTAGAAGCCCAGCAGATAAGTCTTTTGGTCGACGTCCTCCAGGGACAGGGCCACCTCTCCGCTGTCGGCCGCCGTGAGCATGGCGTCTCGCCAACGGGGATTTTGACCCAGATCGCCCCCCAGTGGCAGCCATGTCAAGGCCTCGGTGTAGGCCGGCGCCCCTTGGCGGTGGCGCAAAGGCGCAAAGGCCTCCAGGTGGATATTGGGTTGGGGACGCGTCGCCGCGTCGTCCAAGCCGACGATGGCAAAACTCGCCTCCGCAGCTTCGCCGACGCGGCGTTCGTAGCCTTCTGCGTCGGCCGGCAACACCCAATCCACCCAGCCCAACAGGACCATGTCAGTGAAGGTATCGAAGGCAACCCGCCCGTAGTTACTGTAGGCACCTTGGAGGACGGCCTCCAGGGCCATTTGGTCCCCCCGAGGGGTGGAATCGCGGAACGCGGTTTCCAGGGGAGCGGCCAGCAGCGGCAAGGCATTGAGCTGGCTACTCAGTTGGACGCGAAAATCGTTGACCAGGTCTTGGGCTGCACCCTCGAGGTCGGCGTTGCGAATCGCCTGCTCGCTCAATAGCGCCGAGCGGAAGGCGGTGATGGAGGCGATGCTTCCCAGCACCACCACCGTCACCAGAAGGGTAAAGCGCCACCAGCGCCCCCCCGTCGACCCGCTGGCCGGCACCTTCCCGGGCGCCATCCCAGGCGTAACTAATAGCGTATTAATGGCTTTCATAGGACTGTTATTCCCCAGGGAAAACGAGGGCCAAAAGCTCCACGGCTCAAAGGATCAAGAGCCCTTTCCCCAACCCAGCAAGGCCCATAGCTTGTCCACCAAACGTTGCCCCAGGGTGCGGACCCGGGCCTCGAGGAGCGGATTGACCTCGCCCTCCTCCACTTGATGGCGCTTGACGAGATCGGGGCTGCGCTGGAGCTCCAAACTCTTGGTAGCGGCGCTCTTGAGGGCGTGCTCCATGCTTTCTCGGCGCAGGGGCTTGACCAAGAAACGGTGGATCTGACCCTGATTGATGAGTCGACTCAGCAGATTGATATCCGACAGCTGACTGCACACCACCGTGACCAGGTAGGGATAGTGGCGCTTGAGGGTGGTCACCAGATCGTCGATCTCCCGATCGACATTCTTGACATCGGCGATCATCACCCCGACGCCGCTCTCCTTTTCCAATATCTCCAACACCTCTTGGGACGTGCGGGCAAAGAGGGTTTTACCGCCGCTGTGGAGAGCTTTGACCTCTTGGTAGGTGGCGTTGTCCTGGTCCACCACCAGGATATCCACTAGATCCTGGGCCACCTCCTGCTTCACACCCAAGGCGTGGGCGGTTTCCTGGGCGATCTTGACGGCGGAGTCGATGGTGGCCTTCAACTCCTCGTTGCGCCAGGGCTTAGTGACGTAGCGATAGACCTCGCCGTCGTTGACGGCGCGAATGACGGCTTCGAGGTCGGAATAGCCCGTTAGAAGGATACGCATGGTCGCCGGTGAGATGTCGCGTATTTGGCGCAACGCCTCAACGCCAATCATACCGGGCATGCGCTGGTCGCATACCACCACGTGAATGTGGTTTTGACGAACGATTTCTACAGCCTCGGGTCCTGAGGAAGCGACGAAGACATTGTAGATGCGCCCAAAAAGGCGCTTCATCGCCCGCAGGACAAAATCTTCATCATCGACAAATAAAATATTGGTCGTAGCGGCAGACATAGTGAGGTCCTCTCGCGTAACCGGGGAATGGGGACTGAGCGCAGGTGGGAGAAGCCCCGTTATCCGTTGACCTTCAAGTCACCTGCGCGATAGTTAAGCAATATCTGTTAACTGACAAAATCATTAGTGGCGTTCAAGCACTTTGGACTTGGCCACCGCGCTGTTGCTGAAGCTTGACCAATGATGCTTCGAGTTGCTGGGCCTTTTCCCGCTCGCGGGCCTCGGATTGACGCAACTCCCGGTTAGTATCCACCAGTTGCTGGTAGGTGTCGGTCAACATCGTGGACCGCCGCTTGAGATCCTGTTCGATACGGCCGAGGAACATCCAGAAGAGGGCGGTCAACAGAGCACCGATCAAAACGCACACCAAGGCAGTGAAAACCATGGCATTTTGCGAATTGGCCAGCAGTTCGGTGATGTCGTTGAGGGCGATCACGTTGCCAACCACGGCCTGATTCATGTCTTCTAGGGGAACGGCCACCACTTGGTAGACAGCTTCACCGTCGTTGTAGCGCAAGTTTTGCCCATTGATTTGGTCGGCCTGGGCGAATTGGGCCATGGTGGCACTGATACTGGCGGGGATGGCCCCCAGGGTTTTATCCATGACCACGGTATCGGGGAACTCATCCCAGTTGGACTGTTTGCCGATCCGCTTATTGCGGCCTTCCCAACGCCCTTGGTCGAGGAACTGCTTATCCACGGAGACGATGAGATCCATACCCACCTGGTCGGACACCCGCCGGGCGATATCGGTGAATTCAATGCCCAGCTCCAAAAAGCCGATGAGCTCGCCGGTCAAGGGCTCTTGATAGTAGTTGCTGTCGCTGCGGACGGGAAAATCGCTGCGCCAGGGATAGACGTAGCGCAACACCGGGTTACCCGTGGGGCCTTGCTCCAAACCCACCGTGGGTTGATTAGTGTTATCGGCGGTCTTGATGGTGTTGCGGTCGATGAGATCGTCGCGCTGGGATTTGTGCAGACGCAGCAGGTTGTGGTGGTTGGTGCGGTGGAAGTAAAAATGGGTGACCTGGTGCTGATCCCGCAGGCGCTCAAACAGGGGCTGCCCCCGCTCGGTCAACGCCTCGCGATCTTGGCGCTGGAAGGCATCGGCCAGGGGCTTATCGCGGATGATGGCCTCCATGGCGGTACTGAGCTTGGCGATGTCGCTGCGCATCTCCCCGTTGAGGGCCGTGCTCAGGGCCGCCTGGGCTGCCTGGCGCTCCCCCTGGCGCTGCTGCAACTGGTCTTGATAAAAAGCGTAGAGGAAAGCGGCGAGGAGCAGGGTCAATACGCCGACCAACACGGGCAACAGCCGCAGGCGCAAGCTGCCTTGGCCACGGGGATCGATATTCTTCAACTGCTCAGGGGTAACGGCTTCAGAAGCGGTATTCATAGGGGTTCATTCCTAATCCATTGGGGGTCATACACACCCACAAGTCCTAGAGGGAAAGTGACCCCAAACTGTTGGTCTGGCGTCACTTGAAAGGGTCGTCCTCAGACGCCGAGGGTCGAGGATCCCTCGGCTATCTGCATTCCCCATCAATCGTCGTCTTGGTCTTCGCCTTGGTCGTCGTCAGCCAACAAGGGACGCAAGCTGTTGGCGAATACCTCTCGACCGATACCCTGACCGGCCTTGAAGCCGTCTTCATTGCTGAACTGGAAGTGAATACCGGCGAAGATACGCGCCCGCCCGGCCTCCCGGCCAGCCTGGCTGAAGCTGATGAAGGAACGGGCAGGGCAAGAACCGTCGAGGCAGGGGTCACCGGTGAAGGTGAAGTAGACATTGTCGCCGAAGAAGCGCCCCAGGACGGTAGTAGCGGTACCGGCGAAGGTGCTCTGGCCACTGGTGTACTCGGGGGAACCGCCGATGCTGCCGTTGCGCTGTATCCAGCTGGGATCCGCATCGGTCTTGTCGTTGTCGTCTCGATCGGCTTGGTTCACGGCAGTACGTGGGCGCCAGTAATTGAAGCGGAACTTGTCGTTCCAGGATACCGGTACCACGTCGGCCATGGCCATGCCCAACAGGGCGAACAAGCGAGCGGTAGCGTTGAGGTCTTTGGCGAAGTTGGGGTCCTGGGAGACGAGAATGGCCACCTTGATCCATTCCCCCGGGGGACGAGCCGTGCCACCGCTACCAGACCAGAAGCGGAAGATGTCATCGAACGCCTGGTTCTCGGGATCGGAAAAGGCGTTGTTAGTCGCGGATTCACGGCCGAAGAGTTTGACGTCGTTGAGGGCCTTGGCGTAGGCATTGCTCGTGGGGTCCGGAGGCCCATCGCCAAAGTAGTCGCTGGGATTTAGGATGGCAAAGGGCACTTGGGCCCGAAACTTGGCGCTGTTAAAGGCGTTGACGAACGCCAATTCTTGACCGTCCACCACAAACGGTGTGACTTCGTTATCCTGCACGACCCAGGGCTGGCTGAAGTCGATATCGAGATCCGACCCCCGCATCCCCCGCAGGGCCAACACCTCTTCGGCGACGAACTGTCCCCAAGAATTGCCGCTGCCAACGCCTTTGGAACCGTTTTCCGCGTTCAACACGGCATTCATAGCCTGGTTGAATTGGTTGACCAGCTCTCCACTAGTGGTAAAACCACCTTGGGTGAGTATGGTTAACGCCGCCTTGGAGGCGGCGACGACGCGATTGCCGTCGGCGGGGGCGGTGACGAGGTTACCACCGTTGGTGGAAATGATTTCAAAGGGCACCAAGGCCTCGGCGCGGGTGGAGTTGCCTTTGGCAACCCGGATGCCGTTGATGGCGTCGTACATGGCGACGTTCACCAAGGCATAGAGACGCGCAGCGTCGGGGGTTCCCAAGCGCTCCTGACGAACCGTGTCGAGGGCGAGGTTGTTCCAGGTGAGAATGACATCGTTGGATGCGGCGTGGGCGCCGCCGACCAACGCCAGGGCGACGACGCCCACATGCACTGCTTTGAGAAGAGAGAAAAACAGTTTCCTTGCCATGCGATCTATACCCCATCCATATGAATTAAGATGATGTTTACATCTACGGTAGATGCAACACCATTTCCCTCTAAACCGGTGCAGCAGACCAACACAGCACTTGCTTTAAAACACGGCCTACGACTGCACCAGCTCCATGCAGGGCTATCCTGCCCTTCCAACAGTTCCAGGCGTGGACAACCGCCGGGACACAGTCCCAAAATCCATTATTCTGAGGGCTCTGTTCTCTCGGGGATCTCTAAGCGGGGTTATATTAATTTTTCATGACGTTGTAAAATTCACCAGCGTCTCATCCATAAGCTCAAAGGGCAACCTGGCTCGGAGTGTTGGATCGATTGATCACACTCCCGCATTTTTCAATCCTTTTGTATGCCTTTTGGCTCAAGTACCAACTCGATCCTTGCACACCCTGACCAAGCTACCACGGCAATGTTAAATTTTTTATATCGTCTGTCATCGTACCTGGGATTTCACCCTCTTTAGCGTAACTTTTTGTACGCTGCAATATCGACTTGGACTGACAAAGACACAAAACTCGTGGTGCCTGGCCTCCACGTCCCAAGGATACGAACAGAGGCTGTTGTTTCTGTTGTCCTTATCAGACCCCTTCTCCAGGACAACAAATCCACATTGGGACCCTTGCCATTTGTAACCTTGGCTTACAAAAACAGGTGCCGGGTAATTTTTTGTAATTGGCGCTTTTGAACGCATCCACAGTCTCCACTGGAGTCTTCACAGCCTCCCCAGGGGCCAAAAGGCTCTTCGAGAAGGCAGCTTGGCTCCCCCCTCCCGAGGACTCGACTATGGTCTTTCACCTCCCCCAGTTCCCTTGGCTTGGGCTGGGCATCGCCCTCAGCGGTGTTCTCGCCCCCGCAGCGGCGGAGATGTTCGTCGACCGCAGCGGCCACGCTCCCACGGTACTCGCCGACCCCTTGTTCATCAGCCACGGCGAGTCGGGGGCCCAACCCCTGGCCCTCTACCAGCCCCGTGCCAACGACCACGCCTGGCTTCGAGTACGGCCCCTAACCCCCTTTGGGGCTCCAGCCCGGGGGGCGGTGGTGCGCACCTATCCAACCCCATAACAAAAACCCCGGGGCGATGCATCGCCCCGGGGTTTTTACACCTTGGCAGTGGGTTCAAGCGGCCAATGGGATCCTGGAATACCTCAAGCACCCAGCCACCGCCCCCCCAGGATCCGTGACTAACCCATAAAGCCCAAATCGTTGGGGAAGCGGCTGATGTGGGGCAGCACATAGCTGAGATCGGAGTTAGACACCCCGAACCACGTCGCCAGGGTGGCGTTGTAGCTGTCCACCGCCGTGGTGGGCATAAACGCCCGCCTCGAGGCAAAATCGGGGCTGTTGGGCACCAACCGCGGGATGGTGCCGTACACTTTGCCCCCCTTGACCGCACCGCCCATCACCATCTGGTTGCCCCCCCAACCGTGGTCGGAGCCAGTGCCATTGCTGTTGAAGGTCCGGCCAAAGTCAGAGGCTGTAAACAGCGTCACCTTATCCGAAATCCCAAGCTCTTCCACGGCCCGGGTAAAGGCCGTGAGGGAGTCGCCGAGGTTGCCCAGTTTGGGCTCAATGGGACCACCATGGGTATCCCAGCCCCCCTCCGAGACAAACAAACACATCCGCTTGAAGCCCATACTGGGACCCGCGGCAATCATCTGGGCCGCCATCCGCAAGCTCGACCCCAGCCGGCTAGCGGGGAACGCCGTGGCCAGGGGCGATAAACTCCCCAACGCGTCGGTGATGAGCTGGTACTTGTCCAACGCATTGCCCTTGATATCACGATGGTACTGCCCCATGAGGTGGGGCGTCGAAGCCATGAGTTGTTCCATGGCACTCTGGGCCACCGAGCGCAGGGGACTCCCCTCTTCACCGGGCACCTTGAGGGCCACCGCCCCCGTGGGGCCCAGGTGATACTGGGTGGCCACCTCCCCCACCTGGAAGCGATTGAAGCCCCCTAGGGAGAAGTTCATGGCAAAGTCGTCCACGTGGTTGAGGGAATCCACCAAATCCGCCATCCGCCCCCCCCAGCCGGTGAGGCCTTCGTGGGTATCGGCCCGGGAGGTTTGCCACACCTCCTGCTGGCTGTTGTGGGAGTACAGCTGGCGAGGCAATTTCCAGCGAAACGCCCGATCCCGAGCCTCTTCCAAGGTGACGGGGTAGAGCAGCGTTCCTATGTTGGCCACCATGGCCAACTTGTTCTCCTGGTACAGGGTGTGGAGCCCCTGGAACTCCCCGGGCATACCGAACTCGCGCCCATCGATATCGCCGATGGAGAGCAACTGCTCCTTGGGGTAGGCCAGATTTTGCCGCGCCTGGGCGTACTCGTCGTAGTCGCTACCCGTGGTGGGGCAGAGGAACTGCATGGAGTCGGTACCGCCGTAGTTAAAGCAGCACACCAACGCCTTGAAGTCCTGGAACGAGCTCTGGGCCGCAGCGGCGTTGATGAGCCGCAGGTCGGTCATGGCGGTGGTGAGACCCAAAGTGCCCAACGCCGCACAGCCGCGCAGGAAAAAACGGCGATCTTCTTCGAACAACCGGCGATTTTTAGAGCGCATGGCGATTTACCTTTGGACCAAGAATTGGGAAGAGGTGAGGGCGAGGTACAGCGAGGTGCGCACCCGCTCTTCGAAGGTCAAAGCGGGATCGGCGGCCACCTGGCGCAGGGCGTTGCGCAGATTGCCGGGCACGGCATTGACCATGAACAAGCCCTCGACGTAATCCACCAGGGCGTCGGGATCGGCCACCCGACTGTAGAGGGGCTCGAGATTGATGCGGACATAATAGCCGGGCCGCCCCCCACCGGTCTTGGCTGGCTCCACCACGGCGTCGTAGATGGCGTTGGCCAGATAGACCACCGACAGCTCGTTGACGATCTGCAGCTCCGGGGCGGTGAGGCCGCGGTTGGCCAGCTCGCCCGGTGGGAGGTACTCGGGGGAGTAGAAGTTGAACACCGAAGGGGCTCCGAGGAAGCGCTGGCTACCAAAGCTACCCGGCAGGATAAAGCCGGGACCTTCGGTGTAACTGCTGGCCAGCCAATTGGGCTGGTAATCGGTGGGCTCGGCCTCCAAACCGCGCCAGAGGGCGGCCATGGTCAAGAGGGGCTCGCGGAACTTGCCAAACTGATTGCCGGTGCGGGGCCTGCGGGCCTCGTCGTGGAGGAGGATTTCCTTGATCACCTCGCCGAAGTTGCCGTCGCTGTCGTTGAACACTTGGGCCACATCGCGAATGTAGGCCCCGGTGGGGTTGCTGGTGACAAACCGCTTGATGAGCTGCTCGGCGAAAAACGGGGCCACGTTGGGGTGATAGGCCAAGTAATCGAGGGCGGCGCCGATATCTTCCGCCGTGGTCTGGTTGGCTGGCAACACAAAGGGATTATTGCCGTTGACGTTGTAGCTAAACAGCAACTTCTCATCGGTGTCGTGGCGATTCTCGACGATCTCCATGGGCAACAGGAATTGTTCTTGGTTTTGACTGAGGATGGGGAAGATATCGATGGTATCCCGATTCCTCCGCAGTCCGGTAAAGACACAACCCATCCGGTTTACCACTTCCTGGGCGTAGGTGGGTATGGGTTCACCGTTGCCGTCTAGCTTTTGGCTGCCATTCATATTGAGGTGCCAAAGGCCAATGCTAAACAGCTGCATGATCTCCCGCCCATAGTTCTGGTCACAGCTAATACCCAAAGCCTCGTCGGGCTTCTGGTTGTCCATATGATCCAGATAGACCCCCATCACCGGACTGTAGGTGACCTCCTCCAACAGGTCGCGATAGTGGCCGAAGGCGTAGTTCACCAGGATGTCGTAGTAGCCGGCGGCATGGGTGGGGACGACGTCGGGGTCGTTGAGGGAGATGACAAAAATCTGGCTCAGGGCAAAGGCCATGCGCTGGCGCAGTTGGTCGGGAGCGGCCAGGGCACAATCCCAAAAACGCATGTTGAGGGCGTTTTCAGCCCGGCCTTGAACGTTGTTGCCGTTGGGAATGACGGCATTGACCACGGGCACCAGAAAGTCGCACACCTCCCCCATGGCCAGTTGCTCGTCGATCCAGGTCTCGTACCCCATGAGCTGGAGGGCTCGGATGTCGTCCCGGGTGGGACCAAAGCTGGCTTGGGTGAGAAACCGCACCGCCTCGGCTTCGGTCATCTGGGGGTTCTGTACCGGTGGCAGCACAGGGTCATTGCCCGTTTTACAGGCGGGGGAGGCGTTGCTGCGATACAGGGCATCGTCGGGGATGGCCTCCAGGTCATCGCCGCTTCGGGCGTAGCTCACCTCGAGGCGACCGTCGCCGTCGCGGTTGAAAAACTCCACCCGGAGGGCGTGATAGCCCTCTTGGAGGCTGATGTAACCCTGGCGGTCTCGGACGCCGTGGCGACCGTCGTTGTCCACCACCAGATTGTCGTCGATGAACAGTTTGGAACCATCGTCCGACTTGAGGTTGAACAGATAGTCCCCCCCTCTGTTGCCGTCGATCCGCAGGTAGCCTTCGAAGACCAGAGCGTAGCGCCGGTCGACAAACCGCAGCTGGGTGGAAAAGTTGTCGGTGGTACAGGTGATCCGGGGGGTCACACCCGACAAGATGGCATCCAGGGCGTCGGCATTGGCATCGGCGTATTGGGAGGATTCATATTCGAGCCCCTGGGTCAGCTGGCCGCCGTCGCTCAAGGGCCTATCGGGGGGGCGGCGGTAGTCGTCGAGCTGGTCCGTGAGGGCTTTGAGCCGGCTGGCCGGGATAGTGGCCCGTTGGCCGTTGGGGGCCCGCACCTCCAGGGAGAGGGTGGCATCGCTGCCACTGCCGTAGCGCTGGAAGTACTTGACCTCGATGGGGTGAAGCCCCGCTTCAAGGCCAATGGCACCGGAGCGGGTGCGGGCACCGTGGGTGCCATCATTGTCTATCAGCTTGAACTTTTGCGGGCCGATCTCGAGGGTTGAACCATCGTCGGAGGTGAGGAAGATCTCATACAACCCACTGTCGGGCGCATCGTAGAACGCCTGGAAGGTCAGGCCAAACTGATTGTCGCGTCCCGCGGGGCGAGGGGCGAGATCGATGTTGGGGGTAAAGCCGCTCGCCACCACCGCCTGCTGGGCCAGCTGAGCGACGCTGTCCACACGGGCTTCGACGTAGCGATAGGCAGCCCCCGAGCGCAGGTCGCCGCTGGGGGTAATGCTGCTGAGAAGGCCGGAGCTGGTGCCATTGCCCCCCTCAAAGCAGGCGGCAGCCCCCTGGGTGCGATGAAATTTGCTCGCCGGTACCCTTTGTAGCGGTTCACCATCGCGGGCGTAGCTCAGAACCAGCCGTCTAGAACCGCGGTATTGGCCGTAGTCGAGGCGAAGGGGATAGTAGCCGGGCTCCAGGTGGATGTAGCCTTGGCTCTGGCGACCATTGAGTCTATCGACCTCCACCACGGGTTGGTCACTGCTGTGGATGTCACTCACCCAGAGTGCGGTAGTGTCATCGGAGTTGAGGTGGAAGGTGTATATTCCCTTCTGTTCGATTTTGATAAAACCCTGGTAGCGCATGCCAAAGCGCTCCTCCTCCGCCATTGCTTCGACGGAGAAGTCGGGCAGGCTGCACTGCTTCTCGGGACTCAGACCATCGAACATCCCCGGCAGGGGCAGCAGATCCCCCTGGAAGGTGTAGCCCTCAACGTCGAGGCCAGGCAGCAGGCCGTCACCACCACCGCTGAAGAGGGGGTGACCGCCAACACTCGCAGCGAGGTAGCCCACCACCTCGGCCGCGTGGTTGACTTCGCCGTCGGCCGAGGTCTCCTCGTCCACCCAGATCTGGGCGCCACTCCCCGAAAGGTTCCCCATCCGCAAGTTGGCGGTGTCGCTGCCTTTGTAGCTCTGCATGGCGGCGATGAGCACCGTTTGTCCAGAGGGGCTGAAGGGGCCGAAGCTCAGGGAATGGGGATTGTGGTCGACCACCTCGCCGGTGCGGTCCACCTCAAAAACGCCAGCACTACTCCCTTCGATGGCAATCCAGTCGATGCGCTCGGGGTTGTGGTGACCGTTAGAGGCCTCTTCCTCTCGCATCTGCACCTGAAAGCCGGTGGCAGTGATGTTGCGCAGGCGGGTCACCACCGGTTCCCCACCGCTCATACTCGCCACCTGGGCAAAGACCACGGGGGGGGCACCAAAGCCGTCGAGGGCCACCGCGGCAAAGGTTTCGTTCAAGGCGTTGGTGGAACCCGCTTGAATCTTGGTGCCGTCGGCTAGGGCATAGCTTCCCTGGGTGGCCGCCATCCAGCCCACGGTCTCTGGGGTGAGATGGACGCGGTCGAGGTAGAGCCACTGGTCGATTTTGAACTCAAAGCCCATCTCCGTGACGTTGCGCACCCGAATCAGCGCCTCGCTGGGATCGTTGTCGGAGAGGGGGCCCATGACCACGGCAGGGTTGGGAATCGGTTGGGCAAAATCGACCCGCTTCCACTGGTTGCGGTTCGGCTGTGCATGGCTGAGGCGACCAAACTCCAGGCGCCCCACGGGGGTGGCATTGCTGATAGAATCGGGCTCGGCAGAGCGGGCCAGGGCCTTTTGCAGATTCTGCCCCACCCAGAGCCGCTCGGTGGGAATGGGACCGGCGACACCACCGGGGGGGGTCATAGTGAGCTGGAAATCACTGCCCCCCCGCCCTTGCACGAAGCGCACCTCCAGGGGGTGGAAACCACTCGCCAGGGCAATGGTCCCCGACACCTCCGCATCGTTGATAAATAAGGTGGTGCTGTTGTCGTCACCCAGGGCGAAGGCGTAGTCGCCGGCCTCGGGGGCGGGGATGTAGAGGCTGCTCACCCAGCGCAGGCCATACTGGCTGGTGCGCTCGTCGGGCACGGGGTCGAGGTCGATCTGGTTTCTAAAACCACTGGCGACCACGGGGTGTTGACTGGGGTCGGGGGCAGCGTTGCCAAGGGAATGCAACTTGCCCTCGAAGTACTGGTAGGCCACGCCATTTCGAGTGGCTATGGAGCTGTGACTCGAGGCTTGACAGCTGTCGTGGTTGAGATTGTCATCGCGCCACAGCTGCCAGGTGCCCACCCGCGCGAGGGATGCGGTGTTGCGGGCGACGCGCACCATCAGCCCAGCGGGGCCAGTGTGCTGGCTGTAGAACAACTGGATGCGATGGTAGCCCGCTTGGAGGTCAATTTTGCCCTGGGCTTCAGCGATGGTATGGGTACCGTTGTTGTCCACCACCTACTGGTTGCCGATGTAGATCTGGGTGGCGTCGTCGGAGAGGGTGCTAAAGGTGTATTCACCGTCTCGGTCGGCGCGGAAGTAGCCCTGTTGCACCAGCATATAGCGCGCGGTGCGGTCGCCGGGGAATTCGGCGCTGAAGTCATTGCCCAGGCAACGGGTCTCCAGGATCGATTTGCCCTGGAGGGTCGGCAGCGGTTGGTGATCCCCACTGTAGCTGTAGGCGAGGTGCTCTAGCCCCCGTTCTAAGCTGTTGGTGTTGGTCAGCTCGGGGGTACGCCCGGTCTGGGCGAGGGCCGTGCCTGTGAACCCGATACCGAGTGACAAAAACACGGCGATCACCCATGGCGATCGCCGCAGATTGGAGATTCTTAAAAGGCGTCGTAGCCACATCCCGCGTGGCACTTGGAGATCTTCTGTCATTGTGAAACCCGAACCCTTGTAACTAGTAAACGCCAACCCAAGAGACGATCCCCGTCGGTCGACTGCGACGGGAAAAACGCTCTTTGCCCACGGTTATGCCGCCGCGACGTCGTGCTTGGTCACCGTCGGCGCGGATCTTGAGCCCATTGCCGCCCAATGGCTTGCAGGGGATAACGCCTGAATTGGCAGTGGCCTCGACGTCCCAGGGAGAATGTGGGACAAAGACCTCTGCATTCAGACCAGACGCACACCAAGTGAAAACAGGACGGATAGGAGAGATGAGTTCTTCACAATGACAAGCACTCAGGGTGAGTGCTGGGGATGATAGACGTTGCATAGTCATTGTGTGTCCCTGTGCTCGATAGCCCCAATGTCTAACTGAGGTTTATCTTGGTAAGGACACTGAAAAGGTACAACGCTACAGATGAAATGGCCGATCCGGGGTCCGGTCTCGTCTGTTGTTAGCGATTGTATGAGATTTTAGCCTGGCAGCTCCGCTGTCGTAGGTTGGTAGAGACCCCTTAGACCGGTTGCTTTGCGCCTCCGCGCTTTCACGTGGAGTTGCCCTTTTCAGTGCTTTGTACTGACTGGTACTTGATATCACTAATACTGCTGATAATACTAATAGACATTATCGGTAGGGCAAGGCTCGGTCTTTGAAATCAGTGACTTAGGCGAATATCGATGGACTTTCCGACAATGTCTAATATTACCTACAGCTTGCTTCCTGGGAAAATTTGACATTATTTGACAATAAGTGTCCTGGGCTGTCAACTGTTAATCGCTCGAACTCCATCCCTTCCACAACCCGGCCCGGGGATTGGTGAACCTGGCAACGCCCGGCCAATGCACCCTCTCCACCCCGGGCAGCCCAGGCCAGGCGCGCGGCCTGGACACCTCAAGCAGGGGGCCAGTGCTGGGGCACCCGCTGGAGCTTATCCCGGGTGTAGCCCACCCCCTCCATGCGCTGGATGAGGTCTTCGAGGACAGCGGCGTCGAGGCTCGGCGTGCGGGCCATAATCCAGACAAAATCCCGACGCTGGCGGCCGATGATGGTTTGGCCATAGTCGTCGGCCAGATGGATCACCCGGTAGTCCAGTTTTAAGGGCCAGATAAACTGCATCCCCCAGCGGGCGTTGGTCTGGGTATCCTGGACAAACCCCGTGGCCTCCATGGCCTTCTGGGGACCGTCGAATCCCCCCTGGCGGTAGTGAAACCGCGTGGCGACCACGTGGGGTTTTGCCAGGCGGTAGGACTCTACGGCGTTGTAGATATTCTTCTCAAAGGGCGTGGGAATGTTGGCGATGACATACCAATCGCCCATAAAGCGGTCGAGGTCGACGTAGTCGACGGTGGCGAGTTCGGTGGATTTCGCGGTGGACTTGTAGAGCATGGCGGCGGATACCCCGGGTTGATCGTTCACCGTCATTGACCCTTAGGCCGTTTCGCGGGTTTCCCGGATGGGAACACGCCCCACCCCGTCGACGCACCTAGGAGTGGCGACCCCCGTCAGTCCGAGGTAGTGGCGGGGGGTTTGGGTTGGGCAGCCAGCCACTTGTCTAGCTGGTTGGCAAATTGCTGGCGATCGCGAGGGTGGAGGGCCGGTGGGCCGCCGGTGTCGACGCCGCTGGCCCGGAGGGTATCCATGAAATCCCGCATCGTGAGGCGGGCTTTGATGTTTTCTCGGGTGTACAACTCCCCTCGGGGGTTGAGGGCCAAGCAGCCCTTGGCGATGACCTCCCACGCCAAGGGCAAATCGGCGGTGATCACCAAATCCCCCTTCTGGGCCCGCCGGACGATTTCGCTGTCGGCGACGTCAAAGCCCTGTTGGACCTGTACGGCTTGGATGTGGGGGGATTTGGGCACCCGCAAGACCTGGTTGGCCACCAGGGTCAATGGGGTGCTGGTGCGCTGGGCGGCCCGATAGAGAATTTCTTTGATGACCCCGGGACAGGCGTCGGCGTCGACCCAGATGGGCATGGTTCACCTTTTGGCAACGAGGGGGGCTAGGGTGGCCTCTCCTCGAGGATAACAGAAGGAGGATAACCCGGCAGCGGCACCCACCCGACCCCCGCCGCCGGCAGCCCTAGCGCCACGCCAACGCCACCAGGGCGATGAGCAATACCGCCATCCAGGCCAAGCCGCCGTAGTACCAGCGGGCCAGGGCCCCCTCGAAGACCTCCAGGGGTCCGAGGAGCATCGACGGACGGCCCCCGGGCATCGCGGCGCCCTCGGCGGCGGCGCGGAGGCGGGCTATCACGCGCCCCACGGCCGAAGCCCCCTTGAGGAGAGCGGGCAAGATATCCCCCTCGGGTATGGCAAACAGCAACCGGCCGCCACTGGCGAGCACCACTGCAGTGGCCAATAGGGTGGCCACCGCCACGGGGGCGACAAAGCCCCCCCACTGGTCGAGCCGCCCCAAGACCGCAGTGGCCAAGTTGCCCACCGAAAGTTCAAACCCCGCGACGGCGCCCATTTGGGTGGCGGCCCACAGCCAGGGCAGCGTCAAAGAGGCGACGAGCATCGTCCCCAGGGTCCCCAGGACCCACCCTTCCTGGGTGGCCGCCTTGGCGGGGGTTTGCCGTATCAGATAGAGGAACCGCGCCATGAGCAACGCCGTGGCCCCCGTGCTGGCATTCAAGCTCGCCGTCAACAGGGTCTTCCAGTCCCCAGGGGCCAGGGTCACGGCTTCCTTGAGCAAGTCCTTGGCCAGGAGACCACTGGTCAACGGCGCCCCCACCAACGCCAAGGCGGGAATGAACACCAACCCCGCCGCCCAGCGGGAACCCCCTAGGGCGAGACCTGCCCCCAAGAACAAGGCCGCCTTGGCCAAGCCGTGGTGGAAGGCGAAGAACAGCAAAATTGCCCCCAGGGAGCCCCACGCCTGGGGCACCTGGAGGGCGATCCCCAAGACCAGGCTCACCAAACCCATCTGGCTCAGGCTGGAGTAGGCCAGCACCGCCTTGGCCCGCCGTTGGCATACCCCCATGGCCGCGGCGTAGAGGGCCCCCACCGCCCCCAAGGTCATCATCCAAGAGCCCAATACCGTCAACTCCGCCGACCCCAGGGGTAAAAACCGCAGCCACCCCAACAATCCCAGCTTGATCAACAGGCCACTGAGCAGGGCACTGGCGGGGACGGGGGCCTGGGTGTGGGCCACGGGAAGCCAGATGTGGAGGGGCAGTAGCCCCATTTTGATGCCAAACCCCACCAACACCAGCACCGCGATGGTGTCCCGCCACGGCGTGGCGGCCACCGCCGCCGGTAGGTCGGCCAATGGCAAACCCGGCACCAAGGGCCCCACCAGCAACAGGGCCACCAGCAATATCCCCTCGCCGATCACCCCCAGGATCATGTAGATGCGCCCAGCCTGGAGGGCAGCGGCGTCGAGGCTGTGGATCACCAGACCATAGCCGGCAAAGGTCATCAAGGTGTAGGAAAAATAAAACCTCACTCCATCAAAGGCCAGCAGGCAGCCAACGCCGCCAAACAGGGTCACCTGCCAGAGACCCGCGAAGCGCCGCCGGCCGGCGTCTTCCCCCAGCTCCG
>JBHJHK010000366.1:0-8164 GCA_050330975.1 Candidatus Competibacterales bacterium | reverse complement strand
CCCCACCCCCAGGGCCCTAGCCCGCTGGATCAGCTGGTGGCAACAGTCCAAGGCCGCCACGTGGCCGGTGGAAGACCGGCACTGGGAGCCCACGTGGAAGGACAGCCCCTTGACCGTCAACCCCCAAGCCTTGGCCTGGAGAAGTAACTCCAACGCCTCTCCAGGGGCGCAGCCAAATTTCTTCGACAGGTCCACGGCGGCGTCGCGACTGCTGATGGCCAGGCGCAGCAACAGCCCCACCCGCTGGCCATAACGGCGAAACTTGGCCAGTTCGTCGCTGTTGTCCACCACAAAGGTGGTGCAGCCGAAGCGCAAGGCGGTGCGGATGTCGATGTCCCGCTTGACGGGGTGGGTGTGGATAGTGCCCATCGCCCCGATGCCCCTGTCCCGCAGCAAGTCGATTTCACCGCTGCTGGCGATGTCAAATCCAGCCCCCACCGCGGCTAGGCTGTCGAGCAATTCCCCGCAGGGCAGGGCCTTGATGGCGTAGAACAGCCCCACACCGGGGAGGGCCTGGCGGAGGCGGCGCACCTGGCGGCGGGCGACGGCACAGTCCACCAGAAATAGCGGCGTGCCATGGGTTTCGGCCAAGGCGCGATAGTAATGGACCACCCGGGGGGTGGCCGTGGTGACAGTGGGGTCCATGGTGGGCTATTTGCCGATGGCGTCGAGGACGTAGCGGGGCAGGGCAAAGCTGGCACCGTGGATGTCCGGCGTGTAGTAGCGAGTGGTGAGATCCGCCCGTTGGTAGCGTTCGGCGAGGGTCCCAGGGGCCACCTGGCGCAGGGTGGGATCGTCGCTGGCCCAGGCGAAGGTCATAATGCCCCCGACGTAGGTGGGCACCGCTGCGGCGTAGAAGTGCCAATCGCCAAACAAAGGCCCCAGGCGCTCCGCCGTGGTGGCCACCTCGGGCGTCTGCATAAATGCCACCCCGTTTTGGGTCACCAATACCCCCTTCGCCGCCAACCGGGCCCGGCAGGCCGCGTAGAAATCGCGGCTGAACAACACCTCGCCAGGGCCGATGGGGTCGGTGGAGTCGGAGATGATGACGTCGAACTGCTCATCGGTGCGGTTGACGAAGGCCAAGCCGTCGTCGATGACCAGCTCCAAGCGAGGGTCGTCAAAGGCGCCGTTGGAGTGGTGGGGCAGGTACTGACGACACATATCCACCACGGCCCGGTCGATCTCCACCTGGACGATCCGTTCCACGCCGCCGTGGCGGACGACCTCCCGCAGGATGCCACCGTCGCCGCCGCCGACGATGAGGACGCGCCGGGCGTGGCCGTGGGCCAACAGGGGCACGTGGGTGAGCATCTCGTGGTAGATGAACTCATCGCGCTCCGTGGTCTGGACCACGCCGTCCAAGGCCAACACGCGGCCGAACAGGGCATTTTCAAAGATGATCAAGTGCTGGTGCTCGCTGCGGGTCTCCAGCAACACTCGATCCACCGCCAGCTGTTGGCGGTAACTGTCGTAGAGGGTCTCGGTGAAGTTATCCACGGTTTTGCACCACGCCCCGCCGGTGTTCACCCACTACCATACGCCCGGGACAGAAGGCCGCTTCGAGGACGGCGATGGCCTTTTCGGGTTCGGCGTCGCCACACATGAAGATGTCAAAGGCCGCAAAGTTGCGCTCGGGCCAGGTGTGGACGCTGATGTGGGATTCCGCCAACACCGCGACGCCAGACACGCCGCCGTTGGGGGTGAAGTGATGCAGATGAATGTGGAGCAACGTGGCCCCGGCGACGGCGACGGCCTTGCGCAGGGCCGCTTCGACCTTCGTCAGGTCGTCGAGGTGGTAGGCCTCCCACAAATCGAGGATCAAGTGGGTGCCGGCGAAGACCGTACCGTCGCGTTCGATGAAATTGTCGGGGGGCAAATCGGGGGGCAAATCGCCATCGGCGGCGGGGGTTTTCCCCCCGGGGTCGATGGGCAAGCTCGCCTCCAGCGCCTGTAGCTGGTCGCGAGCGATATTGAGTTCGGCACTCATCGCAATCTTCCTCTCAACCCATGGCCCCTCAAGGGCCAATTAGTGCTGTTGTCGATCAGGCGTCCCTCCGGGATCAACGAGGTCGAGGGGAGGCGACGCACCACTAAAGACTCATAAAGCCTCTGTTCTATGCCAGAAGGGAGCTGCATGATAGCGATTTCACATTTTTTCGCAAGCCCCCAACGGCGAATTTTGCGCCGCGGCAACCGCGCTGCCGGCAGATGACCCCAGAGGAGGCCCCCTGGGCTTAGATGCGTGTTTTTTGTACGCAATCGCGTTTGATATAGACGAGGGAAGGACTATTCCCAGGGGGGCCAGAGCCCTGACCAAGGATGAATAGACCCAAAGAGCAACCCAATCCCAGGGCCGGAAGAGTTGGTATGCGTTGTGCAAACGCCTTGGGCGGCGAAGTGCTTCGGGATGAGCCCAAGGCACTTCGCCCTAGCGGGGGACTTGGGGCGCTCTGTGCACAGCGGCAAGGGCGCCTTTTTTTTGCCAACCCTCCACCGAGGAAACTCGGGGCGAGGAAACTCGGGGCCCTTGGCGCAAAACCCCAGATTTTACCCGTTATATAATTAATGACTCTCCCGAGGGGCAAAAGTGCCCTTCCCCCCGTCGCCGTTAGACACTCAACAGCAAGTGTTCCCGCTCCCAGGAACTGATCACCTGGAGAAACGCCTCGTATTCACACTCCTTGACGGCGCCGTAGGCGGCGATGAACCGGGGCCCCAACAACTCACAGAGGGGCTCGCAGTCCTTTAAGAGGCTCAGGCCCGCCTCGAGGCTGCGGGGCAAGGCATAGGGAGATTCATAGGCGCTGCCCTCACAGGGGGCCGATGGGGTCAGGCCCTCCACCATCCCCAGGTAACCGCAGGCCAAAGAGGCCGCCAGGGCCAAATAGGGGTTGGCATCCGCACCCGGCACGCGGTTTTCCACCCGCCGGGCCTGGGCATCGGCGATGGGCACCCGAAAGCCGGCGGTGCGGTTGTCATAACCCCACTGGACGTTGATGGGGGCGGCGTGGTAGCGGGTGATGCGCCGGTAGGAATTGACGTTGGGCGCCAGCAGTGGCATGGCGGCGGGCAGGTAGGTCTGGAGGCCGGCGATGTGGGCGAAGAACAACTCCGTGGCCCGACCGTTCTGGTCGGAAAACACGTTGTGGCCGGTGTGGGTGTCCACCACGCTCTGGTGGATATGCATGGCGCTGCCGGGTTCGTCCTCCATGGGCTTGGCCATGAAGGTGGCATACATCTTGTGGCGCAACGCCGCCTCCCGCAGGGTGCGTTTGAACAAAAACGCCTGGTCGGCCAAACTCAACGCCTCCCCGTGGAGCAAGTTGATCTCCATTTGGGCGGCCCCGGCCTCGTGGATCAAGGTGTCGATGCCGATACCCTGGGCCTCGCAGTAGTCGTAGACGTCTTCAAACAGGGAATCGAACTCGTTGACGGCGTCGAGACTGTAGGACTGGCGACCCCGCTCGGCCCGCCCCGAGCGCCCCACGGGGGGCTCCAGGGGATAGTCCTCGTCGATGTTGGGCTTGACCAAAAAGAACTCCAACTCCGGGGCGACGATGGGTCTCCAGCCCTTGGCGGCGTAGCGTTTGAGGACCCGGCGCAGCACCTGACGGGGAGCCATATCCACCGGGGAGCCGTCCACGTAAAAGACGTCGTGGATCACCAAGGCCGTGGGCTCGTCGGTCCAGGGCACTACCCGCACCGTATTGAGGTCGGCCCGCAGCTCCACATCGATTTCCGCCTGGGAGATCATACTGCGGTCTTCGGGATAGTCGCCGGTGACCGTCTGGAGGAAGATCTCCTCGGGCAGCCGGATGCCGGGGTTGAGACAGTATTTCTTGGCCGGCATGATTTTGCCCCGGGCCACCCCGGACATATCGGGGATGATGGCCTCGACCTCGTCGATGCCCCGGGCCTCTAGCCAATCCTTGAGATCGAAGGCGTCGTCGTCGCTGCTCATGATGACAACCTCTGGCGACAGGCGGCGCCAAAGGCCCCCAACAACGCCACCGACAGGGGGTTTTCCGCCGCTCGACACTCGGGATGCCACAGGACACCCAGGGCGAAGGCCGACGCCCAGGCCACCCGCGCCGCCTCGACGAGGCCATCGGGGGCGGTGGCCTCCACCACCAATCCCTCCGCCAACCGGGCGATCCCCTGGTGATGGACGGAATTGACCACCGCCTCATCGCCCCCCGCCAGGTCGGCCAACAGCCCACCGGGGGCAAAGGCCACGGGGTGGGCTATGGCGTACTGCTCCGCCTTGGGGCGGCCAGCACCGGGGTAGTGATCCACCCAGGGGCTCCCCGGGGGGCGGCGGGCCAGCTGGGGATCGAGGGTCCCCCCCAGCGCCACGTTGAGTTCTTGAAAGCCCCGGCAAATGGCCAACAGCGGCACCCCGGCCGCCAGGGCGGCGGGGATGAGGGCGAGACTGGTGACGTCCCGCTCGGGGTCGGCCAGATCATTCTCTACGGCCGGGGCGCCATAGTGCCGGGGGGCGATGTTGGACGGGCTACCCGTCAATAGCAACCCGGCAAAGGGCGCGAGATCCGGGACCTCTTGCAGGGCGGGGAGGATCACCGGGGTCACTTTGGCGACGTGGGCGACGGCGCTCAGGTACTTTTCGCCGACGCAGTGGAAGGGATGGTCATCGATGAGTTTGCGGCAGGCGATGACCCCGACGAGGGGCGATGGGACATTCACAGTGGAGACACGCATTGAAGCTGAAAAAGTGGTCGGTAGTATATACTCCCCCCCCGCCGCTAGCCTCCCCCAAGCCGAGGGCGCACCCCATGACCACCGCCAATCCGCCCCCTTTGCTGGCCTTGCTAGCCGTCATCGCCTGCATTTCCATCACAGGTCTCTCCATGGGACTCACTATTCCCCTCATTTCCCTGCGCCTGGAAATGCAGGGGGTAGACACCTTGGCCATCGGCTTGATGGCCGCCGCGCCGGCCCTGGCGATTCTCGTCACCGCCCCCTGGGTGCCGGCGTTGGTGGCCCACATGGGGGGCCGGGGTGCCCTCCTAGTGGGCCTGGGACTGGCGGCGGGCTGCCTGGTGGCCATGGCCCACTCCCACCACTACGGCCTGTGGTTGGGGTTGCGCCTTTTGTTGGGGGCGGCCACGGGGGTGTTGTTCACCGTCGCTGAAACCTGGATCAACCGCTTGGCCCCCCCGGCCCGTCGGGGGCGCTGGGTGGGCATCTACGCCACGGTGTTTTCCCTGTGCCTCGCCGCGGGACCGGCGTTGTTGACCTGGTTTGACGCCTTTGCGGGGAGCCCCGCCACCCCCTTTTGGTTGGCGGCGGGGCTGTGCCTCGCCGCCGCCTTGCCCTTGGTGGCCCTCCCGGGGGAGCCCCGGGGAGAGGCGCCGGCTGAGACCCGCGGCCTCTTGGACTTCATCCGCCGCCGCCGGCTGTGGTGCGCCGCCGTGGGGCTGTTTGCCGCTCTAGACGCCGTGGCGTTGGCGCTATTCCCCCTATTTGGCCTGCGCCACGGCTTCGAACCAGCGGCGGCGGCGGGGATGGCCACCGCCTTGGTGGCGGGTAACGTCCTTTTTCAACTGCCCATCGGTTGGCTGGCCGATCGCCTCGACGTCGAGGCGCTGCTGCGCCGCGCCAGCGGCCTCTTGGCCTTGGGGGCCGCGGCCTTGCCCGCCGCCGTCGCTTTGGACAAAAGTCTCGTGTGGCCTCTGCTGTTGGTGGTGGGTGCCGCCGCCGGCGGTCTCTACACCCTGGTCCTCATCGGTGTGGGGCACCACCACCGAGGCGCCGAACTGGTGACCGCCAACGCCGCCATCGCCTTGGTGTGGGGTCTGGCCAACTGGCTGGGACCCCTGGTGGCCAGCGCCGCCATGGCACTGTTGGACCCCGACGGTCTGTCCTACAGCCTGGCGTTGGGGGCGGGCCTACTGTGGCTCGCCGCCAAAACCCCTGGACGCCGCCCCCGCCAATGAGTAGCATCCATGGGTTATTGCAGCGTTTTGCAACCGCCATGCGCATCGAAGCCGACCTCAAGCTGGGCTTTAAAGACGTGTTGATTCGCCCCAAGCGGTCGACCCTCAAAAGCCGTGCCCAAGTTTCCCTGGAGCGCAGCTTCCAGTTTCTCCACACCCAAAAGCCCTGGACGGGGGTCCCGGTCATGGCGGCCAACATGGACACCACGGGTACCTTTGCCATGGCCAAGGCCCTAGCCCCCTTTGGCTTGTCCACGGCCATCCACAAACACTACGGCCTCGCCGACTGGGACGCCTTTATGGCGGCGGCCGACCCGGACCTGTTGGGGCGCATCGCCGTGAGTATCGGCATCACCGAGGCCGATCGGGCCCACCTGGAGCAACTCTTGGCTCGCCACCCCCGTCTGGACCTGGTGTGCCTCGACGTGGCCAACGGCTACTCCGAACACTTCGTCGCCGCCGTCAAGGCCACCCGGGCCGCCTACCCCGACAAGACCCTCATCGCCGGCAATGTGGTCACCGGGGAGATGGTGGAAGAACTGCTGTTGGCCGGGGCCGACTTGATCAAAGTGGGCATCGGTCCAGGGTCGGTTTGCACCACCCGCAGCAAAACCGGGGTGGGCTATCCCCAGTTGTCGGCCATCATCGAATGCGCCGACGCCGCCCACGGCCTAGGGGGGCACATCATCGCCGACGGCGGCTGTACTTGCCCTGGGGATGTGGCCAAGGCCTTTGGCGCCGGGGCCGACTTTGTGATGCTGGGGGGGATGTTCGCCGGCCACGACGAGAGCGGCGGTGAACTCATCGAGCGCGACGGCCGCAAGACCGTGCTGTTCTACGGCATGAGTTCCGACACCGCCATGGAAAAGTACAGCGGCGGCGTGGCGGAGTACCGCGCCTCCGAGGGCAAGACCGTAGAGGTGCCCTACAAAGGCCCCGTGGACGCCACGGTGCGGGATATCCTAGGGGGTCTGCGCTCCGCCTGTACCTACGTGGGGGCCAAAAAACTCAAGGAACTCACCAAGCGCACCACCTTTGTCCGGGTGACAGAGCAGCACAATCCCATCTTCGACGCCCCCTGAGGGCCTTCTAGGGCGCTGTGACCCAGGGCAACCCTTCAGAACTCGGGCCCACCGTTGAGCGTCGCTACTGGCTGGTGCTGTTCAACGTCAGCACGTGGCGCACCTTCAACGAACTGGGCGCCAGGGTGGTGGGGTTTCGTCCCGGGCGTTGGTCGACGGTCTGCACCATCGCCCCGGGGGATTATCTGTTGTGCTATGTGTTGGGCGTCTCCCGCTGGATGGGAGCCCTGCGGGTCCAAGCCCCGGCCTACCGCGATGCAACCCCTCTGTGGCCCAGCGAGGCCTTTTCGGTGCGCCTCCCGGTGATGCCGGTGGTGGTGCTGCCCTCCGTGGAGCTGGGACTGCCCTTGGCCCACCTGCGCCCTCAACTATCGGTGTTTGAGGGCCGGGCTCGCAGCCCCCAAACCCAGACGGCGCCCCTGCGTCGTTCTCCCGCCCGGTGGCCGACAGCGGACGGCGAGGCGGTGTTAGAGGCCCTCTTGGACGCCCGGGTCAACCCCGTGGTCTACCCTTTGTCACGGCGCCAGCACCGCGCGGCCCTAGGGGCCCTTTCCACCGTCGACGCCGACGAAGACCTCCCCGCCCGCCACCGTCCCGGGCTGGAGACTAGCCACCACAGCGAAATCCAGTGGTTGCTCTTGAGTCTGGGGAGCCAAATGGGTCTCGATGTGTGGGTGGCCCGCAACGACCAAGGTCGGCACTACGGTCGCCACGCCTTTGCCGCCGTTCCCAACCTCAAGGGCCAATTGCCCCAGCCCTTCGACCCCGAGACCCGGCGCATCGTGGAGATGATCGATGTCCTGTGGCTCCGGGGCAACGCCATCGTCGCCGCCTTCGAGGTGGAGTCCACTACGGCGGTGTACTCTGGACTGTTGCGCCTGGCGGATTTGATCGCCGTGCAACCCCACCTCAACATTCCCCTCTACGTGGTGGCGCCCGACGAGCGCCGGGCCAAGGTCATGGCCGAACTACAGCGGCCGGTGTTCCGCCAGCTAAAGCCCCCGTTGGGAACCCTGTGCCGCTACATCCCCTTTTCCGCCCTGCGGGCCAAGGCGTTGGAGGTGGCCGCGGTCTTGCCCCACCTCCAGCCGAGCTTTATCGACGACATCGCCGAGCCCCGTC
>JBHJHK010000365.1:0-7105 GCA_050330975.1 Candidatus Competibacterales bacterium | reverse complement strand
GGAAGAGACGCCATTGACCGAGGTCCTGGAGGCCGTGGAGACCGCGGCGCCGGTGGACATCGAATTGCGCTTTGCCCCGGGGGGTGACGACACCGTCAGTGTCGATTTTGATGCCCTACCTCTGGCCCCGGCCCTGCGGCGGTTGCTGGACGGCTACAACGTGGCGCTGTTTCGCCGCAGGTCGGGGGGAGAGGAGGTGTTGCGGGTGTTGGTGTTGGGACGGGCGGCGTCCCGCACCGCGCCACCGGTGGTCGCCGCCCCCGACGTGGAGACGGACCCCGCCCTAGGGGGGGACATCCCGGCCGAGATCGACGGCGATTTGCCATTGCCCGAAGGTCTAGAAGAGGGTTTGCCCGAGGGGGAGCCGGAGGCCAAGCCCGCCCAGGAGGGGGCCGCGGTGGAGCTGCGCCAAGGTCCCGGGGGCCACTACTCAGCCCGGGGTCGGATCGGCAATGCCGCGGTGGACTTTTTGGTGGACACTGGCGCCACCGCCGTCGCCGTGCCCGCGGGCCTGGCCCGGCGCTTGGGCCTGCCCTACGGCCAGCAGCGCCGGGTGGAAACCGCCGCCGGGTTTACCGTGGGTTATGCCACCACTTTGGATCGGGTTCAATTGGGTGCCCTGGTGAAAAACGACGTGGCCGCCATCATCGTCCCCCAGCTGCCCGGGGAGCGGGCTTTGTTGGGGATGAGCTTTTTGGGGGGCTTTGAGCTGGTCCAGCGCAATGCGGTCCTCACTATTCGCAGTGTGCCTTAACCGCTTTAGCCCACGCTATAACCCCGCCCCGTCATACAGGCCCCCACGGCGCGCTCAAACTGGGCCTGTTGTCCTGCCCGCTGGCTGTAATTCGGCTGTGGCGCCGACGACCAGCCCCCCCCTTGTCTGCCCTGGCTGCCCATGGCCCCGGCGGCACCGCCCATGGCGCCATAGGCAGCGCCGCGTCCAGGCTCGTCTCGTAGGGCGCCGCCGATGGCGCCAATGGCCGCCCCGGCAATGGCACCCCGTAAGGCCTGGCCCCGGCTAGAGCTTTGGGTGCTCGAGGGGGCGGGCGGGGGAGACGAAGGCCAACCGGCTTGGCCCACCGCCCAGCCGCGACAGGCTTCGAGATCCCGCTGTTGCTGATAGGGGGTTTGGCCTTCGGCGGGATAGTAAAAGGCCTGGGCGTAAACGGGGGCACTGAGTCCCAGATTCAAAGCCAGGGCCAATGTGAGCGTGACATTCATCTTCATCTTCGATTGCATGGGAAAGACACCTGTAAGTGGAAAGTGCCAAGGGCATAAACTTACGTGACGGTGTCAGCTTAAGGAGAGCCGAGGCAAAGTTGGCTGAAACAGGGTTGAGAAAGGTTAAGATCGATGTCCCGGTAATGTCCAAAGGTAACCTGTTGTAACTTGGCAAAACCCCAATGCTTATTTACGTTTCTCAAGGTAAGGCAGCCCAACTCAACAGGGCTGTGCCGTAGATTATGACCCACAGTCGCTGCCCACACGCGTTGACTGATCTGAGTTGATCCATTTGCGACCAGGAATCATTGCCATGTCTAGGAAAACTACCCACAAGCTGTCGCTGGTGCTCGCCCTCTGGGGTCTTGGTGGTTGGGGTGGTTATGCCTTGGCCAATACGTGGTATGACCACCGGGAGGATCGCGGGCGATTTGAAGGAGCCATTTCACCTTTACATCCGCAAATGCAGCTTCACCGGTGGGGTCTTTTTCGCCCGCTTGGCCCGCAATTAACAAAAACAAGCCCCCCACCAGGAGAATTAAATCCCGTCCGGAAAACTCGTTGCCCATCACCTCAAATAAAGGCCCCGTCAAACCGATAATCCAGGTCAAGGACAACAACAACAAAATCCGCATCCCCATGGCCATACCCAGGCCAATGGTGCGGGCCCGGGGGCGCTGCTCGGGGGGCAAACGGTCGGCGAGGATGGAGATAAAAATGATGTTGTCGATGCCAAGGACAATTTCCAGGGCGGTGAGGGTGGCCAAGGCGATCCAGGCTTGGGGATCGGTGATCCACTCCATCACGAAGCTCCGGGAGGGTTAGCCGTCCAGCCACTCCCGGGGCTTGAGATACTCCTCCAAGCGGGCTTCGGGACTGGCAGGAGCGGGTTGAAAACCGTACTGCCACGCCACTAGGGGCGGCAATGACATGAGGATGGACTCGGTGCGCCCCCCCGATTGGAGACCGAACAGGGTGCCGCGGTCGTAGACCAGATTAAACTCCACATAGCGCCCCCGTCGATAGAGCTGAAATTGGCGCTCCCCCTCCCCAAAGGGGGTGTCCTTGCGCCGCTGGACGATGGGCAGATACGCCGTCAAATAGTGCTCCCCCACACTTTGGGTGAGGGCAAAGCTGCGCTCAAACCCCCCCTCGGTCCAGTCGTCGTAAAACAAGCCCCCGCCCCCCCGGGTCTCCCCCCGGTGTTTGAGGAAAAAATAGCGGTCGCACCAGGCTTTAAAGTGGGGATAAACGTGCTCGCCAAAGGGCTCACAGGCGGCTTTTGCCTGGCGGTGCCAGTGGCGACAGTCCTCGTCAAAGGGATAAAACGGCGTCAAGTCAAATCCCCCACCAAACCACCACACCGGGGGCTCCGAGGGCTTCTCGGCGACAAACAGCCGCACATTGGCGTGGGAGGTGGGGACAAAGGGGTTGTGGGGGTGGATCACCAGGGAAACCCCCATGGCCTGGAAGCTGCGCCCGGCGAGGTCTGGGCGCGCCGCTGTGGCCGATGGCGGCAACGTATCCCCAAACACATGGGAAAACCCCACCCCGGCCTGCTCAAAGACCTGGCCTTGGCGCATAATCCAGGTGCGCCCCCCGCCCCCCAAGGGACCACCCGCTTGCCGTTGCCAGGGGTCATCCACCACCTGGCCCCCGGGATCCTCGGCCACCAGGGCGTCGACAATGCCCTGCTGAAGGCCCCTCAAAAAATCCCGCACCCGCTCCACAGCAGCGGTATCGGGGGGCGTCGGTGCCGGCGGTGGCACGGGAATCGTCACCGGGAATCCAGCCTCAATTGGCCTTGCGGCGGCCGCCCTTGGCCGGGGGGCGGCGGCGCTTTTCCGGGGCGTTGGCGATGAGCTGGCGGCACTCGGCGAGGGTCAGGCTCTCGGGCTCCCGGTCCTTGGGCACCTTGACGTTCTTCTTGCCGTCGGTGATGTAGGGGCCATAGCGCCCCCGGAGAATCTGAATGCCGCTGCCGTTGAAATTTTGGATGACCTTGTTGGCCTCCTCGGCCTGGTGCTGCCGCACCAACTCCACGGCCCGCTCCAGGGTGATGGAGTAGGGGTCGTCCTCCTTGAGGGAAACAAACTTGCGCTCGCCATAGCGAAGATAGGGACCAAAGCGGCCGATGTTGGCCGAGATGGCGTCCCCCTCCGGGGTGTTGCCCAACTCCCGGGGGAGCTTGAACAGCTCCATGGCCTGTTCTAGGGTGATGCTGTCCATGCGCTGGTCGGGGAGTAGGCCGGCGAATTTGGGTTTTTCTTCGTCCTCCGCTGAGCCTATCTGCACCACGGGCCCATAGCGGGCCATGCGCACCACCACCGGCTTGCCGCTCTTGGGGTCGACCCCCAGCTCCCGGGCCTTCACCGCCTCTAGGCGGGACACACTGGTCTTTTTGTCCTCCACCAGGGCCTTAAAAGGCTTCCAAAAGGCCCCCATCACCGGCACCCAGTCCTTTTCACCCCGGGAGACGGCGTCTAGCTCGTCCTCTAGGCGGGCGGTGAAGTCGTAGTTGACGTACTGGGTGAAGTGATCCGTCAGGAAGCGGTTGACGATGCGGCCGATCTCCGTGGGTAAAAAGCGGCGCTTGTCCAGCTCCACATACTCCCGGGCCAACAGGGTGGAGATGATGGTGGCATAAGTGGAGGGACGGCCGATGCCGTACTCCTCCAGGGTCTTTACCAGGCTCGCTTCACTGTAGCGGGGGGGCGGCTCGGTGAAGTGCTGCTCGGGACGCAGGGCCAACAACGGCACCTGCTGCCCCTTGGCCAGGGGGGGGAGGGCCCGATCGTCGTCGCCGTCGTCGGCCTTGGTACCCCCGTCGTCCACCCCCTCCCGGTAGACGGCTATGAAGCCCGGATGGGCCACCGTCGAACCATTGGCCCGGAAAATGCCCTGGCCGCCGGCGTCCAAATCCACTGCCACGGTGTTGAGGGTGGCGTGGATCATCTGGCAGGCCACGGTGCGCTTCCAGATCAAATCGTAGAGGCGATACTGGTCATCGCTCAACGCCGCCTGGAGTGTCTCTGGCAGCCGCTGGGCGTCGGTGGGGCGCACCGCCTCGTGGGCCTCTTGGGCGTTTTTCGCCTTGGTCTTAAAGGTCCTGGGTTGCTTTGGGAGGTTGTCGGCCCCGTAGCGGCTCTTGATCAACCCCCGAATTTGCTCCACCGCCTCTTGGGCCAGGTGGACCGAGTCGGTGCGCATGTAGGTGATCAATCCCACCACCTCGGCGCCGATGTCGATCCCCTCGTAGAGCTGCTGGGCGATGCGCATGGTGCGCTGGGCGCCAAAGCCCAGTTTGCGGCTGGCCTCCTGCTGGAGGGTCGAGGTGGTAAACGGCGGCGCCGGCTGGCGTTTGCGCTGCTTCTTGTCCACCTCTAAAACCGTCAATACCCCCTGGGCCGCCTTCTCCAGGGTCGCCTCGGCCGCCTTGGCCGTGGTCTCATCGGCCAGGGAAAACTGCTCGAGCTTTTTGCCTTGGTAGTGGGTGAGGCGGGCGCTAAAGGGCTGCTGATCCACGGCGGAGTCGGCCCACAGGGTCCAGTACTCCCGGGGGACAAAGGCCTCGATCTCCTCTTCCCGCTCGACGATCATCTTGAGGGCCGGCGACTGGACCCGACCAGCCGACAACCCGGGGCGAATCTTGCGCCACAACAGCGGCGAGAGGTTGAAACCCACCAGAAAATCCAACGCCCGGCGAGCCTGCTGGGCGTTGATCAACTCGGTGGACAGTTGCCTTGGCTTGTCGATAGCCTCGCGGATGGCGTTGGCCGTGATCTCGTGGAACACCACCCGATGGACGGGTTTGTCATCGATGGCGTCTCGCTCCCGCAACAGCTCGTGGAGGTGCCAAGAAATGGCCTCCCCCTCCCGGTCGGGGTCGGTGGCCAAATACAGCGTCGAGGCCTTGCGGGTGGCCTTGGCGATGGCCTCGACGTGCTTTTCGTTGCGCTCGATGACTTGGTACTTCATGGCGAAGTCGCTGTCGGGGTCGACGGCGCCTTCCTTGGGGATGAGGTCGCGCACATGACCATAGGAGGCCAACACGTCAAACGACGAGCCCAGGTACTTTTTGATGGTCTTGGCCTTCGCCGGCGATTCGACGATGACGAGGTTCTGGCTCATGGCGATGGCAACGAGGCGTGGTAAAGATGACCCCATGGACAACCATTGGGGGTGCAGAGATCTAGGGCAACGACAGTTTTTGACCGCGGTGGATCGAGATCGGAAATCCCCGCGGTGAAGACCCTCAGTGGAGGTAGGTGGGGATGTCTTCGAATAACAAATCTTCCATCCAGGCGTAAGCTTCCTCTTGGCCCGGTTGGTTGAAGAGCACCATGAGGACGACCCACTTCAACTGGTCGAGGTCGATGTCATCGGATTCCAAGGCCATGGTGCGGTCGATGACCAACTCCCGAGTCTCGGGGCCGAGGATGCCGGATTGTTCTAAAAATAACAAGTAACTGCGGCACTCGGCGTCGAGGCGACTCGACTCTTGCTCGGTGTAGATGCGAAAGCTGGCCTCGGGGTTGACAGGTACCGCCAGGGAGGCCTGTTGCGCCGCCAGGTCGTCGAGCCAAGCAAAGGCTTGGGAGACTTCGCGGTGGGGAAAACCCGCTTCGAGAAGTTCGCTTTGCAGGACTTCGCGGTCGGAATGGGGATCCGCGTCGTCGCTCATGTAGTTTTGAAACAGGTACATCAAAACGTCGAGCATGTCTTCTTTCATGATTCATTCCTCGCCGCGATCCGGCGGTAACGACCCCCCGGCATGGCGACGACATAGCCCTGCAGTTCTAGTATGAGAAGCATGGAGGAAACCACTTCGGCCGTCAATCCACAGCGTTCCACCAGCTCGTCGACGCTGATAGGTCCATCGGCGAGCTGGTTCAAGAGGGTGCGATAGTCTTCGTCAAAGTCCCCAGGGGCCGCCTCGGCCGGGGCGTCGGCGACCAACGCCGCGCTCGACGAAGCAGCCGCCTCCCCGGGGAGGGCGGTGGCTCGACGGGTTGTGGTGGGCCCTTCGTCGAGGGCTTGCGGCTGGTGGATGGCGTGCAGCCAAGGGGCGAGCTCTTCGATGACATCGAGGGCGGTCTCCACCAATTTGGCCCCCTGGCGTAACAGGGCATGACAACCTCTGGCCTGGGGGTTGTGGATCGACCCCGGGATGGCCAGCACTTCCCGACCCTGCTCCAGGGCGTGGCGGGCGGTGACCAACGAGCCGCTGTTGAGGGCGGCCTCCACTACCAAAGTGCCCAGGGATAGACCGCTGATGAGGCGGTTGCGCCTGGGGAAGTGCTCCGGCAGGGGCGGGGTGCCCAGGGGAAATTCGCTCACCAACAGCCCCCGCTCTGCGATGGTGTGGGCCAGGGCTCGGTGGCGGGCGGGGTAGACCCGGTCGATGCCGGTGCCCAACACCGCCACCGTGGCGCCACCGGAGGCCTCCAAGGCGCCGCGGTGGGCGGCGGCGTCGATGCCCAAGGCCAGGCCACTGGTGATCACCAGGCCCCCCTCGGCCAAGTGGCGGGCGAAGTCATAGGCGGTTTGCTCCCCCTGGGGCGTGGGATGGCGGGTGCCCACCACGGCGAGTTGGGGGGTGTTCAACAGCTCCAAATGGCCCCGGAGGAACAACACCACCGGCGGCTGGGGGGTCTCCAGGAGAAGGCTCGGATAATCTTCGTCCCCCAGACACACCACGGCCTGGTGGGGGGCTTGGGCGAAGGCCAACGCCGTCTCGACCCGTCCTGCGTCGGGCTGTTGCAGGGCGTCCACCACCGCCTTGGCCAAGCCCAAGCCCTCGAGGTCCCGGGGGCCGGCGGGCCCCGGCCCCCCCCCCGCGCCCCCGCGGGGCCCAACGGGGGGATTAAAAAACGGCCCCGGG
>JBHJHK010000364.1:0-14493 GCA_050330975.1 Candidatus Competibacterales bacterium | reverse complement strand
ACCCCGGTGATGATGACGAATAGCCAATCGTTCACGGTGCGGGGGGAGGAAGCTGGGTGGAAGCTGGGGGGTGCGGGGGGTAGTGGAGGTAGCAGGGCGGTAGGGCGCAGCCCCGCAACCCCGGGGGAACGGCTTGGGCGTTGAGGTAGATCAATAACCCCACGATGCCCGCCATCCCCAACAATGCGGCGAGGCCAATCCAAACCCCGTTGCGGGGCGCCGCCGGTGCAGAAATCCCCAAGGCCTTGGGATCGAGGCGGTGCAACTGGGATTCTTTGGCGACGAAGCGGGCGAAGGCCCGCACCCAGGGGGGCGTGGTGCCACGGCTCAAATAGATGCCAAAGGCCCGTTCCAAGGTGTTGCCGGGGGCGTCAACCCCGTACCAGTAGCGGTGGGCCAGGGCGAAGAGTTCGTACTCCGATACCCCGAGCCTCGCCGCCGAGCGGCGGGTGGTGGCGCTGTCGTCAAAGGAGGTGTGCATGAAATCGCCCACGGGACTCACCGAGCGGTTGGAGGTCGACGATCGAGAAAAATCTCGTGCGTTGGGTGGCAACCCATTCGCCATAGCGCACAAAATCAGGTGAAATAGAGTCTTTCAACCTAGCACAGTTCCCATACCCCTGCGAGACCATGGACAATCCCATTGACTTTGCCCTCGCCTTGCGCTCGGCCATCGCCGCCACTGGCGACCAGTTCCCCAAGGCCATGAAGGCTCTCCTTGGGGAGGCCAGCCAACGGGTGTTAGTGTCCCAAGAACCCTTGGTCACCCCGGGTATGCCCTATGGCGAAGAGGTCTATCACCTCCGTCAGGGCACCTTGGAGTTGCGCCACGGCCACACCCAGCTCACCTTGGAACCCGGCGATTTCATCGGGCTGGAAAATCACTTTGGCAGTGGTGACTACAGCGGAGCGGTCACCGCCGTCACTGAAGCGGTGGTAGACGTCATCGCCGAGCCCGTACTCCAACGCTTCGAACAGAGTCACCCAGAGTTATTCACCGCGGTCAATCGGCTGCTGGCCGACCACTTTCAAGGTCAGCGCCAACGGCGAGCCCCGGTCACGGGGCTGTGGGTCCTGCCGGCCCGCAGCATCATGAAATCCCCGTTGGTCACCGTGCAGGCCACAGAACCCCTCCCCTCGGCCTATCAGCTAATGCGCCAGCGGGGTATCGGTAGCCTCGGCGTCGTGGACAGCGGCGGCCATCTCCAGGGGGTAGTGACCCTCCACGCCCTGACGGAGGCGTTGATCGTCGAGGGGGTGAGTCGCAACGCCCCCATCATCGAAGCCGTGGAACCGCCCCGGCGGGTCGCCGCCGACACCCCGTTGTGGAAGATCCACAGCGCCCTAGAGCCCCAGGCCAAATACTTTGTGGTCTGTGAAGGCCAGGCTCCCGTGGGGGTGGTATCCCAGACGGATATTCTGCGCATCCTCGCGGCCTATCAGCGCTCTCTCATCGTCCAAATCAACGCCGCCCCCGACTATGTCACCTTGGCGGGTTTTCACCGGGAGTTGGCCGCTGTGGCCGATGAACTGCGCCAACACAACCACAGTGCCAGCCGCGCCGTGCGGGCGCTGAGCGAGGTCCACTTGGCCATCCAACGGCGTTGTGTGGAACTCGCCGAGGAAGAGGTCGTGACCCAGTTGGGTTTTGAGACCCAGATTCCCTACGCCTTTATCGTCATGGGCTCCGGGGGACGGCGGGAGATGATGATCAACACCGATCAAGACAACGGCATCATCATCGACGACGCCATCCCCTTGGACGACGCCCACAAAGAGTGGTTTCAAACCTTCTGCGACCGCGCCAACCGGCGTTTGGACGAGGTGGGCTACGAGTGGTGTACCGGGGATATCATGGCCCGCAATCCCGATTACCACCAGACCTTGGGGCAATGGTGCCAGCGGATCAGTCGCATCGCCGAATTTCCCAACGAAGGGGCTGCCCGCTGGTCCACCATCGTGTTCGATTTCGACACCCTCTACGGCGACGACCGCCTCACCCGGGCCTTGCGCCACCATTTGTTGGCGGCCCTCAAGGCCAAACCGCGGCTTCTCCGCCTCATGGTGGAGGACGACGCCAGCGGCGGCCCCGCCCTGGGCTTCCTCAACCGGTTGGTCACCGCCACCGACAAACCCCGGCGGGGGAAAATCGACCTCAAGCGCAACGGCACCAGGCTTTTGGCCGACGCCGCCCGCATCTACGCCTTGGCGGAGGGGGTCCAAGCCACCCACAGCGGCGATCGCCTGGAAGCCGTGGTGCGCCAAGGGCGCCTGGATGGGCCCTTTGTCGAGGCGGCCTTGGCAGCCTACGAGGAACTCCTAGATCTCACCCTCGCCCACCAGTTGCGCCAAATTCAACAGGGGGAGCGCCCCGATAAGCTCGTCAGCCGCCAGGAGTTGACCCCCCTAGAAGAGGAGTCCCTGCGCATGGCCATGAAGGTCATCAAGCGGCTGCAAAGCCGGATGCAGACGGATTTTAACGCCGTGATTCAGTGATATAGCCGCGGGCTAATCCCCTGGGGCGCTTTGGCGCTGGCGCAAAACGACGAGCCCTCTCGCTTTCAGCAAGAGGGCTTGCCAAGGGGAGGGCAACGGCGGGGTTAGTACTGGGTGGTTAGTACTAGGTGGCGATCCGGCTCATCATGGCCTGAGCCCGCTGGCGCTGCTCATCACTGCCCTCCCGCAGGACCTCGTTCAAGAGATCCCGGGCTCCGGTGCGGTCGTCCATCTCCACGTAGGCCTGGGCCAGGTCTAGCTTGACGTCGATGTCATCCTCGGCACCCCGTGGTAGCCCCGCCTCGTCGTCTCCGAGGGTGGGATCATCGGCGCCTTGATACTCATCGAAGTCGAAGGTGTCGACGTCGGCGTCGACGCGGCGTTGGGTGGTCCGTTCGCTGTCCTGATTCCCCGCCGGCAATTCGAACTGCAACTGCTCCAGTTCATCGCTCAGGGCGTCCCGGTCGGCGCCGGCCACCGGATCGGCGTGAAACTCCTTTTCGATGGGCGCTGGCTGTTGGCTGTCCAGGGCTGTGGGTTCATCGCCAAAGTCGAAGTCAAAGTCGTCCTCGGCCGCCCCGCCTCGACGGCCCTGGCCCGCCGCCGAGCGCTCCATCTGGGTGGCGTCGTTGGCCAAGTCGGAGGCGTCGAAATCGAAATCCTCCACCTCGCTGTCGAAGTTAAATCCGCCGTCGTCGTCTTGGCGATCGTCGTCGCCATAGCCCCGCTCCCCCCGGTCGTCGTCGTCGGCAGTGCCAAAGCCAAAGGCCGCCAGGTCGTCGGTGGAGGGCCCTTGGGAGGGCATGCCCCGATTGCGCCGGAGGTCTTCGGGGGAATCGGCAAACAGGTCGTCGAAGTCCGTGGCGTCGCCGGCGTAGTCGTCAGAGGGCGCCGTCTCGATATCGTCGGCCGTAGCCCGGCTGTCGAACAGGGGATGCCCGGGGCAGATTTGGCGACCGAGCTTGCAGACGTACTGCCACAGGGGGCCGTGGGGATCGTCGAGGAGGCCGTGGAGATGGCGGGCATCGGCGAGGAACTCATCGGCGTTGTCGGAGGCAAAATGCACATCCAACAACTTGACCAACATCTCCGGGTCGTTGGGGTCGCGCTCGAGCTCTTCCCGCACTTTGACCTCGGCCTCTCGGAAATTGCCCACCGCCAACAACAGGTCGATCTGCTCTCGGGTGTCGCCGTCGACTTGCAACTCGCTGAGGAGTTGGGAATTGTCGACTTCGCCAATGGCCGTCTCCCGAGGCTCCTCAGCCCTGCGCCGCCGGCGCATGAGAAACAAAGCCGGTAGCCCCACCAACAGCACGAGCCCTCCTCCCAACAGGGCGCCTTCGACGGGATTGCGGGAAATATCGCGCAACAAACGGCTCGCTTGGTCTAGGAAGGCCATCCCACCGCCACCGCCCTGGGGCGTGGAGACCAATTCGCCGCCATCCGGTTGAGGACTACCCTCCGGGCTCCCCAAGGGTGGCTCCGACGGGGTCCCCGTCCCACTGCGGTCACAGGGGGAGCGCTGAGGCCGGTGTCGGGTTCATCGACACTGGGGGTGAGGGGGTCCGGGGCCGCGGCCAAATCCACCGGAGGCTCGAAATCATCGGGCAAACCACCAACCGCTTCCAAACGGGGGTTCGGGGTGGCATTGGGGTTGTCCGCCAGGCGGTCTAGGGGCGGCACGGCGGCGAGCTCGCTGTCGGGCGGTGCTCGGTCGACCAAGTCCTCTTTGCCCAAGTCTTGGGTGTCGGTGCTACCGGCGGCCATAGGGTCGACCAGAAGCGGGTCATCGGCGACGCCGTGGGGAGCCGCGCCGGGGAGGGGGACTTCGGGGGCAGCATCGGCCAAGCCACCCTCGGTGTCGGCGAGCTCAGCCGAGGTCGCCGGAGGAACGTCGGCGCCGGGCTCCAAGAGCTCGCTCACCGCCGCCGACTCCGGGGCCGGTTCGGGGGCTGTGGTGTCGGCAACGGCCCCCTGGCCCTCGCCGGGCTGGGCCAGAGGGTCGGCGGCCAGGTCGGAGAGGCCATTGTCGATGGCCGTCTCCCCGCCGGGGTCCTCACTAAAAGCGGGCTCCGGGGCGAGATCATCGCCACCGGCGGGGGCGCCGATATCCGCCAGGGGATCGGCCGTCAGGGGGTCAGCCCCAGCGGGAGCCCGGGTTCCTCGGTCGGAAGAATCCACCGGGTCCACCGGGTCCACCGGGTCCACCGCCGTCAGGGCTTGGCCAGTCCCGGGAATGCCCAAGTCGCGCTCGCCGCCATCCCTGGGGGGGTTCAGCTGGGCGAGGCGCTGGCGCGCGGCGGCGAAGTCGGACAACTGGAGCCGGGGGTGGTCATCGACTAGGCCGATGCGAAACCGGGGGTCGAGTTCGGCATCGGCCGCCACCAGGCCCTGGGCGGGAGGTTCGGGGGTGGCGGGCGCCGGCGGCTCCAGGCGCACCCGGGGCGCCGGAGTGGAGGGCGCTAGGGGATCGTCGGGTAGGGCCTCGGCCACGTTGTCGACGGTGGGAAAACCGGGATCGACGGGCACCCGCAAATCGACGTCGGCCAACAGGCGATTGCGATCGCCGTTGATAAAGGCCTGGGGGTTTTCCCGCACCAGGATGCCCATCATTTCCTCCACCGACACTCCGGTGGGACGCACCCGGTTGGCGATGGTCCACAGGTTATCCCCCCGGGCGACCCGGTAGGTGCTGGTCAAATCGACCTCGGGCAGATTGGCGGGGGGGGGCGGCGGCGGTTCGCTGGGTCTGGCCGGCGGAGGAGGCGTGGATGCCTGGGCCCGGGGCGACGGCGGGGCCACACCCGAAAACCCAGACCGCGGCGGCGCACTGACGATGTACTCAGGGGGATCGAGGAGGATGGCGAATTCTCGGTTTAGCCGCCCCTGGGGCCAACGCACATCCACCACCAGGCTCAACAAGGGATCGCGAATGGGGCGCTGGGAGGTGATCTGCAAAAAGCTGCGCCCGTCGATGGTCTCCACCACCGCCGCAAAGCCCACGGGGCCCTGGGAGAGCTGCGCCAGGGTCTGGGGGGCGATGCGGGCGCGCAGCTGACTGAGGTTGGCGGTGCCGATATTGGTGAGTTCGATCTCCGCCCGAAAGGGTTGGTTGAGGGCAGAGCGCACGGTGATCTGGCCCAGTCCCAGGGCGAAACTGCAACACGGCAGCGCCGCGAGGGCCACGCCCAAACAGCGCCGCAGCTTCCATGTGGACTTCCGTCTTATCTTGTGGTCAAGCATCAACCGAATCCCCGCAATCATTGCGCCCGAGCCGCCACAGGCGTCGCACCGGCCGACGGACGGGTTACGTTGAAAGGTAGTCCCTTATCAGAATTTCTGCGATTTGCACACTGTTCAAGGCCGCCCCCTTGCGCACGTTGTCCGCCACTATCCATAGATTAAGGCCCAAGGGATGGGAGATGTCTTCACGGATGCGGCCTACGTAAACCGGATCGGCTTTGGCAGCTTCTGTAACGGCGGTAGGATAACCCCCGGGTTGACGCTCGTCCAGCACCACCACCCCGGGGGCCTCTTCTAGCAACGCCCGAACCGAAGGAAGGTCTAGCTTGGTTTTGGTCTCCAGGTGGACGGCTTCGCTGTGGCCGTAGAACACCGGCACCCTCACCGCCGTGGGGTTGATTTGCAGGGTTTCGTCTTCGAGGATCTTGCGGGTCTCCCACACCATCTTCATCTCTTCTTTGGTGTAGCCGTTGTCCTGAAAGGCGTCGATGTGGGGCAAGACGTTGAAGGCGATCTGCTTGGGATAGACCTCGCAGCTCACCTCCCGGCCGTTGAGCAATTGGGCGGTCTGGTGGGCCAGCTCTTCGATGGCGTCGACGCCCGTGCCCGACACCGCCGGGTAGGTGGCGATGTTGAGGCGACTGATCCCCGCGGCGTCATACAGCGGCTTCAACACCACCACCATCTGGATGGTGGAGCAATTGGGATTGGCGATGATGCCGCGGTTGCGATACGCCGCGATGGCGTGGGGGTTGACCTCGGGGACCACCAAGGGAATATCGGGGTCGTAGCGAAACTGGGAGGTGTTGTCGATGACGACACAACCTTTGGCCGCAGCCATGGGGGCGTAGATCTCAGAGATGGACGACCCGGCGGAAAAAAGTCCCAATTGCACCTGGCTGAAGTCGAAGTCGCTCAGGTCCTGGACGACCAGTTGGCGATCCTTGAAGGCGACCCGCTTGCCCGCCGAACGACGGCTCGCCAAGGGGTAGATTTTACCCACGGGGAAGTCCCGCTCGGCGAGGATGGCGAGCATCGCCTCCCCCACGGCGCCGGTGGCACCCACAACGGCGACGTCAAAGGTGGGTCGAGTCATGGCTGTTCCTCACAAAATGACCAACGGGTCAAAAGCGTAAACAATGGTGACAAAGTCGGGGCCTATGCTCAGGGGTTCGATGTCAATGCCTCCACCACGGCGCGTCCCAGGGTCTGGGTGTCCACAGGGGTTTGGTTGGGCCCACAGATGTCGGGGGTGAACAGCCCCCGATCGAGAACTCGTCCCACGGCGGTCTCTACCCGTGCCGCGAGATCCCCCCGCTCCAGGGAGTGGCGCAGCATCATGGCCACGGACAAAATGGTGGCCAGGGGGTTGGCCACACCTCGGCCGGCGATGTCGGGGGCCGAGCCGTGGATGGGCTCGTATAGGCCTTGGCCTCGGTCGTTGAGGGAGGCCGACGGCAGCATGCCGATGGAACCGGTGAGTTGGGCGGCGCAGTCAGAGAGGATATCGCCAAACAGGTTGCCCGTGACCACCACGTCGAACTGCTTGGGATCCTTGACGAGCTGCATGGCGGCGTTGTCCACGTAGAGGTGGGACAGGGTCACGTCGGGGTAGGTCTCAGCCATGGCATTGGCCCGCTCGCGCCACAGCTCCGAGGTCTCGAGGACGTTGGCTTTGTCCACAGAGCAGAGTCTCTTTTGCCGCCGTTGTGCGGCTTGAAAGGCCACCTGGAGGATGCGGTCGATCTCGGTTTCCCCGTAGACCATGGTGTTGAAGCCCTGGCGCTCGCCGTTTTCCAGGGTGCGGATGCCCCGGGGTTCGCCGAAATAGATGTCTCCGGTGAGTTCTCGGACGATGAGGATATCGAGGCCGGCGACCACCTCCGGGCGCAGGGCCGAGGCGGCGGCCAGCTGGGGATAGAGAATCGCCGGGCGCAGGTTGGCGAACAAACCCAGGGCGCTGCGCAACCCCAACAGGCCCCGTTCGGGGCGCTGCTCCCGGGGCAGGGCGTCGTACTGGGGTCCGCCCACTGCCCCCAACAGCACCGCCTTGGCCCCCTTGGCCTTGGCGAGGGTGTCGGCGGGCAACGGTGAACCCGCGGCGTCCACCGCCTGACCCCCCAATAGGCCGTAGTTCAGGGTCACCCCGAGGCCGTGGTGGGCCACCAGGGCTTCGAGGACGCCAACGGCCTCGGCGACGATCTCCGGGCCAATACCATCCCCTGGCAGTATCAATACCTCGGGGATTTCCCCAGAACTCACGATGCCTCCTGGCGGTCGACGGCCTGGAACAGCCACGGCGCTTCGGTGCGCCGGCGTTCTTCATAGGCGCGGATCGCCGCCGCCTGTTGCAGGGTGAGGGCGATATCGTCCAGGCCCTGGAGGAGGCGGTCCTTGCGGTAGGGCTCGATCTCAAAGGGCGTGGTTTCGCCATGGGCCGTCACCGTCTGGGCGGGCAGGTCCACGGCGGCGTCGAAGCCCGGGCGCGCCAAGGCTGCGGCCATGAGACGCTCGATGGCCGAATCGGGTAATACCACCGGCAGCAGGCCGTTTTTAAAACAGTTGTTGTAGAAGATATCGGCAAAGCTCGCGGCGATGACCACCCGAATGCCGAAATCCATCAACGCCCACACGGCGTGTTCCCGAGACGAGCCGCAGCCAAAGTTCTCCCGGGCCACCAGGAGGCTGGCCTGGCGGTAGGGGCCCTGATTGAGGACAAAGTTGGGATTTTCCTGGCGCAGGGAGTGGTCTTGGCCGGGCTCCCCCCGGTCGAGGTAGCGCCAGTCGTCGAACAGGTTGACGCCAAAGCCGGTGCGGTGGATGGCCTTGAGGTATTGTTTGGGAATGATGGCGTCGGTGTCCACATTGGCCCGATCCAGAGGAGCGACGATACCGCGGTGGTGGGTGAAGGGTTCCATGGTGAGTTCCTCAAGCGTCACGCACGTCGACGAAGTGGCCGGCGATGGCGGCGGCGGCAGCCATGGCGGGGCTCACCAGGTGGGTGCGCCCACCGTAACCCTGGCGGCCTTCGAAGTTGCGGTTGGAGGTGGAGGCGCAGCGCTCCCCGGGGGAGAGGCGGTCTTCGTTCATCCCCAAGCACAGCGAGCAACCCGACTCGCGCCATTCAAAACCGGCGTCTTTAAAAACGCGATCCAGGCCCTCGGCCTCGGCCTGGGCTTTCACCAGCCCCGAACCCGGCACCACCAGGGCCTGTTTGATGGTGCGGGCAATGCGTTTGTTGGAAACCACCGCGGCGGCGGCCCTGAGGTCTTCGATGCGGGCGTTGGTGCACGAGCCGATGAACACCTTGTCGAGGGGGATGGCGGTGATGGGGGTTCCCGGGGCCAGGTCCATGTATTCCAATGCCCGGGCCATCCCGGCCCGCTTGGCCGGGTCGGCTTCGCCGTCGGGGTCGGGGACACGGCCGTGGACGGAGGTCACCATCTCCGGGGACGTCCCCCAGGTCACCTGGGGTTCGATCTCCGAGGCCCGGAGGATCTCCACCCGGTCAAAGTTGGCGTCGGGATCGCTTTTGAGGTTTTGCCAGGCCTCGACGGCCCGTTCCCACAGTTCGCCGCTGGGGGCGTAGGGTCGGCCGTGGACGTAGTCGATGGTGGCGTCATCCACCGCCACCATGCCAGAGCGCGCCCCGGCTTCGATGGCCATGTTGCACACCGTCATCCGCCCCTCTATGGAGAGATCTTCGATGGCTTGCCCGGCAAATTCGATGGCGTAGCCCGTGCCGCCGGCGGTGCCAATGCGACCGATGATGGCCAAGACGATATCCTTGGCGGTGACTCCAAGACCTGTGGTGCCCTCGACCCGCACCTGCATCGCCTTGGATTTCTTGCTCACCAAACACTGGGTGGCCATGACGTGCTCCACCTCGGAGGTGCCGATGCCAAAGGCCAACGCCCCCAGGGCGCCGTGGGTGGCGGTGTGGGAGTCGCCGCAGACGACGGTCATCCCCGGCAAGGTGAGGCCTTGTTCGGGGCCGATGACGTGGACGATGCCCTGGCGGCGGTCGGTGTAGCCAAACTGGCGCACCCCAAAGGATCGGCAGTTGGCGTCGAGGGTCTCCACCTGGAGTCTTGAGACGGGGTCTTGGATCCCCAGGTGGCGGGCGGTGGTGGGGACGTTGTGGTCCGTCACCGCCCACATGGCATCGACCCGCCACGGGCGCCTTCCCGCCAGCTTCAAGCCCTCAAAGGCCTGGGGAGAGGTCACTTCGTGGACCAGGTGGCGGTCGATGTACAAAAGCGTGGTGCCATCCTTGTGGTCGCTCACCACATGGGCATCCCACAGCTTGTCATAGAGGGTTTGGGCCATGGAAAAACTCCTCCGCATGCCAGCCTATCTTCCACTTAAGTTCCCTAGAGTAAGTCCAGTCATTCATAACAGCAATTCATGTCATTTATGATTTGATTAACTTTTGGGAATAGTTGTCGAGGCCCCGGGGGACGGGGGCAATGCTGCAGCCACCTCTGACGCCCCGCTGGGGAACACCCCGCCACCCCCCGGGGGCGAAGCGACAGCAGCGGCTGGCCCCGGCGCGCCAGCTTCCGATTCCTCTTCCGCGGGGTTGTTGCAGATCGGCGACGGGGCCAGAAATCCCCTGGGGAGGATGGGCTTTAGTGCTCCACGCCGCGGTCGAACAGGGGGATGTGCTTGTGGCGCAGGGGAATGACCAGCAGGGCGCCGGCCAAGAAGCCACCGATGTGGGCCCACCAGGCCACCCCTGGGGTTCCGGCCACGACGTTGAACAGCTGGATCACCAACCACACCAGCAATACTAAATAGGCCGGCAGACGCAGGGCGAAAAAGCCCAGGGCCAACACGAGAATCTTCACCCGGGGATGGAGCACCAAATAGGCCCCCAACACCCCAGATACCGCCCCGCTGGCGCCGATGGTGGGGTAGTTGGCAGCGGGGTCGATGGCGCCGTGGACCAGCCCCGCGGCAATCCCACACAATAGAAAGAACACCACAAAGCGACCGTGGCCCATGGAGTCTTCGATGTTGTCACCAAAAATCCACAGATAGAGCATGTTTCCCAACAAGTGCAGCAATCCACCGTGGAAGAACATGTAACTCACCAAGGTCAACCAAGCCGGTGGGCCACCGTCGAACTGGGACCCATCGGCGGCGCCAAACAACGCCGCCGGCACCAGGCCAAAACCCAGGAGCGTTTCCAGAAGGGCGGTTTCACTGAGGGTCAGTTGCCACAGAAAGATCGCGGCGTTAAGGGCGATCAACCCCAGGGTGACGGCCTGGTAGGGGATGATTTTGAGGGGGTTGCGGTCGTGGAGCGGTAGCAGCACAAAATGATCCTATGAGTCATCACAACGGCCAAAGAACCCCCCCAAATGGCGGCATCCATCAACGGCGCTTGAGCAGCGCCAAGGCCTCGCGGGCGCGCTGGGCGGGGACGAATAGGTGGTCGTGATGGTAGGCCGAGATGACATTGACGGCAATGCCGGCTCTGGCCAAGGGGGGTAACAGCTGGGCTAAAAAACCCACAGCCTCTAGGCTCGAGTGGACGGCGAGGGTGATGCGTCGCCAGCACCCCCGGTAGGACCAGCCGGCGCGATCGGCGGCGGCCCTGGAGGCGATGACCGTCGTGGCCTCGGCTTCCCGTATCCAGGCCCAAACGTCTGGATGGCCCATCGCCTGCTCCAAAACGATGCCCCGACAAAACACGTACACCTCGTCGGCCAGGATGGGGGTGGCCTGTTCCAGCAAGGTGTCGAGGTCGGTTTCCCCCGAGGGGGAAACATCCGGGCTCCCGTCCTGGGCAGTGGGCTGGGACATGGTGGCATCCTCTCTGGGACGGGCGGCTGTATCGGCATTCCCCGACGGGGCGACCGATGGCGGAAAAGGCTAGGGGCCGGGGAGCAAAAGGTTGCGTCCGCCAAAGCCATAGATCCACACCATCACCGTCGCCCAGTGGAGGACTACGCAAGGCCACAGGGAGCCGGTGTAGTAGTAAAGTCCGGTACAGCAGATTCCCAGGGCGGCGACCAGGATCAAAAAGGCCGGATCCCAGACGGGAATATGGCCGGGCCCCAGGGCGGCATAGAGGGGGTGCCACAACACATAACTGGCGAGCCCTATCCCAGCGGCCAGCCATCGGTCCCCCGCACTTACCCTCCGGCTGGGGTGGGGCAACAAAAGGCCGCGAAAGATCGCCTCTTCCGATAAACTGGGAACCAAAAACGCGGTCAACGGCAAGAGCCAAAACAGGGTCCCGGGAACGCTTCCGGCATCTTGAGGCCGCAAAAAACCACTGGCGAGCCCCACCCCCAGGGCCACGGCGCTGTAGACCGCCACCACCGTGGCCATACCCCACCAGGTGGGGCGCGGGGGGCGTGTCACTAGACCCCTGCCGAGGTCGTCCAAGCGGGTTCGCCCCCAACGGGCCAACTTTAACTTCAAGGTCATGGTCAATCCCCAATCCCGCTCCCCGTTTTTACAGGCCGCCCCGTGGCCAACTACCTCCGGGTCTATTCCATGGTCCGTCGTTGGCTTTGGTCACTAGCGCCGGCGGCCCTGGCCTTGGCCCTGGGCCCCAAGCCCGAGGTGGACGACCAAGGAGTCCAAGCCCCCGACATCGACGCCGACCCCCAGGCCCTAGAGGCCTATTTGCAACGCCGCGAGACCGCGGCCGAGGTCGAGCTCATCCCGGACACCGAAAAACACATCCGCTGGGCCGATCCCACCACCAAGGCTCCGACCGAGCTGGCCATCGTCTACCTCCACGGCTTCACCGCCAGCCGCCAGGAGGCGACGCCCTTGGGAGCTTACTTGGGGGAGGCATTGAACGCCAACGTCTACTACACCCGCCTGGCGGGCCACGGCGTAGACGACGGCGGCGCCACCTTGGCAGCGGCCCGCGCCGAGGACTGGCTGTTTGACACCCTAGAAGCCCTGACCATCGGCGAGCGCTTGGGGGAGCGGGTGCTGGTCATCGGCATGTCCCAAGGGGGCACCTTGGCCACCTGGCTCGCCGCGGTCAAACGTCCCCCTTCGGTCTTGGGATTTGTCCTCATCGCCCCCAACTTCGGCCCCGAGCACCCGTTGGCCGACGCCTTGTTGTGGCCCTGGGGTCAGGTGGTGCTGCCGGGTCTCATTCCCCGCCGCACCCTAGAACCGCAAAATCCCGCCCACGACCGCTACTGGACCTTGGACTATCCAAGCCGCGCCATCATTCCGGTGATGGCCGTGGTGGACTTGGTGCGCCAACTGGACTTGAGCCGCGTCGTCCACCCGGTGCTGTTGATCTACTCACCCCGAGATCGGGTGGTCTCACCCCAGTTGATCCGCCAGCACACGGCGCGCTTCCAAAGTCCCGTGCGCCACATCGTCGAGATCGCCCCCTCCGGCCACTTCAACCACCACAACATCGTCGGTGATATCCTAGCCCCCGGCCAAACGACGACCATCGCCGCCGCCATTGTCGACTTTGTCAAACCCCTCGTCGCCCTCGATTCGCCCCTGTCGAACCCCCATGAGTGATACCGACCCCCTCGCCTCCCCCGACCGCGCCTTGATCGACATCAGCGTCAATCTAACCCACGAGAGCTTTGGCGACGACTGGCGCGTCGTGGTCGACCGCGCCAGGGACGCCGGGGTTTGCCAGTGTCTGATCACCGGCACCACCATCGACGAGAGCCACAAGGCGTTGGAACTCGCCCACCACCTTCCCGGGGTGTTGTTTGCCACCGCTGGGGTCCACCCCCACGACGCCCGCCACTGGCGGGGGGACAAAAGTGGCCACGCCATCGCCGATCTGGCGGCCCAAGGCCCCGTGGTGGCCCTGGGTGAGATGGGCCTGGACTTCAACCGGGATTACTCCCCGCGTTCGGACCAAGAGCGGGCCTTCGAGGGTCAGCTAGAACTGGCGGCCGCCCTGGGATTGCCGGTGTTCCTCCACGAACGCGATGCCGCGAGTCGCTTTGTGGCCCTGGTGGAGCGCTACCGCCATCGCCTCCCCCGGGGCGGGGTGGTCCACTGCTTTACCGGGGACGCCGAAACCCTAGAAGCCTATCGCCAACTGGATCTCCACATCGGCATCACCGGCTGGATTTGCGACGAGCGCCGGGGGCTCCACCTCCGGGACTTGGTGACGACCTGGCCGGTGGAGCGCCTGATGCTGGAGACCGATGCCCCCTACCTACTGCCCAGGACCCTGAAGCCCAAGCCCAAGACCCGCCGCAACGAACCGGCCTTTTTGCCCGAGGTGTTGCAAGTGGTGTCCAGAGCCCGGGGCGACGACCCCCAACACCTCGCCACTGCCACCACCGCCACCGCCCGCCAGCTGTTTGCTATGCCCCCACCGCCTTAGTCAATCGAGGGCAACACCTTGGCGTCGGGCAAAACTTGTCCTAGAATACCGCGTTTGCGCATACCCCCCGGGTCATCCCCAACGCCCAGGACCACTGCCCCTTTTCCCAAGAGCATTCTACGGAGTTTGTCGTCACTATGGTCACCATTCGCCTCTCCCGCGGCGGGGCCAAAAAACGCCCGTTTTACCAGGTCATCGTCGCCAACAGCCGCAGTCGCCGCGACGGCCGCTACATCGAGCGCCTGGGTTATTTCAATCCCCTCGCCCGGGGTAAGGCCACGCGTCTGGAGCTCAACATGGCGCGGGTGGAACACTGGCTCAACCTCGGCGCCCAGCCCACCGACCGCGCCGCTGCGTTGATCCGCGAGTACCCCAAGGACCAGAGCGCTGCTCTGGCCACCGCCGACACC
>JBHJHK010000363.1:0-4813 GCA_050330975.1 Candidatus Competibacterales bacterium | reverse complement strand
GGGGTGACTTGGCCTTCGAGGGGGTGAGCTGTGGGCGGCGCTAAAAGCCCATGGAGAACTTGGCAGCAGGCCCCTCAACAGCCTTGGAAATCCCCACTTATCCCATAACCAGCGCTCCAAAGTAGCCCACAGCGCCCCTTGCGCGAACACAACTTCAAAGCCCACCTCGCCCTCAAAGACCAAGTCACCCCTCTCCCACACCGTCGGTGGGGGAGAGGGGCCGGGGGTGAGGGCCGCTGAAGACAAGGGCAAGATCTGCCGGGGGCGAGAACTACCAGCGCAAAGCCAGCCGAATCATCGCATAATAATGTCCACTATCAACACCACCATCCTCGGGGCGCGATGAGCCACGACCAAACCTTCAAAAACCTCATCCTCGACTACCCCAGGGAGGCCTTGGCCTTCTTTGCCGCCCCCGAGGGCGAGGCCATTCCCCCTGACGCCCGCATCATCCCCGTACGTCAAGAGCAGCTCCAAGAGCGCCTCGGCGAGCGCTTCCGCGAGCTCGACACCCCCTTGCTCGTGGAGTGGCCCGACGGCCGGCACGAGGCCATCTTGTTTGTGGTGGAGGAAGAAACCAAACCCAGACGCTTCTCTATCCACCGCTTGATCCACTACTGTGTGGACCTCGCCGAGCTCTTCAACACCGACCGGGTGGTACCGGTAGTGATTTTTTTGCATCGAGGCGACTTTCCCACCGCCCTACGGCTCGGTGGCGATCGCGGTGTCTATCTGGACTTTCGCTTTCTCTACAGTGTCCTAGCCGAGCTACCCGCCGTGCGCTATCAGACCAGCGACAACATCGTCGCCCGTCTCAATCTCCTCAACATGAGCTATCCCCGCGAGCGCAAAGTCGCCCTCTACGCCGCCGCCCAGGAGGGGCTGGCCAGCCTCGAACCCGACCCTGAGAAACGACTAAAATACGGCGACTTCATCGAGTTATACGGGGCGTTGACCGACGACGATATCGTCGTCTACGAACGCGATTATCTGCCCCAGAGTCCACACCGGGAGGTCATCATGGGCTATGCACAATATCTACGAGAGCAGGGCATTGATCAGGGCATCCATATGGGCCTTCAGCGAGTCGTGCGACGGCTGCTCATCGAGCGCTTCGGCCCGCTCCCCGAGTCTATCGAAACCCGCTTGACCAACGCTAGCGCCGAGCAGCTCGACGCTTGGAGTTTCAATCTCCTCAAGGCCAGGACCTTGGACGAGGTCTTTGCCGAATAGCGCTCCATAAAGGCTTTATCAGCGCAGCTACCCATCCCAAAGGCCATACCGGAAAGCCATCATGGGTTATGCACAATACCTACGAGAGCAGGGCATCCGCATGGGCCTTCGGCGGGTCGTGCGACGGCAGTTTGTCGAGCGCTTCGGCCCACTCCCCGAGTCCATCGAAACCCGTTTGACCAACGCTAGCGCCGAGCAGCTCGAAACTTGGAGTCTCAACCTCCTCAAGGCCAAGACCTTGGACGACGTCTTTGCCAAATAGCGCTCCATAAAGGCCTTATCAGCGCAACTGCCCATCCCAAAGGCCACACCAGAAAGCCATCATGGGTTACGCACAACACCTACGAGAGCAGGGAATTGAGCAGGGCATCCACATGGGCCTTCGGCGGGTCGTACGACGACTGCTCATCGAGCGCTTCGGCCCGCTCCCCGAGTCCATCGAAACCCGCTTGACCAACGCCAGCGCCGAGCAGCTCGACGCTTGGGGTCTCAACCTCATCAAGGCCAAGACCTTGGACGAGGTATTCGCTGACGAATCCTAGAAATTGGGTAATCTTGCTTTAAAGTCCACATCAGAGAGTCATCGGGATGACATTGTGCTGAACACCCTCAACCAATGGCTGGAAGGATTTCTCGAGCGTTACGGCCATGCCATCGAGCCGCTGCGCTTCGCCATCCGCCACTTGCTACCAACTTTGTTGCCCGGCAGCCAGGCGCTGGTCGATCTCATCGACGACGCCCTTGGCACCGCCCGGGACACCTGGCGGGATACTCGGGGACAGGCCGCGGCCCTCTCGCCGGCGTTGCTGGAGCAAGGCGAGCAGATTGAGCAGGCGTTGGGGGTCTTGGAGGGATCTTTGGCCGATTTGGTGGATCGGGTTGCGCTCCTCCACGAGCGCGCCGATGGCGAGCGCGCCGCCCTTGAACTCATCACCGACTTCCAAGCTCGGCAGCCCGCCCTGTGGGAGGAAGCCGGGAAGCAACTCGCCGGCCTTGTCGGTCACCTCAAGCGGGTCGAGGCCGGGGTATCGCGCACCGAGGAGAACACCCTGGACCTGCTCCACGAACAGCAGGCGCAGGGCGATAAGCTCGATCGCGCCGTCGAGTTGTTGGAGAAAACTCAGACCGAGCTCGCCAAATTCCAGGCGGCCCGGGGTCCCGTGTCGCCGACTCTCACCGACATCATCAGCGATCCCCGGGAAAAGCAATTGGTGCGGGATCTCCTCGCCCAATACCGCGACTTGCCCGCCGCCCGCCGGCGGGCCATGCCGGCCTTGGTCAATGGCCTGGGCAAACTGGCCTTGGGGGTCGGTGATGCCCGGCGGGCCGAGGAGAGCTTTGTCGAGGCCCGCAAGTACGCCACTACCCAGGCCGAGCGGGCCGAGGCGGCGTTTAACCTCTACCGCACAGCGTTGGAGGAGCGCGCGTTTGACCGGGCGCTGGAGCACTTCCAGAGTGCGGCGACCCTCGACCCCGGGCACTTTGAGCCGTTTCGCTTGGACAAGTATCCCGTGGAGGCCATCCTGGGGGCTGGGGGCTTTGGGGTGGCCTTTAAAGTCCACCAGCGGTTTATGGAAAAGCCCCTAGTGATCAAAACCCTCCACGGGCAACAGCTCGGCCGCCCCATCGACGCCATTTTGAAAGAGGCCAAGGCGCTTCAGACGGTGCGCCACCCCGGAGTGATTGAGCTGATCGACGTCGACGATCGGCCCCAACCTCACTTGGTGATGGGCTTTTTTCCCGGGGAGAGCCTCGGGACCTACGTCGAGCGCCACGGCTGTCTCTCTGAGTTGGACTTGTTGGCGTTGGCGAAACCTTTGGCAGACGCTCTAGCAGCGGTGCACCGAGCCGGCGTACTCCACCGGGATCTCAAGCCCGATAATCTGTTGGTGCGCCGTGGTGATGATGGGAGTTGGGCCTTCAAGCTCATCGATTTTGGTCTGGCTTTGGATCAGCGCCTGCTCAAGCGTCTGACCCACGGCCATTCCATCCTGGCCAGCAGTCTCGGGGGCACCTTGGACTACGCGGCTCCCGAGCAGTTGGGCAAGATACCAGGGGTTTCGGCGGGACCGCACTCCGATATCTACAGTTTTGGTGCCCTGTGTTGTTTTGCGTTGACGGGAAGTTCGAGCCCGCGGAGTAAGGATTGGCGGAAGGCCGGTATCTCCGATGGTCTCGTCGAGGTTTTGGAGGACTGTCGCGATGACGATGTCAAGCAGCGGCCAGAGAGTTTTGAGGTATTGGTCGAGCTCTTGGAGGGGTTGGGATCTTCTGACCCTCCGCCACCCCCACCTCCGCCACCACCTCAACCAACCAATCCCGACGCCAGGAATAACATCCACGGTTGGTCCAAAGAGCGCGTCCAGGCTCGCCAGCGTCAAGCCGCCCAGGCGCTGGGCTACGACGGGGTGACGTTTCAGGATCGCTTGCAGGGAGGTGGGCCAAGGTCACTGATGGCGGTGATGACCGGCTGGGTGGCGGCGGGGGCCACTGCCGGCCACCGTGGGCTAGGGCCACTGATGGCGGTGATCCCGCCGGGAACCTTTGTGATGGGATCGCCCGATGGCGAGGAAGGACGCAGTAATGATGAGACGCAACACACCGTCACCATCAGCCGTCCCTTTGGTCTGGGTTGCTACGCGGTGACCTTTGATGAATACGATGCTTTTTGTCGGGCGACCAAGCGGAAAGTGCCCGACGATGAGGGCTGGGGTCGAGGTAACCGCCCGGCGATCAACATTTCCTGGGACGATGCCACGGCGTTTGCCCAGTGGCTGAGCCAACAAACCGGTGTGGGCTACCGGCTACCCAGCGAGGCGGAGTGGGAGTATGCCTGCCGGGCGGGGACGACAACGCCCTATTGGTGGGGGATGGAGATTTCCGCTGTTCAAGCGAACTATGAGTCCAATCGCGGGCAGATCACCGTGCCGGTCGACGAGTACGCGCCCAATCCGTGGGGCCTCTACCAGGTGCACGGCAATGTATGGGAGTGGGTTGAGGATGCATATATGGAAGACATCGCCCAGCCTAACGTGCAAATTGATCCCATATATAACGAGCAGCGCGGTGCCTATCGCGTCTACCGGGGCGGCAGCTGGTGCTACGACGCGGGCTACCTGCGCTCGTCCTCCCGCCACGCTCACCCCGTCGTCCGCCGCCGCTACCTCGGCCTGCGCCTTGCCAGGACGTTTTAGCTTTTGCCTTTTAGCCTTTTTACCTTTTGCTGGGTCTTTTAGGCCGCCGCAGGCGGCCGCGGTTTTTTTTGGCGGGGGCTGGGGGCCGCGGTTTTTTTCGGCGGGTTCGGGGAGAGAGGCGGCCTGCAGGTGTGGTCAACATGGAGGGCTTTATCGCCATATATGTGGCTTTAGGTGTCCATATATGCTGTTGATCCAGGGCCGACGACTACATTCGGGGTCGATTCTCAGCAGCCCTCACCCCCGGCCCCTCTCCCGCGGAGCAGGCGAGGGGTGACTTGGCCTTCGAGGGGGTGAGCTGTGGGCGGCGCTAAAAGCTCATGGAGAGCTTGGCAACGGACTCCTCAACGGCCTTGGAAGTCCCTCTCCATCCCATGGCCAGCGCT
>JBHJHK010000362.1:0-14761 GCA_050330975.1 Candidatus Competibacterales bacterium | reverse complement strand
CCCCCCGGGGGGGGGCCGGTTGGGGGTGACCCCACGCCGGCCCCCCAAAACGCCCCTCGGCCTGTGGGGTGAGGCGCACGGGCAACGCCCCCGCCGGGGGGTCGCCCAGGCCCACAAAATCCACCGCCCGCTCCACCAACCGCCGCACCCCCCGCTCGCCCATGCGGTAGTAGCTCAAGGTCTCCCCCTCCAGCCCCGGCACAATGGCTTTCACCACCCGGGGTCCCCCGGTTATAGATGCATCGAAGTAATACACGGCAAGACCCGCCGCCTCCAGACGATTCACCAGATCGGCCAGGCGGTCGGCGGGGTGGCGCACGGCGTCATCGGCCAGCGTGGGGAGGGTGGAAAAGGGGATGGTGCGGCTGTGGGAAAACACCGTCGGCGCCAGGAGATCCTGGAGTTGGCTAGCCGAGAGGGTGAGCCAGTGGGCCATGGCCTCCAAAGCTCGGGGCTCTTGTTGATCAAGAGCGTAGTGTTCCAGATAGTGGGATAAATACCCCTCCTGTTCGAGGGCGCGGATCCGCGCCAGGGGCCCGTGCATAAAAGCCTTGCGACAGCGGGCGGCCATATACTCCAACAGCGCCTTGCGCAGCGCCCGCTCGCGGTTGGCGTGGACCGCCTCGCCACAGGCGGTCTGCTGGAGGGGAAACCAGACTTTATCCGCCGCCTCCCCCACGCTACGGCCCACCACATAGAGGTTGACCAAGTCGAATTCCGTCGAGGCCAACTTGACCGTGACCTCCACTCCCCGCTCCCGCAGCCACGCCTGCAGCTGGCCAATGCCGGGATCTTGGACATCGTCGAGGTCCAGCACCCAACCCCGGTCCATGGCCCGAAAGGCGGTGCAGTTGCCATCCCGTTGGAGGAGTTCCAAGACCCCGTGGGACAGGGCTTGCTCCAGGGAAATCCCCGCCCCCAAACCGCAGGTGATGGGGGTGATGAGGGCCTCGGAGGGGGCGGCCTCCAGGCGGTTATCGGGGTGGTCGCTTTGGGTGTGGAGCATGCTCCCCCGGGCGGCGGCGAACTCCCGGGGCACCCAGTGGCGGCTGCCCGCGGGCCAGCGTTGGACGGGTACCCAGCGCAATGGCAGGTCGGGGTGGTAGGGACTAGCGGCGGGCAGGCACAAGGTCAAGGGGTCGATCACCGCCTCTGGACCCTCCAAACGACACAGCTGCCGGTAACTAAAGCCATCCCGCACCGGACAACGCCTGAGGGCGGTGTCGGTGTGGATCATTTCGTTTAATTCCCCCAAGGCTCCCACCTGGGCTTCGGCGGCGCCGGCGCCGTAGCCAAAGCCGTCGGCGGTGCCGGCCTCGGCGCCGATGAAACTGGTGAGCCACACCGGCCATTGGAGATGGTCCAGCCCACTGATATCAAACCCGTAGAGGCTTCCAGCGGCGGGTAGATGGCGCCGATAAACGTCCAAAGCTCGCTGCAGTTCCTCGGAGGGAGGGCCCATGGTCTGGGGTTGGGAATCGCTCATATCGCCTCGCATCACTTGAGCGTTGGGGAGCCCTGGGCGGGCACCATGGATAGGGGATGGAGAAAAGACGGACTATAGCGGCCCATGGCATTGGGGCTCTGGAGCGCCCGGGGCGGCGCGAAAGGACCACCGGTACCGGCGACTCAAGTGGCCCAACGCCAACGCCCCCAAGAGGGCCGACAGGCCAAAGGAGAGGGTCCGATAGAGGAGGACGGCGGCGGTGGCCACGGCCATGTCATCCACAACGGCGGTCAAAATTGCCACCACCGTGGCTTCAAAAGAGCCCAATCCCCCCGGCATGGCGCTCAAAGCGCCGATCAATACCCCCGACGCCAGCACGCCGGCGAGGAACCAAGGGGACAACCCCTCCCCCACCGCCTGCAACGCCCCCCAGAGGATCAAGCCCTCGACCCACCACAACCCCAGTGTCAAGACGGTGGCCCACCCCAGCGCCGTCCACCGCGGGCGATAGCTGAGCAAGGCCGCCAGGACCCGGGGGGCTGCGGGAACCCGTCGCGTCAACCAGCCCCAGGCAACGAGTTCCTTGCCCAGGCGCCGACGCCAGCGCCGAGACCCCAAGGGCGCCAGGGCAGCCAGGGCCAAGGTTCCCCAAAACACCCCGCTCCCCCCCCACACACTCCCCGCCAGGGCGATGATCACCATCAATTCCACCAACCGCTCCAGGATTAAGGTGGGCAAGCTCGCGGTTACGGGCATTCCGCCGTGGGCCTTGAGGAGCCATAGCTTGAGGGGCTCGGCGACATTGCCCGGGGATAGGGTCCCCAAGGTGACCCCCACCATTTGCACGGGGTACACCGTGCGAATATCCAAGCCCAACAGAGCATTCCACTTCAAAGCCCGCAGCAGGGAGGCGAGCAACCCCAAAGCGGCGGCGAACATCAAAGGCCCTTTGGCGCTGGTCTCAATGAGCTCCCAGACCCGCAAGGGCTCGGCGACGAGCACCACCGCCATCAAGAGGACGAGGCTAAAGCCCCCCATGAGCCAGGGCCAGACAGGGGAAAAGTTCGAGGACAGGCGGGGGGAATGGGGGTAATCCCCACCATGGCCCAGCACCCACCGCAGCCCTGTACCCCGAGTGGTCACAGGCGACGGCCAAAGCGGCAACGGGTCTCCACCACCTGGCCCCCCAAGCGGCGAGCTAGGGCAAAGGTCTCGGGGTGGCGCTCGGGGTTGGCGTTGAAGCGCACCATCTCCAATCCCAGGGGAACGCCGTAACTCACCGAACGATGGACCAGCACCACGTTGATCCAATTGCGGCGCTGGTAGGTGGGACTCACCCAGCGAGCCAACACGCTGTAGCCCCGCCGCCCCTCCAACGGCGCCACCAACATAAACCCTGCCAATTGCCCGGCGATGGTCACCACCGTGCTGTAGTGGCGCTGGATGGCTTGAGGGTGATCCGAGGTCAAGCGGGCGTCGAACTCAAAGCCATCCATCATGCCCTCGGCCTCGAGCTGGGCCCGCACTGGCGCTGCCACAGGGTCGTCCAAGCCCTGAACCTCGGCGTCCACGGGTAGCCCTCCCCGGGCCATGAGGGCCTGGTGAAGCCTGGCGATTCGCCGGTGGACATCGGCAAAGGCCACCTCCAACACCGCCGAGCTATCCACCCGGGTCAAACCGTGCTGGCCCAGGAGCCAGGGGTCGGTGCCGTCCGCCGCCAGGGGGATTTTTTCCTGGGAACACAGCTGCGTCACCCCCCGCTGGCGTGCGGCCTCCAGCAGAGCCCCCACCAGGAGGCTCTCGGCGGTCGTGTCTCGTTGGGTGGGCAGCAGCCGCCAGGCAAAGCGCCCATCCTCGGGGGCGACGGCCGAGGGCACCACGGGAAGTACAGCCCCACCACCGACAATCCCCAGGGGAGGCTCTAGGCGCTGCAGCGCCACCGCCGTGAGGGGTTCCCCCTTGGGAAAGGGCAAGTCGAAGGCCTCCACCAAGGCGTCACAGGGCGCCCCTGGAGCCAAGACCCGCGGGCGCAGGGAGGGTTGGAAAGGTTGACTGGAGCGCTCCAGGGGGCGCGGTAGAACTCTCGGGAGCCGGGCGGCGAGGGAAACGGACATCAGTGCGCTCTATGCCTTTGACTGTGTACAATTACACCCCTTCGACTCAAGGGGGGCATGGAGGTTTCTTGTAGCCAGCTACGAGCTTGACAATACAGGGACTTTTCCACCGTTCGCCCCCGGCAAACCCGTCGACCCCAGCAGCCTTAGTAGGGCATCATCGAGTACCCACAGCCCAGTCATCACCCACGGAGTTCCCATGGCTCATCCGTCAACCCACTGCCCATGAATTTCGACCAAGGCATCGTCTTCGCCGTCTTGCTCATCACCCTGGGGCTGTTTGTCTGGGGGCGCTGGCGCTACGACGTGGTGGCCATGGGGGCCCTCATGACGTTGACCTTGGCTGGAGTGATTCCCAGCGACCAGGTGTTTTCGGGGTTCAGCCATCCCGCCATCATCACCGTGGCCACGGTGTTGATGATCAGCCACGCCCTGGCCAACTCCGGCGCCGTGGACCTTTTGGACAAGCGCCTCGAGCCCCTGCGCCATCACCCCACCCTCCAGTTGGTGGCCCTGGCGGGCCTGGTGGCGGCGGCGTCGGCGTTCATGAATAACGTGGGCGCCTTGGCGTTGTTTATGCCCTTGGCCCTCCAGCAGTGCCGCCGGGGCCAACGCTCGCCTTCGGAGGTGCTGATGCCCCTCTCCTTTGCCTCGTTGTTGGGGGGGCTGGTGACCCTCATCGGCACCCCCCCCACCATCGTCATCGCCAACTACCGGCAGGAGTTGAGCGGCGAACCCTTTTTGCTGCTGGACTTTACTCCCGTGGGGTTGGCGGTGGCGACGGTGGGGTTGGCGTTTATTGTCACCGTCGGCTTGCGGTTGTTGCCCAAGGCCCGCCAGGACGACCGGCAGAACAACGATAGCCTGTTCGACATCGACGCCTACATCACCGAGACCCGCCTGCCCGAGAGTTCCAGGCTGGTGGGGAAGCCCTTGCGGGAGCTGGAGCGCCTGGGGGACGCCGACGTGGCCGTGGTGGCGTTGGTGCGGGGTAACCGGCGCATTCTGGCCCCGGGGCCCTTTGAACTGCTCATGGCCGACGACGTGATCATCCTGGAGGGCCACACCAGCGCCCTCAAGCAACTGGTGAGCAACGCCGGGCTCCTCATCGCCGGCAGTTCCACGGTCACCGCCGACGAACTCAATTCCGAGCGGGTGGCGGTGGTGGAAGCGGTGGTGCGCCCCGGGGCCTTTGTGGAGGGGCGCAGTGCCAGGATGCTCAACCTCCACGAGCGCTTTGGCATCAACCTGCTGGCCATGGCCCGCCAGGGCCAAACCATCCGCCAGCGCATCAGCCGGGTGATCTTCCGCGCCGGGGATGTGTTGCTGCTCCAGGGGGAGAATCGCACCCTGCCCTACAGTTTGGCCCTGCTGGGCTGTTTGCCCCTGGCCAGACGCCACATCAGCCTGGTCCAGCCCCGCCACATCGTGCCGGTGGCGGGGATCTTTGCCCTGGCGCTTCTGGCCACCGCCACCAGCTGGCTCGCCATCCACGTGGCCTTTACCACGGCGGTGTTGGCGTTGATCTTGACGGGGCTTTTGTCGCTGCGAGACGCCTACGACAGCATCGACGGCCCCATTTTGGTGCTGCTGGGGGCCATGATCCCCGTGGGCCAAGCCCTGGAGAACACCGGCGCCACGGGGGTCTTGGCCGGGGTTTTGGTGGACTTGGGGGGCAATTGGCCCGTGGGGGTCATCTTGGGGTTGTTGATCGCCACCACCATGGTGTTGTCGGACACCATCAACAACACCGCCACGGCGGTGATCATGGCACCCCTAGCGGCGGGCTTGGCGTTGAGCCTGGATTTGTCCGCCGACCCGTTTTTGATGGCCGTGGCCATCGGCAGTTCTTGTACCTTTTTGACCCCCATCGGCCACCAATCCAACACCCTCGTCATGGGGCCTGGGGGGTATATGTTCGGCGACTACTGGCGCATGGGCTTGCCCTTGGGCCTCATCGTCATCGCTGTGGCAGTGCCGGCCATCCTGTGGTTTTGGCCGCCCTGAGGCGCGCTCTTGGCCGCCCTGAGGCGCGCTCTAGGGTGTTATCAAGCGGTTAACGGCGCTCAAGACCCCCCTGAGGGAGGCCTCGACGATGTCCGAGTGCATTCCCACCCCGAAACCGTCGGCCCCGCCGCTGCTGGCCTTGATGTAGGCCACGGCCATGGCGTCGGCCCCCATGCCCGTGGCGTGTTCGGCGTAGTCCAGCACCGTGAGATCCAGACCGCAGTCGCGGCTCAAGGCGTCGATAAAGGCGTCGATGATGCCGTTGCCCGCCCCCTCGATGGTCCGAGACTGGCCGTCGACGGCCACCGTCGCCGTCACCCGTCGCACCTCGCTGGCGTGGGTGTCGGGGATGGCCCGGTAATCCAGGAGCGCGTAGGGCTTATTGGCCTTGAGATACTCGCCGTCAAAGGCCTGCCAGATCTGACTGGGGGTGAGCTCCGCGCCGCTGGCGTCGGCCAAGTGCTGGATCACCTGGCTAAATTCGATCTGCAACCCCCGGGGCATCTGCAGGCGATATTTCTCCTCCATGACAAAGGCCACCCCCCCCTTGCCCGATTGGCTGTTGATGCGCACCGGTTCGTAGCTGCGCCCCAAGTCCGTCGGGTCGATGGGTAAATAAGGTACCTCCCAGTGCTGGTCGTTGGCCTTGACCCTGGCGGCTAGGCCCTTTTTGATGGCGTCTTGGTGGGAGCCGGAAAAGGCGGTGAACACCAACTCCCCGGCGTAGGGATGGCGGGGGTGGACTTCGAGGCGGTTACAGTACTCGCAGTCGGCGATCACCTGGTTGATCTGGGAAAAGTCGAGCCCGGGGTCCACCCCCTGGGTGTACAAGTTGAGGGCCAGGGTGACCAGATCGACGTTGCCAGTGCGCTCGCCATTGCCAAATAACGTCCCCTCCACCCGGTCGGCCCCGGCCATGAGGCCGAGTTCAGCGGCGGCCACGGCGGTCCCCCGGTCGTTGTGGGGGTGGAGACTCAAGACGATGGCGTCGCGGCGGCCCACCCGACGGTGGAACCATTCGATTTGGTCGGCGTGGATGTTGGGGGTGGACATCTCCACCGTGGCCGGCAAATTGAGAATGGCGGGGGCCTGGGGCGTGGGCTGCCAGACGTCCAACACCGCCTCGCAGATCTCCAGGGCGTAGTCCAGCTCGGTGCCGGTGAAACTCTCCGGGGAGTATTGAAATGTCCACTGGGTGGAGGTTTGTTCGGCGGCCAGCTGGCGAATGAGGCGGGCGCCATTTTCGGCGATGGCGGTGATACCAGGGCGATCTTGGTTGAACACCACCCGGCGCTGGAGGGCCGAGGTGGAGTTGTAGAGGTGGACGATGACCCGTTTAGCCCCCGCCACCGCTTCAAAGGTCCGCTGGATCAGGGGTTCTCTGGCCTGGGTGAGGACCTGGATTACCACGTCGTCGGGAATGGCCCCTTCCTCGATGAGGTGGCGGATAAAGTCGTAGTCGGTCTTCGAGGCGGCGGGGAACCCCACTTCGATTTCCTTGAAGCCAATGGCCACCAGACGGTCGAACAACCGCCGTTTGCGCTCGGGGTCCATGGGCTCGATGAGGGCCTGATTGCCGTCCCGCAGGTCGACGCTACACCAAATGGGCGCGCGGTCGATGACCTTCGAGGGCCAGCGGCGGTCGTCCAGGGGGACGGGTTCAAAGGGGGTGTATTTATCGCTGGGGTTGGAAAGCACGGGTTTGCCCTTGAGTTGAGTGGCCTTGTTGAACGAATGAGCGCGGGCGGCCAGCTACGGCCGTTGGGTCGCCGCTAGACCCAACGACCGCTGGTCAGTCGCAGCACGTGAAAGGCGGGCAAACCCAAAGCACGGTCTAGACCGTGGGGGGGAGAGGGAGAAACGGAGAGACGAAATCCCATGGGGTGGCGACGGTGGGCGGCAAGGTGAGATTTTGGAGATTAGTGCAGGACGTTCGACGAGGTCAAGGGCGCATTTTCCTCACCACAAGTCCTCTTGGGCGGTGGTGTAGGGCAAACCCGCCGAGCGCCAGGCCTTGATGCCCCCTCGGTACCAGTAGACGTTGCGATACCCCAAGCGCGAGGCCCGCTGGGCGGCGTTGTAGGCGTACCAGCAGCGATTATCCAAGCAATAGATCACCACTGGACGAGTTTTGTTGCCTCCCGTGAGGCGGGTCAAATGGGTTCCAAGGCGTTTGATGACGTCGTCTTGTCCCAAGCGGCTACTGCGTCCAGCGCCACTCAACCACACCGCCCCCGGGATGATCCGAGCCTGTTGCCCCGGTATGACGTTGACGATGACGGGCTTTGGCCCCTCTTTGCGCATGAGCTCCACGAGATCGTAGGTACGGATCACCTCACCCCCGGGGACGGTGGTGGTGGTGGGGTGGCGCAGGCTGTCGTAGAGGAGGGTTGTCACGGGACCCAAGCCGTAGTCCTTGGTCTCGTCGGCGTAGTCGAGGTTTGCAACCTTGATGCTGGCCAGTACCACATCGCTGTTGTCGGCCAGGGGCAGATCCGGCACGGCGTTGGGATCGACGGGTGGGGGAGGCGGAGGGGGCGCCTCGGACTGCTCGGCCACGGGTTGGGAGGCATCATCGGGGCGTTCGGCCAAAAACTGGCAAGCGGTCAGGGGCAAAACACATAGCCCCAAAATCCAGGGGGACAAGCGCAGAACCATGGGGATCGTGTTCCTCGCGGTGACGGTGGGTTTAACGCGCCATGGGACGCGACGGCGCCCAGTGTAGCATCTACACCGTCACTGGAAACCCAATAAAACTCGGCCTGTCAGCGGTGAGCGGAATTCATTGTCGAGGTCACCGCTGTCAAATGGAGGTCTTCACCCCCGGCCCCTCTTCCACAGCCCGGGTCTTGGTGGAAGGGCCGGGGATGAAGACCAACGGAGTGTAGCTCAAGGCACGCCTAGGGGTTCAGAGCAAGGTTGCCTGTGATCGACATTGACTCAACCCAGTTCTAATGACTTGCACCCACTTTAGAGGATCGCGAACATCTGTGGCACTGCCAAAGCTCGGCACTATAATGTAGTTTTCTTCCAAACCGTGTTGTCGGGCTTCTTCGTAATGGTGCTCGCTGTTGTCAATCAGGCAAGCCGCCCCGATGAGACGAATATCTTTCCAGGAAACAGCTAACTCATCCCATGAGTAGCTGACGGAAAAAAACCGTTTGAGTCGGGCATACTTCAATGCTTTATCAACATAACTTCGGTTACCGACGGACCACAACGCCAGTCGGTAATCGGATTTGAGTTCGTGGAGGAGTTCTATGCAGCCCTTTCTGAGCTGAAAACCCGTCATGGCCCGCCCATCCGTCAAGGTTGCGCCAAGGGTCTCATCGAGATCAATTGCCAATAGTTGTTTCGACATAGTCAGAATAAATCTTATGCTGTCCGCAAAGAGGCATTGACCCGGTCCGGGCCATCTGGGCCGACCACAACAAGATCAAGAAAATCAGAGATATTTCCGCAGAACTCAAGAGCACGTCTCGGGAAGCCGGACGATCGAGAACCTCGAGTGGTTGGCGATTTCTCATTCCTCATTTCATTCGCAAACTCTTGTATTAAATTACAAACCCCAAACAGCTTTACTCGCAAAACCCTCGCAAAACCAATGGCCCATGGAAAACACTACTGGGGTCCCGCCCTTGGATCCACGACCGCGGGCAGTGGAGTACTTGGATACTTACTGAATGACATTCGGACATCGGGCAGAGCCTGAGCCACGGTGGGCCAGTGGGGGTTTTCGAGGGAGTAAGTGCAGCGTCGAAGGTGGAGGTGTGCCTCGACATGTAGAAAGTGTAACCAGTTATCCCCCAGTTCCTCAAGGAAATCACCGTCCACCGTAGCTCTCAGCTAGGACCTCGACGTACCAGATCAGTTCGGGCTTGGGCGACCACCACTCACGAGCCGCCCAAAAGACCAATGGCACTCGAGAACAGTAGACCCCAGGATCTAGCCCAGTGACGAGAAGCGTGAGATCGACGACGGAACATCGAAGGTCTGGCTTGAAAGCCATTGCTCAGTTCCCATTCAGTACAGCGTCGAACGGCAGCGGTTTTCAAGCCAGGCCCTCAGCTTTGGAGTCCTCCCATCGCCGGAGACGCGGCGGCCAGGGCGGGGGTTGGAAACCCCTCGCCCTTGGGGTTGAGCAAATGAAAATAGCGATCGAAGTAGAGGAACTGCTTCAACAGCAAGGTGAAGGAGCGGGGAAAGCGCAGGCCATGGCGACGGCCGACGTCCATGAGCTCCAGCAAAAAGGCATCCACGGGATCCTTTCGTTGCTGGGCAGCGCCAGCGGCATCTTGAGCCTCCTCCAACTGGCGCAAGCTGTGGCGCAGGCGCTTGAGATCCTCGGTGAGGGCGTCGACATCGGTGTCGCCCCGGGTGGCGCCAATGCCCATCATGGCCCGGGCCACGGTGGCGTAGTCGCGCTGGACGATGCCCTGGAAAAACGCCCCCAGGGACTGCCACTGCTCGGGGTCGATGCGACCGACGATACCAAAGTCGATGAAACCCACCCGGCCATCCTCCAATATCAGCAAATTGCCGGCGTGGACATCGGCGTGGAAGGTCTCGCACTGGAGCAAGCTATCAAACCAGGTATCCATGGCTCCCTGGAGGGTCGAGGCGGGGTCGCCCCCGTGGCGCTGGAGGACTTCGAGGTCGGTGAGGGGGACGCCGTACAACCGCTCGAGGGTCAGGACCCGCCGGCTGCTGGCGTGGTGGTAAACCACGGGGGCCGTGGCCACTCGATTGTCGGTGGCGGCGAGAAAGGCTCGGAAGGCTTCCAAATGACCGGCTTCGGCGAGGAAGTCGCACTCCTCTAACATCGACCCTTGGAGTTCGCCGACGATGTCGGTCAAGCTCCCCGGATTCAAGGCGCTGGACAGCCGCTCCACGGCGTTGGCGACGGCGTAGAGCAGGTTTAAATCCGTGGCCAAGGTCTGCTCCACCCCGGGCTTTTGGATTTTGATCACCACTTCTTCCCCCGAGACGAGCCGCGCTGGATGCACCTGGGCAATGGAGGCCGAGGCCAGGGGTTGGGGATCGATGTAGCGGTAAATTTCTCCCAAAGGCCGCCCGAGTTCTGCGGCGATCATGGGCTTTAGCCGCGAGAAGGCCACCGGTGGGGTGCGATCCAGGCAGTTTTGGAACGCTTCTACGTAGGGGGTCGGAAACAGCGAAGGGGCACTGGCGATGAATTGCCCCAATTTGATATAGGTAGTACCCAGACGCTCAAAGGTCTGACGCATGAGGATGGGTGTTGGGGGGCGCTGCCCCGCTAGCCAACCGGCTCCAGTGGTGGCGAGGACTTGCACCGTTTGGGCGATTCGCTGGGCACTCTTGGCATAATCCATGGCGTTCATGGCCACCATCTTAACACTTGCCGCCCGGAAAGCACCTGAGGCCATGTCCTACACTTTGTTGTTGATGCGCCACGCCAAATCCGCCTGGGACGACGCCGGTCTCGAGGATTTCCACCGCCCCTTGGCCCCCCGGGGCCGGCGCGATGGCCCCCGCATGGGACGTTGGCTGCAACGCCAACAACTCGTTCCCCAACTCATCTTGAGTTCCCCGGCCACCCGAGCCCGGCAGACCGCTTTGCTAACCGCCGAAGCCATGGGCGGGGAGCTGGAGGCCGTCCGCTTTGAGCCCCACCTCTACGAAGCCGACCCCCGGCAACTGTTGGCAGTGCTCCACGGCGCCCCCGACCCCATTGAGCGACTCATGGTGGTGAGTCACAATCCAGGGCTCGAGCTATTGATCAGGGCCTTGACGAGGGGCACTATATCCACCCCCGCCGACGGCAAACTCATGCCCACCGCCGCCGTGGCGCAACTGGTGGCGGATGTCCCCTGGCACCAATGGGCCTTCCAGGGGGCCGAGCTCCTGGCCATCACCCGCCCCCGTCAGCTCCCCGAGGAATAAGCCCGTGTCACCCCATCCCTCCAGCCTTGCGGCGACAGTACTGTTGGCACTGTTGGCGTTGGTTTTGAGTGTGGCGAGCATCAGCCCAAGTGTCGCCAGCAATCTCACCTTCGACGACTGGAAATTGGACGTTCGCAACGTGGAGCGCGACGTCATCGACCCCCTCAACCGCAAATTCCAAGATCGCGAAGAGGCCAGCTGGCAGGACTACGGCCTGCAGTTTCTCTTGCTGTTGCGCACCATCCGCGACGATATCCACCCCGATTCCTACCACTTGATGCGCAACTCGGTACTCACCTCCCTAGAGGATCTAGAGGGGTTTGCCAACGACGACTATACCTGGCAAGACGCCGCCCAGTACATCCGCACCAAACTCAGCTTCGTCGGAGATGTCCTCAACCTCATCGGCCGCTGAGGACCCCAGCACCGCTCCAGGGGTTGGCCGCGACCCGCCGCCCTCTAGTCATCGCCCAACGCCGCCAGGGGATGGTTCTCCAGGTGGGGGGGCAAGGTGAAATGGGCGGCGATGACGTCGTCCCTCACCTCGGCCAAGGTGGCCGGTTGCCAGCGGGGGGGCTTGTCCTTGTCGATCAACAACGCCCGTACCCCCTCGGCAAACTCAGAGCGACTGGCGCACTGAACCGACAAAATCCACTCCTGTTGAAACGCCTCCACCAGGGACTGGTGCCGCCCAAAGGTGTAGGCGGCGAAGATCAACTTGGCGGAGGTGGGGGAGCCGCGGCGAAAGGTCTCCCTGGCCCGGGTGAGCCAGGGGTCGTCGAAGTCGGCCGCCAGCAACCGCGCGGCGAAGGTCTCCACCCGGGTGCAGTCGCTCAAGCGCTCCAGGCGATCCCGGTGGCGGGCCACCGGGGAGTCGGGGCGCTCCCCCTCACAGGCCGCGGCGAACTCCCCCAGGCAATGGGAGACCCGATCGCCATCTCCCCCTGCCTCCCCACTCCAGGGGAGGGCCACCAGGGCGTCCAGGACCGCTTGTCGCTGGCCATCGCCGATGAAATAGTCCCCCAGCCCCACGTAGCAGGCATCGGCGGCGTTTAAGTGGGCGCCGGTGAGACCCAAGAACAGGCCGGTGCGCCCGGGCCATTGGTGCAAAAACCACGAACCGCCCACGTCGGGGTAGAGGCCGATGGTGATCTCGGGCATGGCCACCCTGGCCGTCTCGGTGACCACCCGGTGGCTAGCTCCCACCAACATCCCCACGCCACCCCCCATGACAATGCCGTGCCCCCAGGCCACCAGGGGCTTGGGATAGGTGTGGATGGCGTAGTCCAATTGGTATTCCGCTGTGAAGAAGGCCTCGGCCACCGGGTTGGGATCACCGGGGTGGGCCAGGGCGTGTTTGGCCACGGCGACGACGTCCCCCCCGGCGCAAAACGCCCGCTCATCCCCCCGGAGCACCACGCAGTGGATCGCGGGGTCCGCCGCCCAGCGGGTGAGCTGCTGCAACAGCACTTCCACCATATCCTGGGTCAAGGCGTTGAGGGCCTTGGGGTTGGCTAGGGTGGCCACGGCCAGTTGGCCGTGGGGACCCGAATGAACCTCGAAGTGTACGCCGCTCAAGGGAAGTGACCGCTACTTGAGTTGGATGGTCATATTGGCCCCGGGGACCGTGGCGATCTGGTCGTCGAACCAGCGGGTGAGAATGGTCTTGGTCTCGGTGTAAAACCGCACCCCCTGTTTGCCGTAGGCGTGGAGGTCGCCGTAGAAGGAGTGCTTCCAGCCGGTGAAGGAGAAAAACGGCAATGGCACCGGGATGGGCAAGTTGATCCCCACCTGGCCCGCCTCGATCTCGTGTTGAAACTTGCGAGCCGCGGCGCCACTAGCGGTGAAGATGGAGGTGCCGTTGCCGCACTCGTGGCGGTTGATGAACTCGATGGCCTGCTCCAAGGAGTCCAGCCGCACCACATCCAGCACCGGGCCAAAGATCTCCTCTTTGTAGACGTCCATCTCCGCCGTCACCCGGTCGATCAAGGTGGGGCCCACCCAGTTGCCGTCGGGGTAGCCCTCCACCGTGCACTGACTGCCGTCCAACAGCACTTCGGCCCCTTGGTCGTGGGCGGTGCGGATGATCTGTAGCACCCGCTCCCGGGCCTTGGCGCTGATGAGGGGGCCATAGGCGGCCTCGGCGTCCGAGGGGGGTCCGGGGCGGATGGCCGCCATGGCCTCCTTGAGGTCGGGGATCCAGCTTTGGGCTTCACCGACGAAGATCGCCACGGAAATGGCCATACAGCGCTGGCCGGCGGCGCCGCAGGAAGCCCCCACCAAGCTGCTGATCACCTGGTCTTTGCGGGCATCGGGCATCACCACCATGTGGTTCTTGGCCCCGGCCATACACTGGACCCGCTTGAGGTGTTCACAGCCCTTGCGGTAAATGTACTGCCCCACGCCCACGGAACCCACAAAGGAAATGGCCTTGACGTCGGGGTGGGTCAACAGCACATCCACCTGCTCCTTGCCGCCGTGGACCACCTGCAAAAGCCCCGGGGGAAAGCCGGCCTCGACAAACAGCTCGGCGAGCCGCGTGGGGGTCAAGGGGTCTTGCTCCGAGGGCTTGAGGACAAAGGTGTTGCCGCAGGCGATGGCCAAGGGAAACATCCACAAAGGAATCATGGCCGGGAAATTGAAGGGGGTGATGCCAGCGCACACCCCCAAGGGCTGCAACACGCTGTGGGTGTCGATGTTGCGGGCGACGTTTTCGACGGTCTCCCCCATGAGTTGGGAGGGGATATTGGCCGCCTGCTCCACCACTTCGATGCCCCGCCACACGTCTCCCTTGGCGTCGGCCAAGGTCTTGCCCGTCTCTTGGGTCAGGATCTCGGCGATGGCCGTTTGGTGTTCCTTGAGGAGGGCGGCGTATTTCATAAAGTAGCGGGCCCGCTCCGGAGGCGGTACCTCCCGCCAGGTTTTAAAGGCCTCTTTGGCCGTGGCGACGGCCTGATTGACTTCGCTTTCCAGGGCGTAGGGCACCCGGGCGAGGATGCCCTGGGTAGCGGGGTTGGTCACGGCCAACCACTGGTCGGCCTCGCTGTCGCAAAATTCGTTGTTGACAAATAAAGGCACGCGGGCGGCGTTTTCCAACACATCGCCTTCGATAAAATGGGGGGCTTTGGGCGTCATGGCAGTCACCGGGGGGGGCCCGGGGCCCCTCGCCGCGCCCCCAGGTCTGCACGGCGGGGGATAAATGGCGAGTGGGTGGTAAAAATGGTATATATTAACCCGGGGGCCGACGGCGCAAACCTAAACCAGCGCCCCC
>JBHJHK010000361.1:0-6124 GCA_050330975.1 Candidatus Competibacterales bacterium | reverse complement strand
GTTGAATAATGGGTGTTAGTTTCCTAGCTGGTTACCCCATGGGGCCCCCTGGGTATTCCCGACTTGGCGGGACATCCCCGGGCGGTGCGATGGGTGGGGCACACGGCGAGGGCGGTCAACCTGGGGTTGCTGAATTTGGAGGGCGCCCGAGACGCCGATGAGGCCCTGACCTTGGCGGCCTCTTTGGGGATTCCCGCCCAGAATATCCTGGTGGCAGACCGCAAAGGCACCATCGGCTGGACCTTGGCCGGCCCCATTCCCCGCCGTCAGGGCTCAGATGGCCGCCTGCCCAGTGTCAGCCCCCGGCCTGGGCGCTGGGTGGGCTGGCTAGAGCCCGAGGATTATCCCCGTATCCTAGCCCCCGCCGACCACAGGCTTTGGACCGCCAATAATCGGGTGGTGGCCGGGGAAGCCCTGGCGTTGTTGGGGGATGGTGGCCTGGAGCTGGGTGCCCGGGCGGGGCAGATCCGCCAGGGGCTCACCGCCCGGGATAGCTTTGACGAGGCGGGGTTGTTGGCCATCCAGTTGGACTATCGCGCCCAGTTCCTCGCCCGTTGGCGGAGGCTGTTGCTGGACACTCTGGGGTCCGAGACCTTGGTGGGGCATCCCCAACGGGCCGCCCTCAGGCGAGTGGTGGCGGCCGGGGCAAAGCGGGCGGCGGTGGACGACGCCGGCTATCGCCTGGTGCGGGAGTTTCGCGCGGCGGTGTTGGCGCGGATCCTAGAGCCCGTGATCCAGGTGGTGCAGGCCCAAGGCGACGGGCGGGAGCCCTACAGGGAGCGACTGGTCCAGTTGGAAGGCGCCCTGTGGCAGCTGGTGAGCCACCGCCCCCACCACTGGCTGGCGCCGGCCTACGCCGACTGGCAAGCCCTGCTGCTGGCGGCGGTGGACAATGTGGCCGCCGCCGTGACCAGGTCCACCCCTGATGTGGCGGACTACACCTGGGGTCGCCACAACACCTTGGCCATGGCCCATCCCTTGAGCCTGGTTTTGCCAAGCCTGGGGGACTGGCTCAACATGCCCCCCGTCCCCTTGCCCGGGGATATCCATATGCCTCGGGTTCAACGTCCCGGGGCGGGGGCGTCCGTGCGGCTGGTGGTGGCGCCGGGGCGGGAAGAACAGGCCCTGTGCCACATGCCCGGTGGTCAAAGCGGCCACCCCCTGTCCCCCTTCTATCGCCTCGGCCACGCCGCCTGGGCGGCGGGGGAGGCGACGCCGCTGTTGCCCGGGCCCGCCCAGCATCGTCTGGTCCTCAATCCCGGCAGCTGAGTTCGTCGCTTTGGCCATTGCCCACTACCACCTGGGTTGCCCTCTGTGGAGTTATCGCTCCTGGCTCGGCAGCTTGTTGATATCCGATACGCCAGCCAGCCAGTGGTTGGGCCAATATGCCCAGGTTTTCAACACCGTGGAGGGCAACACCACCTTTTACGGCACTCCCAACCCCAACACCGTGGCCCGCTGGGGGGACGACACCCCGCCGGGCTTTCACTTTTGCTTTAAATTTCCCCAGGTGATCAGCCACCGGCGTCGGCTGCGCCACGCCTCGGCCGAGACCCGGGATTTTTTAAAAGTCCTAGAGCCCTTGGCCGCCCGGGATCGTCTGGGACCCACCTGGCTGCAACTGCCCCCCACCTTTGGTCCCGCCGACCTCGACCTCCTGGACAGCTACCTCCAGGGGTTGCCCCGGGACTGGGCGTTCGCCGTCGAGGTGCGCCACGAAGCGTTCTTCACCAAAGGCGAGGGGGAGCGACGCCTAAACCGACTGCTGCGGGGGTTGGCCATGGAAAGAGTAGTGTTGGACAGCCGGCCGTTGTTTAGCGCGCCCGGCGCCGACGAAGACACCCGTGGTGCCCAGGCCAAAAAGCCCCGGGTGCCGGTGCGGGCCATCGCTTTGGGAAAGCACCCCCTGGTGCGCTTCATCGGCCACCCCAGCCTTGCCGCCAACGAGGTATTCCTCGAGCCCTGGTGGACCAAACTCCAAGCCTGGCTCGACGAGGGACGGCAGCCCTACTTCTTTGCCCACACCCCCAACAATCACTTGGCTCCCCAGCTGGCCCGGCGCGTCCACCAGCACCTGCAGACCCTTCGTCCCACCGTGGGGGAGTTACCGCCTTGGCCCGGGGAAGTCCACCAGATGCCGCGGCAAGCCCAGTTGTTCTGAGGCGACAGCTACTCCTCTCCCCTGGGGGAGGCGGGTACTTTTTTGGCCTGGGGGCTTGACGGTACCCGGGGTGGCTGGCAGCATGAATCTATCTATAGATAGATCATGGATACCGGTCATGAACCCACCCAACGAAACCGCCAGTAAAATCTTGGACCTCGCCGAGCACTTTACCCAGACCCGGGGCTTCAACGCCTTCAGCTACCGAGATCTGCAGCGGGAGCTGGGTATCAAGACCTCGAGTATCCACTATTACTACCCCGCTAAGACCGACTTGGCGGTGGCGTTGACCGAGCGCTACCTGGCTCGCTACACCCAAGCCCTAGACGACATCGCCGAGACCACGCCCGGGGGACGTCGGCGGTTGGAGCGTTTGGGGGATATTTACCTGGGGGTCGTCCGGCAAAACCGCTTTTGTCTGTGCGGGATGTTGGCCTCGGACATCGTCTCCATGCCCGCCGAAGTGGGCCATCTCCTGGAACGGTTCTTCGCCCTCAACGAGGGGTGGATCGCCGAGGCCATCGCCTTGGGGGTCGCCCAGGGAGATTTTAAGGCGTCTTTGGTACCCGAACGGGCTGCGGCCCGTTTGTTGGCCACCTTGGAGGGGGGCATGTTGATCGCCCGGGCCCGGGGGCGGGTCGCCGAGCTGGCCGCCGTGCTCGGCGATGCTCTGGACAACCTGGGGGCCTGAGGCCCTGACCGCCAGAACTCGGCCCCAGGCCTCAGGGTAGCTCTTCGAGAAACGCTGGCGGCACGGCCGCCGTGAGCCAAACCCCGTTGTCGGCTTGAAAAAAGCGATGGTCTTGCCGGTGCATGGCCAGGGCCTGGACCTGCAACACCACGGGGGCACCGTGGCGCGCCCCCACCTGGCGGGCGGTGGCCGCGTCCCCGGAGAGGTGGACGTGTCGACGACCCATGGCGTTGAGGCCCGTTTGGCGGATGGCGGCCAAGTGACGCCGCGCCGTGCCGTGGAACAGGACCTCGGGGGGTTGTGTGGGGACGAGGTCTAACTCGACGGCGACACTGTGGCCCTGGGAGGCGCGGATGCGACCCTCCCGCAGGACAAAGCGCTGCTTGTCGTTTTGGGCCACGGCGGCTTCTAGGTCGTCGCGGCTGAGGGTGCGGCCGTGGCGGCGACAGGCGTCCAGGAGGGTGTCGACCTCCACCCAGCCTTGGCCATCGAGTTCAATGCCGATGGCCTGGGGCTGGTGGCGCAGGACAAAGCTCAGGAATTTGCTGACTTGGATGAGGTGCTTATCCATTGCGGGGAGCCGGGAGGGTCCGAGGATCAGGCGGTGAGGTTTTCGCCGCGGTAGAGGGCGTAGACCGTGGTCGACCAAATCCCCCCCACGGCCAAGGCCGTGGTGAGGACGTCTAGGGGGGTGTGATAGCCCTGGTAGATCACCAGGCCCAAGTAGAGTATTAGGGACGCGACCAGGGCCTTGACGTAGCCCTGGGTCGCCAAGCTCAAAAACCCCACTAGCGCCATGGCCACGGCGGTATGGGTGCTGTAGTCCAGGTCAAATGCCCGCCAAAGGGCGAGCTGCCCATCGAGGAGCATCAGGCCATAGGCGATGGCCAAACTCGACACCAGGATGCTCACCAGCCGACCCAAGGAGCGCCAGTGCTGTAAAAAAACCGCTCTCAACAGGGTGATGATGGCCAACAGGGCCAACAGGGGCAGGTAGGCATCGGCCAGGAGATCTAGATTTTCATGGCTGAACATGATGGATTCTCGTCAAATCCCAGTGTCTCCGATGCTACATCACACCGGGGCATCGGCGACAATAATAATAGTAGCGCGAAAAACGGCGCTTAGCCGCCCTGTTGTGGTTCCCCTCGGGGGGCAGGAAAGCAATTGATCAGACCGGCCCGACCGGCCAAGCCCCGGGGAGATTGCAACATGTCCAACAACTACAAGATACTCCATGGAAACTGCAACCCCTTGGCGTCCGGAGGCAGGGATGGTCGATAAGACGTACCTGGAGTTATCGGAAGACGACGGCGTGGCCCACAAGTTTTACGAGGTCAGCGTGGATGGTTGTGAGCTCACCGTCCGCTATGGTCGCATTGGCACCCAGGGCCAAACCAAGACCAGCCGCCTGGCGAACGTTGAGAAGGCCCGGGCGGAAGCCCAAAAGAAGCTCGCTGAAAAACGCCGCAAGGGCTACGCCCCGGCCGTCATAGGCCAGCGCAAAAAGCGCCCCGTTACCCACCGGCCGGTGGAGAGTCAGCGCTCCAATGCCAGCACTGGGGCCCCCATCCTGTGGCAATTCAAAACCCGGCGCCCCGCCTTTGGCATCTTCGTCGACCCGCGGGGATGCTGGATGGGCAACCAAAGTGGTGAAGTTTACCAGCTGAGCTTGACTGGGGAGACCCTGGCCAAATTTCAACTGCCCGAGGGTGTGAAGTGCCTGGTGGCCGACGACATGTGGCTCTACTGTGGCTGCGACGACGGCAAGGTCTACGACTTGAGCGGCAAACTGCCCTTTGTGGCCTACGAGATCGACGACGACGTCAACATCTTGTGGCTGGATATCCGCGATGGCCTGCTGGGCATCGGTGACACCGACGGCTACCTCACCTTGGTCAACCACGACGACGAATCCCAGTGGCGCCGCCGGGCCTCGGGCCGGATGGGTTGGATGGTGCGCTGCGACGAACTGGGCATCTACTACGGCGATAGCGACGGGGTGACCATGTTCGATTGGGAAGACGGCACGGTCTTGTGGCAACAACCCACCCGGGGCAGCGTACTGTTCGGCTGGCAGGAGGAATCGGCGGTCTATGCCGCCACGGCTTTGCGCTGTATCCAGCGCTTTGCCAAGCGCGGCGTCCCCGGGGCGATCTACGAGTGCGACGCCCCCGTCTACGCCTGTGCCACCGCCGAGGACGGTCGCTATTTGTTCGCCGGCGACAACAGCTCCTCGGTGTATTGCTTTGCCGAGGACGGTCGGCGGCTGTGGAAGCTGGCCACCCCCTGTGGCTCGGCGTTATCCATGCAATACTTCGACGAAAAGCTCTATTTTGTCACCACCAGTGGCCAGCTGGCGTGCATGGACGTCGCCGAGGGGGCACTGACCCGGGCGAGGCGGGGGGAACTGCCCCAGGCCCGGCAGATCCAGCAACCGGCGGCGTTGCAGGCCACTGCCCCCGTCACCGCCGGGGCCTTGGAAACCGCCGCCTCCAACGCCCCCATGCCCCGGGGCGTCGTGGTGGAATGCCGCGAAGAGGCGGGCCAACTGCGCATCTACCCGGTGTCCGCCGGTTACCGCCCCCACTGGCGGGTACAGTTTCCCAAAAACCTGCGCCAGCCTAAGGCCCGCTACTGGGTGGCCGAGTTGCGGGAAGCCCGGCAAGGGGGGTTCTATCGGGCCTTGGGAGATATCAAGCGCCTGGCGGATTGAGGGGGCCGCCGCCGGATACCGAGCCCCCACTCGCCGATGGCGCCGGGGTCCTTGGCAAATAATTGTGTATGAATTTATACTATATTGCCATTGCCGAGATCTATCTCACCCACCAGCCGCCAGCCCCTCTCCAAACGGGGTGGATCAGCTGACAGTGGGGCGACGTTGAGGGACCCATGCCAGGAAGCGCCCTTTGAAACTCATCCGCCAAACCCAGCTGACGTTCCTCCGGGGCACCCCCAAGGTCTACGAGGTGGACTTACTCCAACTCGAAGACGACCAATACGTCGTCAACTTTCGCTACGGCAAGCGGGGTGGCGCCCTCAAGGAGGGGTCCAAAACCCCCTTGCCCGTGGGCGAAGCCGAGGCCGAGGCGTTGTTCGCCAAGCTGGTGGCGGACAAGATCGAACAGGGCTATCAAACCGGTGATGGGGCCCCGGGTTCTGGGGGCAGATCCCCGGTGGCGGCGGGGGCCCCTCCTGGGCCGTCGCGACCCGGGGGCAGCCGCCGCCCGCCGTCGCCGCCCCCACCCGGTGCCCCATCGCCTCCGCCACCT
>JBHJHK010000360.1:0-11328 GCA_050330975.1 Candidatus Competibacterales bacterium | reverse complement strand
ACACTTGGCCCTAGACGACGCCGAAGGCTTAGTCGCCGCATGTCGACAGGGGCGGGAGTTGGGGTTTGATGGCAAAACCTTGATCAACCCCAAACAAATCGATACAGCCAATGAGTTCTTTGCCCCCAGCACCCATGAGGTGGAACACGCTAGACAAATTATCAGCGCTTTTGAAGAAGATATCACCCAGGGACGAGGAGTGGTAGTGGACAACGGTCAATTGGTGGAAAATCTCCACGTCGAAGAAGCACGACGGGTATTGGCATTGGCCCAAGCCATGGAGTAGTACTGATAGCACTGCGCTCGGCGGCGAATTTGGAGGATGGCAGCTAGTTTGTTCAATAGCAGGTCCTCGCGAGATTTTTTTGATAGTTTTTTTGAGCAGGTTTGTTTTGCTCCAGCTCTTCCCGTTTGAAAATATGACATTGATTTTAGAAGAATTTTCGATGTCGCACAAAAAAAGGTTTTTCCAAAAATTCCTTTGAAATCAATTGCCCCAATACAAGAAAAGCATAAAGCGCTGCTCATCTGATTGATTACGTATGTTTTTCAAAGAGTTAACCATGGTTAGGTCGAAAAAAATATTATTTGAAATCAAGGCGTTATACACGACCGGGAAGAGCTGACTGAAAACTAGCCGAGAAACCTGAAAATCATATTCCAACGACCGATCAATCAACGATCAAAAATTTTACGAGTCACTTGTTTGAGAGTTTTCTAGCCAGCTCCTCAGCATCTAGCAAAGCAATTTGCCGATCAATCAGCCGCCCCTCTTCGTCAAAAAACAAAAGATCAGCCGAGCGAACTTGATAGCGCCTCTTAAAACCTTCATTTCTTGGATCTCCAATTTTAGCAATCAAGAAAAGGGCTTGTTCGCCTACAAGTTCTCGTGCCTTGTTCATTTCGGTGGCTTGCTGATTACTAACCAAAAGATTGGGATCATAAATAAAGACCACCGCTTTCTGGCCACTGCCAATTTCCTCTAGATTCATACCGATAGGTTTCGGCATAAGAGAAAACAACACAGCAACAAAAGCCATGATCGGGAACATTATCCAGAAATACTTATGTTTTAGGATACCCATCTAATCCATATTCTCCGCTTCATGCCATCAGCATTGAACATCAAATCATCCAGAAATTTAATGTCAATAGGGCCTATGTAGACGAAAACACACATTAACACACAAGCAAATACTACCATTCTGACTCACTCAGTGCGCCGATACAATTTCGAGACATCTAAATTCACTGAGTAGGTCAAAAGAAGTTTCCGGGTATTTTTCAAAGCTAGCTTATTGATTACTAAGGATTTAAAAAGAAAAAACTTTCGTCTAGGCACTTAACAACACCTTTAACTTTCATTCTTCAAAAGTTAATTAACTAAGTTGCTATCTGTTTGTGGCCTAACTAGTATTAGATGGTCTAAATGCTGTGTTATAACACGGCCCACCACAACCAATCTAAAAAAATCCTTCTAAATCAATCAGTTAGCGAAAAACGTCTTTTGCTTTGCACGTTAGGTGATCTTTGACAGTTTAGATGACCTAAACGCCGGGTTATGTCATAATCCACTACAAAAACCCCAAAAAAGCACTTTAAATCAATAGCTTGACAACCTTGGTATTTTTCCTCTGCCCGTTATAGGACAATGCTACTAGTTGCCGTACTACAACACAACAACCCTCGCCAGCCAGCCAACTAAGATATTGATTTTTTTCAAAAATATCGTTTTTCGCCCGCGATTAGACAACAGCAGATACCCTGTCCCCAGATGCCCCTAGACCCACCGTGCGCCTACCCTACGCCCTTGAACGCGTGATCCAGCCTTTAAAGGTCCCGATGGGGCGGTATCGCAACCGGCGGCAGGGGCTTGCTCGCCGGCTGCGACTGATCTCTAGCACCCACATCCAAGACTAGATGATCCCGCAAAGACTCCCTTGACGTCTTTACTCAAAAAATGATTGCAAAAGATTTAATGCCACATCATACGCGGCACCCAACGACTTATAGTTCGCGGATGGGCTTTTATAAACCATGAATTGTCCCTATACTCACGACTCAAACATAACTAGTTCAAAAACGATCCGGCTTTCGGTTATTCACTTTCGGTTATTCATCTGTGACAACCTGGGACATCCCTAGCGAGCCCAAGCCGATTAGAATAGAACACACCCAACAACGGCACAAATACATCTTGACTGACCTTGACACCGAGAGGATCCCACCGTGCATCCAATACAAAGCATTAATCTTGAGGCCGCCTTTAACCAACTCACCAACTATTGGTCACCTAGGGTAGTAGGACAGGTCAACGACCAATACATCAAAGTCGCCAAGGTCAAAGGCCAATTGGCTTGGCACAAGCACGACGATGAAGATGAGCTGTTCCAAGTCATTCGCGGCCAACTGGTCATTCAGTTTGAAAATGATCAAGAAGTGGTTTTGAATCCCGGCGAATTTTGCATCGTCCCCAAAGGCACCTTACACAATCCCGTAGCCCGGGAAGAGTGCTGGATCGTCTTGGTCGAAACCGTGACCACCCAGCACACTGGCGATGTGGTCACCGACCGCACCCGCAGCATCGAGGAGCAATTGGCGAACTCGTGACTATCACCCAAGATTTTACCCATGCCATCATCCTGGATTTTGAGGCCACCTGCGACGACACAGACCCACCACATCCCCAGGAAATCATCGAGTTTCCCTCGGTGCTTCTGGAGCTATCCTCTTTGACGGTTGTGGACAGCTTTGAGGCCTTTGTACGCCCCCACTACCACCCCACCTTGACGGCGTTTTGCAAAGCCCTCACTGGCATTGACCAGCGGGATGTGGATGCCGCCGACCGGTTCCCCACCGTGTTCGCTAGCCACCAAGCCTGGCTCGCCCACCACGGCCTCCACGACGGCAACGCCCTCATGGTCACCTGTGGCGACTGGGATTTAAAAACCATGCTGCCCACCCAGTGTGCCGCCACCATCCCCCCCTTGAAGACAGTACCGGCCATCTACCGCCGCTGGCAAAACGTCAAGCGCCCCTTTGGCCAGAGCATGGGCACTGCCAAGGCCCCGGGCATGGCGGGCATGCTGCAAGCCCTCGACCTACCTCTCCAAGGCCGACACCACCGGGGTATCGACGATTGCCGCAACATCACCGAACTCTACAAAGCACTGTTGCGCCGCGGTGCCAGGGTCGAGGTCACCGGAAAAGTGTCCCAGCGGTAATGGGCAGCAATGGTTCCAACACAGACCATGGGAGCCCCCGGCGGCCTAATGGGGGCTTTCCATCACCAGCAATAGGATAGCCACCCCTGACAGGGCCCTGTAGCCATGGGGTACATCGGCGGGGTAGCGGTAATAATCACCACTGTCGAGTTCCTCGGGACACTCCAAGGGGCCAAGGCGCACCCGACCACTGCAAACCAAAGCGTGCTCCACGGTCCCTGGGGGATGGGGCTCGGCGCGGCGCATGGCACCGCTCCCCAGGGTAATCCGATAGAGGTCACGGCGACTCGTCGGGGGACAATCGGCCAAGAGCACCGCGGAAAAGGTCGTAGCGTCGGCCATCACCGGCTTCCCCTCGTGGGCCCGGATGAGAGTCCGCTCCGGTGTCACCACTTCGAACAAATAACTAAAGGGAATGGCCAGGGCGGAAGCAATGGCCCACAGGGTTTCAATGCTCGGATTTCCCCGCCCAGCCTCCAACTGGGACAAAGTGGATTTCGCCAGACCCGCCTTGGCCGCCAAGGCCGAAAGGCTCAGACCCGCCCGGGTTCTCTCCCGCGCCACGGCTTTGGCTATCAATTCAGTCGGTTCCACAGCTCCACCCCTCCTGTCCGCTCAAAGAAACAACGTTCTTTTTGACGAACAATCCGCCACTGTTTATCTTGACGAACTATGTTTGGCCAAAAAATCGAGGTGAGAAGGGTGACGGGGGTCGGATCACTGAAGCCAGCGGGAGAATTTCGCGCGGGACTATGGGACATCACCCCCCTAGCCCTGGGCGTGGCCATCTACGGCGTCGCCTTCGGGGTGCTGGCGGCCCAAGCCGGGATGGATGGCCTAGAGACGGGAGTGATGGGGATGGCCGTATTCGCCGGTTCGTCCCAAATCGTCGCCGTGGAGCGGATGGCGGCAGGCTCAGGGGCCATGGCCGCCCTCGCAGCGGGGATTGCCTTGAACCTGCGCCTGCTGCTGATCACCGCCTCCCTGCGAGAGGAACTGCAAGGCCGCCCCTGGTGGCAAATCGTCCTGGGGGTGCACCTGGCCACCGACGAAAATTGGGCCCTCATGCACCGAACCCGCGCCCAGAGCCGGCCGGCCGGCTACTAGTACCTGGTGGGGGGCGGAGTTGGCCTAATCGGGGTCTGGATCGCAGCCACCGTATTGGGGGTGAGCTTCGCCCGCAGCGTCCCCGAACCCCGAGCCTACGGGCTGGATTTTGCCTTTGCCGCAGCCTTTATCGCCATCCTGCGCAGCCTGTGGCGCGGCGCCGAAGACCTTCTGCCCTGGGGGGCCGCCATTGCCGCCACCGGCCTACTGGTGGCAGCGACACCCCTAGAGCCCTCCTGGGCCCTGGCAGTGGGAGGGGTCGTGGGAGCAGTCACTGCAGGGTGGCGGCAGCGTGGATAGCCCTTGGCCCCTCATCATCGCCCTGGCCACCGGCACCTTTGCCATTCGCCTGGCCGGTTGTCTGCTGGGGGCACGCCTCCCCAGCGAGGGCCCCTGGGCCCGGGGCTTCAACGCCCTGCCCGGCTGCCTGATCGCGGCGCTGTTGACGGTGCTGTTGGCCCAAGGGAGTTTTGTGGAGTGGCTCGCCTCGGCCTTGGCCCTGGGGACGGCGGTGCTCACCCGAAATCTGCTCCTCACCATGGCAGTGGGAATCGGCGCCGTTTGGCTGTTGCGCAACGGGCTTTGACCACCGCCTGCAGGGGTCGGCACCCCCCGCTCAAATCCCCAAATAAGCCCGCTTGACGTGGGGGTTGTGGAGCAACGCACTCCCGGTATCGCCCATGGTGATGCGGCCGTTTTCCAACACATAGCCCCGGTGGGCCAGGTTGAGGGTGTGGTAGACATTTTGCTCGACGATCAACACCGTGGTCCCCCCCTCGGCGATGGCGGCGACGGTGTCGAACACCTGCTTGACCAACTTGGGGGCCAACCCCAAGGAGGGCTCGTCGAGCATCAACAACTTGGGTCGAGCCATGAGCCCCCGGGCGATGGCCACCATCTGCTGCTCTCCCCCAGACAACGACACCGCCTGCTGGCGCAACCGCTCGGCCACCCGGGGAAACAAGCGCAATAGCCCCTCCAAACGCTCTTCCCGCCCCTCCTGGGCACCCGGATGAAAGGCCCCCAGCATCAGGTTTTCCCACACGGTCATAAAGGGAAACAACTGCCGCCCCTCGGGCACCAGGGTGATACCCCGGGCCACCCGCTCGGGAGCCGAAGCCCGGGTGATGTCGGCTCCCTCGAAGTGGATGCTCCCCCGAGATGTGCCCATCAGCCCGCTGATGGCCCGCAAAGTGGTGGTCTTGCCGGCGCCGTTGGCGCCGATGAGGGTCACCACCTCCCCGGGCTCCACGGTCAAGGTCAGGTCTTCCACCACGGTGACCTTGCCGTAGCCGGCATAGACCTCAGCCAGCCTGAGCATGGACATAGTCTTCCCCCAAATAGGCTTCAATCACCTGCCGGTTTTGTACCACCGCCTGGGGCTCCCCCTCGGTGAGCACCCGTCCGGCATTGATCACCACCACCCGGTCCGACAGGCTCATAATGGCCTGCATGACGTGTTCGATGGCGATGATACTCACCCCCCGGTCGCGAATGGCCTTGATCATGGCCACCGCCTGCTGGACATCGGTTTGATTGAGGCCGGCCATGACCTCGTCCAACAGCAAAATATGGGGCTCCAAAGCCAACACCCGGGCCACTTCCAGGCGCTTGAGGCCGCCGATGGTCAAATGACGGGCCTCCACATCCCGCTGGTCGTAGAGCCCCACTAGCTTGGCCACCTCCAAGGCGCGGGCTCTGGCCGTGGGGGTGCGGGCGTGGTGGCGAAAGGCCCCCACCATAATATTCTCGGCCACCGTCAAGGCCCCAAAGGGCTGGACGATCTGGAAGGTGCGACCCATGCCGGCCCGGGCAAAGGCATGGGGGGAGCGGGGGGTGAGGCGACGGCCGTCTTCGCCCACGATGGTCACCGAACCCCGATCGGGGGGAATAAACCCCGACAGCAGATTGAACAAGGTGGTCTTGCCGGCGCCGTTGGGGCCGATGATCCCCAACACCTCCCCCCGGTGGAGGGTGAGGCTGACGTCGTCGGTGGCCACTAGGCCCCCAAAGCGCTTCACCAGCCCCTCGGCCACCAACACCGGAGGACCGATCTCTCGGCGCGGGGCATCCCCTGGGGAATCGGCGACGGCAAAGCCACTGATCCGCGACCCCATAGACTTGGGCCGCCCCCCGGGCAGACGGTCCAACCAACGGCCAATGGGGGGGCCCAGCTGCCCCACCAACCCCCCGGGGACCGTGAGGACCACCACCACCAACACCACCCCATAGACCAAACCGTGGAGGCCGTCGGCCGCCGCCCCCAGCCATCCCCGGGCCAGCTCCGTGAGGGGCACCACCAACAACGTCCCCGCCAAGGGGCCCGCCACGGTCCCCAGTCCGCCGATGAGGCCGAACATGGCGATCTCAATGGCCAGAGTCAGGGAAAACTGGGACTCGGGCTCGAGGAAGGTGGTGTACATGGCGTGGAAGCTGCCGATGAGGGCCGTGAGGGCCGCTGACAGGGCGATGGCCAGCAGCTTTACCCCCACGGTGTTGACCCCGGCGGCCCGGGCGGCGTCCTCCCGTTCCCGCACCGCCATGAGGTAATAGCCAAAACGGGCGTGGCGCACCCACAACGACACCCCCAAGGCGAACAGCAAAAAGCCAAAGGCGATGAGGAGCGAGGCCCAGCGCTCCCGGAAGATCATCCACTCCCAACCGATGTTCAACGGCACGATCAACCCCGCCGCTCCCCCGGTCCAAGCGGCTTGGTTGAGGGTCACAAGCCGCACCACCTCCAAACAGGCCACAGTGGCCAAGACGAAGAATGGCCCCCGGAGGCGAAAGCAGGGGTAGCCAATGACAACCCCGACCAAGGCGGCGATCAAAGCTCCCACCCACATCCCCAGCCAAGGACTGAGGCCACTGCTCTGGATCAACAAAGCCGCCGTATAGCCGCCGATGCCGTAGAAAATGGTGTGGCCCAAGGACAACTGCCCGGCGTAGCCACCGACGATATTCCACGCCGTCACCAGGGCGCCGTAGACGCAAATGGTGACAAACACGTGGTAGATAAACGGCGAATCCACCGCCAAGGGCAGGGCCAACAAGGCCCCCAAGGCCAAAAACCCCACGTAGACCCGGGGATTGCTCAACTGGCACAAAATATCTTTGATGACGGCGATCAAGGGAACCGTGCCTCCCCTATTCCGACCCGCGCCCCAGGCCAAACAGCCCCGTGGGCCGGACCAGGAGGATGGCGAGAAACAAAACAAAGTAGACGACTTCCTTGAGGTCTGGGGCTATGTAATAGCCGCTCAGGGAATCCACCAGGCCGATGATCATGGCGCCGATCAAGGCGCCAAACAAACTGCCCATCCCCCCCAATACCGTCACCACAAAGGCGGTGAGGACGAAATAGGTCCCCACGGTGGGAAACACCGGGTACAACCCCATCATCAACGCCGCCGCCAGCCCTACACAGGCGGCGCCGATGCCAAAGGTCACCCGGTAGACCCGGTGGACATCGATGCCCATGAGGGCTGCCGCCTCTCGGTGCTGGGCGGTGGCGCGGATGGCCCGGCCGAAACGGCTGTGGTGCAAAAACACGTGTAACCCGACGATCACCACCACGGCCACCGCCAACATCAGCAGGTGACCGTTGACCAACGATACCTCCCCCAACTGGGTGCGGGAGCGGGCAAAAGCCGCCGGCGCCGCCTGGAGGTCGGCGCCAAACACCAACAAGGCCAGATTGATCAACGCCGTGGACAAACCCACCGTGGCGAAGATTTGGATTTCGTGCTTGGCGTTCAACAGCGGCTGGATAATCAGCCACTGGATGGTCAACCCGACGACAAATAACAGCCCCATGACCGGCAACGCCGTGAGGTAGGGGTGGAGACCAGTGGCGGCGGTGATGAGATAGACGGTGTACATGCCCACCATGAGGAGCTCGCCGTGGGCGAAGTTGATCACCCTCACCACGCCGAAGATCAAGGTCAGGCCCACGGCGATGAGGGCGTACATCCCCCCCAACACCACGCCGTTGGCGACCAGCTGGAGGAAGATATCCACGATTGGGGGCGGGGCTCGGCGCCGACGTCAGCGGTGGCGCCCGTCGGGCAGGATCTCAGCCACGGCCACCTCCGGGGGGTGGACGGTGACCAGCTCGCCGTCTTGCCACTGCATCATATAGGCCCGTCCCCGTTGATTTTGGCCCTTTTCATCGAACTTGACCCCCCAGCCGGTCACCGATTGGTTGATCGGCTGATCCATGGCCATGGCGGCGGCGCGAACGGCGTCGGCCTCCAGGGATTCGGCGGCGGCGAGGATGTCAAATACCGCATTGGCACCGAAAAAGTTGGCCAAGGAATGGCCGGAGCGGGGAAAGTGGCCGTATTTATCCTGGTAGCGCTGGATAAAGTCGTCAATGCCCGGGGTGGCTTCGGGGTTGAGGCGGTACTGGGGAAAGTCGACGTTGAACTTGCCCTCCATCCCCGTTGCTCCCACGGCCTCGTAGCTATCCTTCAAGGAGTAACCCCCGCCGGTGCCGATGACCATGGCCGGACTGAAGTCAAAGTCCTGGGACTGCTGCAAAAACAACACGGTATCGTTTTGGTAGCTGGTCTGGAGCACCGCGTCCACCTCGGCCCCCTTGAGGCGCAGGATCACCGACGACAAATCCACCGCCTTGGCGGAGTAGGGCAGTACCTCGACCACATTGAGGCCCCGCTCAGCGGCTCGCTCTTTTTGGAAGCCCGCCACCGTCTGGCCGTAGAGGCTGTCCTCGTGGATGATGGCCACCTTGAGCGTCTCGGGGTCGAGGCCCAGGGCGGGGGCTAGGGCGTCGGGGACGGCGTCGACGATGGTTTCAGCAAAGTCCTGGGCGGTGGGATTGAGGCGGAACAGGTACTGAAAACCCCGCTCGGTGATGGGGTCGGAAATGGCCCCCAACTCGAAGTAGGGCACGCCGCTGAGTTCGGCGGCCTGGCTGGCGGCAAAGGACCGGGACGAGGAATAGGTCCCCAGGATGGCCTCGACCCCCGCCACGGAAATCAACCGCCTGGCCTCCCCCACCGCCTGGTTGTTGTCCACGGCGTCCCCCATGATGAGCTCGATGGGCTCGCCGTTGATACCGCCTTGGGCGTTGCGGGCCTCGGCGGCCAGCTCGACGCCGCGAAAACTCTCTTGACCCAGGACGGCCAAGGGACCACTCAGGGGAAATAGCGCCCCCAAGGTGACTTCGGCTTGGGTGGTTCCCCCCCCCAGCAGTAGGGCAAAGGCCAACAGCCCACGGCACAGCGATGCCTTCGACACGGCACGATCCTCCTCGATGGATTGGGTACGGTTGCGTTTTTATGACGGCTCGAAGCCGCAAGGTGGCTCTGGTAGTTGGGTCTTCCAAGACCCTTTGCTAAGCTAAACCCATTGAGACCTATTTTTGCAGAAAACTAGCACCTGCCTAGTTGTCTGGCAACCTGTTTTTCTCGTCTTGTGCCGGGAGAATGGTTCCATGGATTCAGCGGATTTGCTCTGCCATCGAGATCGATTAGTGGTGGTCACCGGCGCCGGTCGCGGCATCGGCCGCCAGTTGGCGGCCACCTATGGGGCCCATGGCGCCAGGGTGGCGGTCTTGGACATCGACGGGGACAACGCCCAGCAGAGCGCTAGGGCCATCACCGCCGCCGGGGGGCAAGCCCTGGCCTTTGCCGTGGACTGCGCCGAGGCGGCCCAGGTGGAAGCCACCATGGCCGAGGTCAGTCGGGCCTGGGGGACGGTGGATACCCTCATCAACAACGCCGGCATCTCCCCCAAGCACGCCGGCCGGGCCGCCAAGGCGGGAGAAATGGCCTTGGACGAATGGCACCGGGTGGTGGATGTGAACTTGAACGGGGCGTTTTACGCCATCCGGGCCGTGGTCCCCCCCATGATGGCGGGGCGCTTTGGCCGCATCGTCAACATGGCCTCGGTGGCCGGGCGCAGCTATTGCGATTTTATCGGCGTCCACTACGCCACCACCAAAGCCGCCCTCATAGGCATGACCCGCCACCTGGCGGGGGAGCTGGGGCCTTACAATATCACCGTCAACGCCCTAGCACCGGGGCGCATCGATACCCCCCTCATGGCCGGGGTGGATCCCGAACTCAACCAACGCATCCGCCAACAGACGCCCCTGGGCCGCTTTGGTACCCCTTTGGATGTGGCCCACGCCGCCTTGTTCTTGACCTCAAAGGGGGCGGATTTTATCACCGGCCAGGTGTGCGACGTCGCCGGTGGCTGGTCCATGACCTGAGATCCGAGGTCTGGGACTTGAGATCCACCACTTGAGGGCCGAGCCCCATGACCCTGCGCGGCGAAACCCTGGGCCGGCGGCCGACTCTAGCCGACGACGTGGCGGGGCGCCTGCGGGCGGCCATCGCCGGCGGGGAGCTCAAGGCCGGCGACAAGTTGCCCCCGGAACACGTGTTGGCAAGCCTGTACGGCGTCAGCCGCCCCGTGGTGCGGGAGGCCATCTCCCAGCTCAAGTCCGAGGGCATCTTGACCTCCCACCAGGGGCGAGGAGCCTTTGTCAACCGCGAGGGTCTCGCCGCCAGCCGGCGGCTGGATTTGCCCTCCCCCGAGGATCCCGCCGCCCAGGCGGCCCTGGCGGAGCTGTTGGCGGTGGTGGAAGCCGGAGCGACGGCCTTGGCCGCCCAACGCCGCAGCGCTGGGGAGTTGGCGGCCATCCAAGGCCACTGCCGGGCCATGGCCCAGGCGGTGGCCCGGGGAGAGAGCGGCGTCGACCAAGACGTGGCCTTCCACCGCGCCATCGTCGCCGCCACCCACAATCCCTACTTCATCGCCGTGTCGGATTTCCTCGACCACCACGCCCGGCGCTTTATCCGCAGTGCCCGGGCCAACACCGCCAGTCAGTTGCCGGAGTTGCTGGGGAAGGTCCAGGGGGAACACGAGCGCATTGTGGCGGCCATAGAGGGCCAGGATGCGGCGGGGGGGCCCCGGGGCCCCCCCCCCCCCCCCCCCCCCCCCCCGGGCCCCCCCCACCCCCCACCCG
>JBHJHK010000359.1:0-10614 GCA_050330975.1 Candidatus Competibacterales bacterium | reverse complement strand
CCACCTCGAGTTCCTCCAGGGGCACCGGCGCGGCGGGGGGCCGGGTGGCCAACATGGCGTCGATGAGGGCCAACGCCTCGGCCCGGCCGCTGTTGCGGGCCTGCTCAAAGGGGGTCCAGGTTTGGACGAAATCCAACGGGGCGAAAACGTCTCGATAGCGGCGCAGTTCCGAAGGCGTCAGGGGCACCCCCCGGACAAAGGACTTGTGGGCGGAAATGGCCACCGCCCGGCGGGGATCCTCCGGATCCACGTCGAATTTCAAGGCGTCACCGCAAAACAGGATGCGCCGCTTTTCGTCGTAGAGCACGGCGTGGCCGGCAAAATGGCCGGCGGTGAGGTAGAGGGTCAACCCCGGTAGAGGCGTCAAGTGCTCGTCGAAGGGCCAGGTCACCTGGACGGCGTTGGTCCAGGCCAAATCCCCGGGGTGGAGGGCCAGTTCCGGGTCAAAGCGGCGCTGTATCTGCCACAGGGCCCCGTAGCTGTGGGGGTGGGAGGCGGACAGCACCTGGACGCCCCCCAAGGAGGCCATGTGGTCCAAGGCGGCTTGGCTGAACCCCGTCCCCCCCTCAAACACCAGATTTCCCCCCTCGCCGACGATGAGGTAGGCGTTGGCGCCGATGCCGTTGACGGGGTGGTTCCAAAACCGCCACACCCCCGGCTCTTCCTCTCGCCAGTGGCAGGGAAACCGCTCTTGGGCTTCGGATTCACTCCAGAACTGCCAGCCCGTCTGGGGCACCACGTGGCGGCCGTCGAGGCACAGCGGGCAGCTCGGGGGGCGCTCGAAATAGCGCTGCCAAAAACCGCAGTTGTCGCAGACGTAGGCCGGCAGCTCCAAGGCGCCGGCGAAGGGCAGATAACCGGGCATCACGCGTTCTCCTAGACCGTTGATCCCCGGTTAGGTCCCCCTGGGGGGGAATTTGTTCAGCGGCGGGGTTCAGCGGCTGGCGTTGGGGTAGAACAGCTGCTGACCCTGGACTTCAAAATCGGCGATGGCCGCCTGGCCGACGGGCCCCGTGAGCCAGTCGATAAACCGCTGGCCGGCCTCGGCCTTGACCTTGGGGTGGCGTTCGGGGTCGACCAAAATGACGCCGTATTGGTTGAACAGGGCGGGGTCTCCCTCCACGACAATGGCGTGGTCGCCCTTGTTGCCAAAGGCGATCCAGGTGGCCCGGTCGGTGAGGACGTAGCCGTCCATGGCGATGGCGACGTTGAGGGTGGGGCCCATGCCGGTGCCGGCCTCCCGGTACCATTGGCCGCTGGCCGACGCCACATCGACGCCGACCTCGCGCCACAGACTCAGCTCTTTGCGGTGGGTACCGCTGTCGTCGCCTCGGGAGACGAACACCGCCTCGGCGGCGGCGATGGCCTCTAGCGCCGCCGTGGCGTCGCGACTGCCTTTGACGTCGGCCGGGTCGGCGGCGGGGCCGACGATGACGAAGTCGTTGTACATCACATCGAAGCGCTCGACCCCGTAACCCTCGGCGACAAACTGCTCCTCGGCGGGCTTGGAGTGGACCAACAGCACATCGCCGTCGCCGTTGCGGGCGTTTTTCAACGCCTGGCCAGTGCCCACCGCCACCACCCGCACTTCGATGCCGGTCTCGGCGGTAAACGGGGGCAAAATGGCGGCGAACAGCCCGGAATTTTCCGTCGACGTGGTGGACTGGAGGACGATGAACTCGTCTTGGGCCGCAGCGGCGGTGAGGCCCAGGGCCAACAGGGCGCCCAGGGCCAACGACAGCGGGTTGCGCAGGGTATTCAACACGGCAAATCCTCCTCGAGTTGGGGACTACAACACCAATTGCCCGGCCAAAAACGCCCGGGCGGCAGCGGTCTGGGGGCGGTGGAAAAAGGCCTCGGCCGGCCCTGCCTCCAACACCTGCCCTTTGTGGAGAAACACCACCCGCTCGGCCAGGCGCCGGGCCTGGCCCAGGTCGTCGGTGACCAGCACCACGGTGGTGCCTTGGCGGTGGGCCCGGTGGATGGCGCCTTCGATGGCCACCACCGACGCCGGGTCCAAGCTGGCGGTGGGCTCGTCGAGGAACAACACCTCGGGCTCCAGGGCCAAGGCCCGGGCCAGGGCCAGGCGCTGTTGTTCCCCCCCCGACAAACGCCGCGCCGGCCGCCGGGCCAACGCCTCTAAGCCGGCTTGGGCCAAGCAGGCGTCGCGGCGCCGTCGGCGCGCTTTGGCCGACCCTACGCGGAGCCCCAGGGCGTAGTCGACGTTGGCCGCCAGCGTGCGGCGCAGCAGCACCGGCCGCTGGAACACCATGGCCTGGCGCCGCCCCGTGGCGTCGTCCAGGGGCCGCCCCCCCCAGGTCACCCGGCCGCCGGTGGGCAAGAGCAAGCCGTGGAGCAGCCGCAGGGTCAAGCTCTTCCCCGCCCCGTTGGGCCCCAGGATCACCGTGGAACTGTGGGGGGGAATCTCCAGGGTCACGTCGTCCACCAAGCGCTGGCCTTTGACGGCGTACACCACCCCCTCCAGGCGGCCGGGGAACAACGCCCCCGCCGTGACCGACGGGGCGGCGGGGGTCGGGGTGGCGCACTCCACCTCAGGCATAGGCCAACCGCCCGGCGGTGGCCCGCAACCCCATGACGGCGCCATTGACCACCACCGCCAGGGCGATGAGGATCAACCCCAGGGCCAGGGCCAGGGCCAGATTGCCCTTGGCGGTTTCTAAAGCGATGGTGGTGGTCATGACTCGGGTGACGTGGTTGATGTTGCCGCCGACGATGATCACCGCCCCCACCTCGGCGATGGCCCGGCCAAAGCCCGCCAGGGCGGCGGTGAGGAGGCTGTAGCGGGCGTCCCACAACAGCGTTCCCAGGCGCGTCGCCGTGGACACCCGCAGCGAGCGCAGCTGCTCGTCGTATTCGGCGTTGAGGTCCTCCACCACTTGGCGGGTGAGGGCGGCGATCAAAGGCGTCACCAGGATGGTCTGGGCGATGATCATGGCGGTGGGGGTGTAGAGCAGGCCCAAAAATCCCAAGGGACCGGCGTTGGAGAGCAGGAGATACACCACCAGGCCCACCACCACCGGCGGCAGGCCCATGAGGGCGTTGAGGAGCACGGCGAGGAGGACCCGGCCGGGGAAGCGCAACGCCCCCACCGCCGCCCCCAGGGGCAGGGCCAGTCCACAGGCCACGGCGACGGCCATGAGGCTCACCTGGAGGGACAACCCAACGATCTCCACCAACTGGGGATCGGCGCGTCCAATGAGGGTCAGGGCCAGGGCAAAGGCGGCGATGATATCTTGCAAATTTTCCCCGACTACCGGTAATTTTCAGCAAAGCATGAAGGTTGGTAAATTATGCCTATCTGTGAAGTCACAATGCTAGCCCTCGACGGAGGGTTTTTGCCACCATGATCCAGGGAACCGCACCGGAAGCAGGGAACGACGCCGGGGAAAAGGCCTTCCTCACCACCCGGGAAGTCGCCGCTTACCTCGGGCTCAAGGAGCGCAAAATTTACGATCTCGTGGCCAAGGGGCGGATTCCCTGCACGCGAGCGGCGGGAAAATGGCTCTTTCCCCGGGAGCGCATCGACCAGTGGCTATTGGAGAACCTCGAAGGCGAGACCCCCATCCCCTCCCCACCCGCGGCGCCCCGGCCGCCGGCCATCATCGCCGGCAGCCACGATCCTTTGCTGGACTGGGCGGTGCGGGAATCGGAGTGCGGCCTGGCGGTGCTGTTCAACGGCTCGTTGGACGGCTTGGCCCGGTTTGCCGCCGGGGAGGCCCTGGCCTGTGGCCTCCACCTGTTCGACCCCCCCAGCCAGCGCCACAGCGAGGCCCGGGTGGCCCGGGAGTTGGCGAACAGGCCGGTGGTGGTATTGGAGTGGGGCTGGCGCCGCCAGGGACTGATGGTGGCCCCGGGCAATCCCGCGGGGATCGACGGCTTGGCGACGGCCGTCACCCGGCGCTTTGCCCAACGCCAGCCGGGGAGCGGCAGTCAACTGCTGCTAGAGCAGTTGCTGGCCCAGGCGGGTTTGACCCTGGTGGCTGAGGCTTTGCCCCTGCGCAGCGAGACCGATGTGGCCCTGGCGGTGGCCAGTGGGGCGGCCGAGGTGGGTTTGGGGGTCGAGGCCGCGGCCCGCCCCCTGGGGCTGGATTTTTTGCCGTTGACCGTGGAGCGCTACGACCTGGTGGTGGGGCGCTGGGCCTATTTTGAGGCCCCCTTCCAGCGCCTCATGGCCTTTGCCCGCCAGGAGCGGTTTGCCCACCAGGCCGCCGAACTGGGGGGCTATGACATCAGCCACCTGGGGCGGGTGCATTTCAATGGCCCAGAGTAATGGCCCAGAGTAGTGCCCCGAGCTCTGGATGTTCCATCGCCCAACGCGGGGTGAACTGCGAGGAGGATAGAGTATGAGCCGGATGGTATGGCTGATGATGATGTGGAGTTTCAGTACCGCGCCAGTGGCCCAAGACCACGGCGGCGACAGCGCCGTGCGCCTGTACGGCGCGGGGAGTTTGCGCTACGCCCTCACCGACGTCGCCAAGGCCTTTGAGGCGCGCTTTCAAACCCCCGTGGCCACCACCTTTGCCCCTTCCGGGTTATTGCGGCAGCGCATCGAAGCCGGAGAGCCGGTGGATGTATTCGCTTCGGCCAATCTAGCCCACCCCCAACGCCTCAGGGATCAAGGCCGCGGGGACGTGGTGGTACTGTTCGCCCGCAACCAACTCTGTGCCCTGGCCCGAGCCGAGGTGGTCATTACCCCCGCCACGGTGCTAGACGTCCTGCTCGATCCAGCTGTGCGCCTTGGCACGTCGACGCCCAAGGCCGACCCCGCTGGCGACTATGCCTGGGAGCTGTTCCACAAAGCCGAAACCCTGCGACCGGGCAGCTATCAACCGCTCGACGCCAAAGCGCTCCAGCTCACCGGGGGCCCCGATTCCCCCAAGGCCCCGGCGGGGCGCAATCCCTACGCCTGGGTGATGGAAAACGACCGGGCCGATGTGTTTCTCACCTACTGCACCAACGCCAAGGCCGCCCTGGCCGAGTCACCCACCCTACAGATGGTCCAGCTGCCGGAAAACCTGGCCGTGGGAGCCGACTATGGGTTGATTCTCCTCGCGCCCCACCGGCCCGCGGCGGTCCAGCTAGCGCTGTTTATCCTCTCCCCCGAAGCCCAGGCGCTCCTCGCCCAGTACGGTTTTACCAGCGCGCTACTCCCCGCCCCGGATTGAGGGCGGCAAAACCGCCGCCGTCAACCGCCGGCGGCGTCCATAAACGCCTGGGTCGCAGCGTCGCGGCTCAAACCGTCTTGCAACGCCTCGACCCAGAACATCAACCCCGCCTCGTCGGGTTCAAAGCCCAACAACTCCAGGTATAAGCCCCGGACAAAGGCCTCGTCGGCGGCGGCAACCCCGGTGGCGAAGCTGATTTTCACCAAAGGATAACCGTCGAGGGCAAAATCGGCACCGGCAAAGCCGGGGTCGGCCAAAATGCCGCCCTCCTCGGGGGGCATGAACATCACCAACCCCGAGGGGTCGCCAAAATCGAGGATCACGCCGTTTTCCTCAACGCCGGTATCGGGCATCTGCTGGCCGAAGAACGCCGTGTTCATGGGGAGTTCGTCGTTGACTTCGGTGCCGGCGTCCAAAATCCGCTGGTTGGTGACGATAAAGTCCTGGGCGACGAAGTTGCCCGCTTCGTCAAACACCGGAATGGCCATGGGATCGCCGTTGGCGTACCAAAAGTCGTTGCTGGGGATCACCATGGAGGCGTAGCTGAAAAACCGCGCGTTGGGGTCGGTGGACTCCAGATCAAAGGTCATGGTGGCCACTTCCCCGGGGGCGATGGGGCCGTTGGGTCCGGCCATGGTGGCGACGACCCCACCGGGGACCAGGATTTCAAAATCCATGGTCAAAACACCGGTATTGCCGTCCTCCGCCAGGCGCTCCACCCCCTCACTGCCCGGAATCGGCAGCGAATCCGCCGGGGTGCCGCCGTTGTAGATGTCAAACGACCCATCGTGGAAGGCCACAAAGTGGGGGGTTTGAAAGGTGCCGTTGCGGGGGGCGAGATTCTCGATGGTCACCGTCAGCTGGACGGGTTCAGCCCCGGCCACCACCGCTGTGATACCGCCGGCGACTGCCGTCGCCCAGGCCAGTTTGTGCCTCATGGAACACCTCTTTTGGAGTTGAGTTAGCCATGCCATCGACCGAGTACCGGTCGACACTGGATGGCTACGGATCCCAGGTGCCTCGAGATGCACTGGAGCCCAGATGCCCCATGGGGCTCGGCGTGTCGTCACAAAATCCCTACACCACCGTCACCCCCAACTCCCCCACCCCCGCCACTCCAGCCAAGAGGTGGTCGCCCCGCACCACTGGCCCCCCCCCCGCCGGGGGACCGGTGAAGATCACATCCCCCGGGGCCAGGGTGAACAAGGTGGACAGGGCGGCGATGATGGCCGCCGGCGACCAGATCATCTGGGCCAAATCCCCCTGCTGACGGGGAGCGCCGTTGACCGTGAGCCAGATGGCCCCCGTGGCGGGGTGGCCAATGGCGGCGGCGGGCACCAGGGCCGAACAGGGGGCCGAGTGCTCAAAGGCCTTGGCCACCTCCCAGGGCCGCCCCTTGTCCTTGGCCTGTTGTTGCAGGTCGCGGCGGGTCATGTCCAACCCCACCCCATAGCCGTAGACCGCCTCCAGAGCCCGGGCCTCGGGGATGTCGGCGCCACCCCCTTGGAGGGCCACCATCAGTTCCACTTCGGGGTGGACATCCGCCGTGTGGCCGGGGTAGGGAAATTCCCCTCCCCCGGGGATGAGATTGTCGGGGGATTTTTGAAAGAAAAACGGCGGCTCTTTGTCGGGGTCGGCCCCCATTTCCCGGGCGTGGGCGGCGTAGTTGCGGCCCACGCAGTAGACGCGGCGCACGGGAAAGTGGGCCTCTTCTGCCCCGTGGATGGGCAGGGCGACCTGGGGGGGCGGATCGATGACGTAGTTCAAAGGGCAAGTCCTCTAGATCACTGGGGTCAACAAAGGCCGACCCTGGAAGTGGGCGCTCAAGTTGTCGATCACCAACCGGCCCATGGCCCGCCGCGTCTCGATGGTGTTGCTGCCGATGTGGGGGGTCAAGACCACGTTGTCCAAGGTCCACAGCGCCTCCGGTACCTGGGGTTCGTGGGCGAATACGTCCAAGGCGGCGGCTCCCAATCCCCCGTCTTGGAGACAGGTCACCAGGGCGGCTTCGTCAATCACCGCCCCCCGGGCGATGTTCACCAAGATCCCCTTGGGCCCCAGGGCCCGCAGGACCGCGTCGGTGACGCTCAAACGGGTGGCGGGCGTCAAGGCAGTGCACACCATGAGCACATCACTGTGGGTGGCGAGCTCCAACAGAGAGTCCCGATAGCCATAGAGATGCCCCGCCCCCCCCGCCAAGGGGGTGGGCTTGTGGTAGCTGATCTTGGCGTCGAAGACCTCCAGGCGACGGGCGATGGCACGGCCGATGCGGCCAAAGCCGTAAAACCCCACCCGTCGCCCCCGGGTGCTGGTGGTGGAGGCCAACCCCCCCTGGAGCCAGCCGCCACGGCGAATCAAGCGATCTCCCCGCACCACGTCTCGGGCGCAGGCGAGCCACAACGCCACGGCGAGATCCGCCACGTCCTCGGTGAGGACATCGGGGGTGTTGGTGACCTGGATGGCCCGGGCTTTGGCCGCCTCCAGATCCACGGCGTCTACCCCCACCCCATAGACGCTGATGAGCTTGAGGGCCGGCAGCTGGTCCATCAAGGCTCGACTGGCCCCTTTGCCACCCGTGGTGGCCATGGCCTCCACGGCGGCATCGGCCTCGCCGAGCCAGTGGCGCAGCACGGTGAAGCGCTGGTGCAGGGCATCCATGATGTCGTTGGGAACCAGGGGTTCGGTGAGAAGAATCGCGGGTTTCATGGTGGTCGACCCCCATTATTGTGCCATGGTCCGCCAGTGTAGGCGGTTTTCCCTTGCCGTGGGCCACGGCAAATCCCACGCAGGCCCAGACCCGTTGGCCACCACCGGCTTAGGGAGAGGCCGGGCCTTTGTGCGACAATGATCGCATCCCTTGCCATTTTGCGAATTGGACCAAATCCCCAAATCATGGAAGCCCTCGCCCTCATCGACGCCGACCCCACCTTGCGTTTTGCCCTAGCCTTGTTTTTTGGGCTCTTTGTGGGCAGTTTTCTCAACGTGGTCATCCACCGCCTACCCTTGATGATGGAACGGGAATGGCGTCAAGCCTGCGCCGAACTGAAAGAGACGCCTTCCCAAGCCCCCGACGAACCCCTCAATTTGGCCTGGCCCAGCTCCCGCTGCCCCCATTGCAGCCATCCCATCGGGGCCTTGGAGAACATTCCCTTGCTGAGCTATCTGTGGCTCAAGGGGCGCTGTCGATGCTGCCGCCAGAAGATCAGCGTGCGCTATCCCTTGGTGGAGGCCTTCACCGGCCTGCTGACGGGCTATGTGTTTTGGCAATACGGCTTCACCGTGGAGGGAGTGGCGCTATTTGCCCTCACCGCCGCCCTCATCGCCCAAAGCGGTATCGACATCGATCACCAATTGCTGGCCGACGACATCACTTTGCCCTTTCTGTGGCTGGGGTTGGGCTTGGGGTTATTTGGGGTGTTTTGCGACCTGGAGAGCAGCGTCATCGGCGCCATGGCGGGCTACCTATCCCTGTGGAGCATCTACTGGTTGTTCAAACTCATCACCGGCAAGGAGGGGATGGGCTACGGCGACTTCAAGCTGCTGGCCATGTTGGGAGCCTGGGCCGGCTGGCAGGCGCTGCCCAGCGTGGTGTTGTTCGCCTCCCTCACCGGCACGGTCTATGGCCTCGCCCGCATCGCCACCAAGCGCCAGGGGCGGGAAACCCCCATTCCCTTTGGGCCGTTTTTGGCGGCCGGCGGTTGGTTGGCTCTGGTACTGGGGCCGAATATACCGAATTTCACGCTGGTGGATCTTTGATCGGTCTGGTGGTGGGACTCACCGGTGGCATCGCCAGCGGCAAAACCCTGGTGAGCGATTTGTTCGCAAAGCACGGGGTTCCAGTGGTCGACACCGACCTCATCAGCCGGGAATTGGTACAGCCGGGCGAGCCGGCGTTGGCGGCCATCGCCCAGACCTTTGGCGCCGATGTCATCGCCGCCGATGGGAGCTTGTGTCGGCCGGCGTTGCGGCGCCGCATCGTCGCCGATGCCCACCAGCGCCGACGCCTCGACGCCATCCTCCACCCCCGGATTCGCGCCGCGGTGCAAGACCGCCTCAAGGCCCTGGACGCCGGCAGCCAAGCCCCGGGCTACGCCCTGGTGGTGGTACCCCTGCTGGTGGAGGCCGGGATGGTGGACCTGGTGGATCGGGTGTTGGTGGTGGATGCGCCCAAGGCCACCCAGGTGACCCGGGTCATGGCCCGGGACCAGGTGACCGAAGACCAGGCCGCGGGTATCGTCGCAGCCCAGGCGGAGCGGGATGAGCGCCTGGCGGTGGCCGACGATGTGGTGTACAACGCCGGGGCTCGAGAGGCCTTGGCCCCCCAGGTGGAGGCCCTCCACCGCCAATACCTTGCCCTCACCCAACGCCCTGCGGGAGGACACCCGTCGTGGAAGTGAGCCGTGACGCCGTGGTCTTCTACGAACACCCCCTCAACGAGCGGATGCGGACGTTTCTGCGCCTGGAGGCGTTGTTCACCCAATTCGACGCCACGGCCCGCGGTCCTTCCCCCTGGGATTCCAGGGCCGCCCTCCAGAGTTTGTTCGAGGTGATGCGGCTGGTGGGGCGCAATGAACTCAAGTCCGAACTGCGCCAGGAGTTGGAGCGCTACAGCCGCACCCTCGGCCGATTGCGGCAACGCCTCCCCGACCACGTGGACACCCAACGCCTCGATGACACCCTAGAGGACCTCAATCACCTGGCGCTGAAGGTGCAAAACTTCGACACCATCGCCCTGGAGAGTCTGCGCAACAACGATTTTTTGGGTGTGATTCGCCAGCGCAGTGCCCTGGCGGTGGGCACCTTTGATTTTGACCTGCCAGCGTTGCATCACTGGTTGCAGTATGCCCCCGACGAGCGCTTCCAACACCTCCAGGGCTGGTTTGCCCTGTTTTTACCCCTGCGGGAGGGCATCGAAACCGTTCTCCATTTGGTGCGCCAGAGCGCCCACCCTACCCTCGTCCAGGCCCCCCAGGGGTTTTATCAGCAAAACCTCGACACCAACACCGCCTATCAGTTGTTGCGGGTGAGCCTGGACACCACCTCGAGTTACTACCCCGAGATCAGCGGCGGTCGCCACCGCTTTGCCGTGCGGTTTATGAACCAACCCGATCCCAACCAAAAGGCCGTGCCAGTGGAGGAGACCGTGGAGTTTGGGTTGGTGTGCTGTGCGCTGTAGGCGATGCGAAATCGGCAGGTCGCAGGCCGTCAATCATCGATATCAATAATCGTAGTCATCCGAGAGCTAACGGCGGCTTAGCGTAAGGTGATTTTCTGCGCGGCTACGCAGGGGTTTTTTCACCTTGGCGAGCGCTCAAAGAGGCTTGATACGTCCAAGGGAGCCAGGCGCTGGGATGCGCCTTGACCTCATCGCGATAACGCTGCACTTGCGTTAGATAGTCCAGGGCATTGACGCCCGCTCGCTCACAGG
>JBHJHK010000358.1:0-2644 GCA_050330975.1 Candidatus Competibacterales bacterium | reverse complement strand
TTTGATTTTTTCTCGGAGGTGCCCTTTGGCCTCACGGGCTACGATATGGGCGCCTGGATTCAACTTTGGGGGGGTCTGGCCCTCTGGGAGCAGGTGGGGGCTGAATTTGGCATCAAGCACTTGATGTGCGGTTGCACCGGGGTGCAGATGGGGGGGTGGTACCGCAATCCCATTCGAGGCTTCGACGACTTCAAGGGCCTGAAGATGCGGCTGCCGGGTTTGGGGGGCGAAGTCCTCAGGGCCTTGGGGGGCGAACCGGTGTTGTTGGCCGCCGCCGACATCATGCCCGCCCTGGAGGCCGGGACCCTGGATGCCACCGAGTGGGTGGGGCCTTGGAACGACGAAGCCCTGGGCATCCAGCGGCTGATCAAGAATTACCATTACCCAGGCTTCCACGAGCCGGGGACCGTCATGGACCTAGGGATCAGTCGCACCCTGTGGGACAGCTTGTCCGACGCCGAGCGGGCCCTGTTCGAAGCCTGTGCCGGGTCCGAATTCGAGGTCACCTTCGCCGATTTCAACGCCAACAACGGCCAGGCCCTGGGCCGGCTCCTCAACGACCACAACGTCGTCCTCCACGCCTTCCCGGTGGAAGTCTATCGACGGTTGGGGGAGGTGGCCCGGGATCTGTTGGCCACCCTGGGCCAAGACCCCGCCGCGGCGCCCATCTACCAGAGCTACATGGATTATCGGGTCTACGGGGTCAGCTGGTCCAAGATCTCCGAGCAGGCCTATATGGCGGGGCGGGAGTTGGTGCGCTTCCACGACACCCGAGGCTTCTGAGGGCTCGGGGGGCTGTGTGAGTTTTCGCCTCAAGACCATCCTCGGCATCGCCCTCATCGAGGTGGTCTTGTTGGCCATCTTGCTGGTCAGTGGCCACCGCTATTTGCAGCTGTCCAACGAGGCCCAGCTCCAGCAGCGGGCCACCACCGTAGCCGCCCTGTTTGCCGCCGCCGCCAAAGACGCTGTGCTGTCCACGGATCTCGCCGCTTTGGAGAGCTTGGTGGCGGAGATGCTGGGCAATCCCGACGTGGTCTACGCCCGTATCAAAGGGGATGGTATCGTCTTGGCCCAGGGGGGGGATGGCGCGGCCCTGGGGCGTCCCTACCGCGCCGATGGCGACTTGGCCGCCGTGGACGACGGGGTATTCGACGTCCACGGCGACATCGAAGAGGCGGGCTTTGGGTTTGGCCGGGTAGAGCTGGGGTTGACGGTCTTGCCCATTCGCCAAGTCCTGGCCCAGGCCCGGTGGGCCACCACTGCCATCGCCGTGTTGGAAGTGTTGCTGGTGGCGCTGTTCTCTTGGTTGTTGGGTCTCTACCTCACCCGCCAACTCCAGCGGCTGAAAGCCGCCTCCAACGCCGTGGCCGAGCACGGGCCTGGCTATCAAATTCCCGTGGTGGGCAAAGACGAAGTGGCGGCCGCTGTGGGGGCCTTTAACCACATGTCGAGTCGCCTGGCAGACGCCCAGCGGGAACAACAACAGGCCCTGATCAGCCAACGCCAGTTGGCCCTCCAGCTCATGGCCAACGAGGCGCGCTTCTACCAACTGTTCCAAGCCTCCCACGACGCCATTGTCCTCCACGACCTAAAGGGCCACATCGTCGATGCCAACCCCCAGGCCCTGGCGCTCTTCGACTACCCCAAAGACGCGTTCCACCGCTTGATCGTCCCCGAGCTCCACCCCCCCGAGGCCTTGGCCTCGGCCCGCGGTGCCCTGGAGGCGGTGGCCAGTGGAGGGGCGGTGCGCTTTGAGACCCAGTTTCGCCGCCGCGACGGCAGCACCTTCCCCGCCGAGGTCTCGGCCCGGCGCTTTGAAGCCGGCGATGATGTGTTGGTCCAGGGCATCATCCGCGACATCACCGAGCGCCGGGAGGCCGAGGAGGCCCTGCGCCGGGCCCGCCACCAGGCCGAGGAGGCCAACCGCGCCAAATCGCGCTTTTTGGCCGCCATGAGCCACGACATCCGCACCCCCCTCAACGTGATCCTCAACGCCAACGAGCTGCTGTTGGAGACCGCCCTCGACGAAGAGCAGCGAGCCTTTGGCCGGGCCGTGGGGGAAGCGGGGACCACCTTGATGGCCCTGGTCAACGACGTACTGGAGTTCTCCAAAATCGAGGCCGGCCAGCTGTCGTTGAACCTCAGTACCTTTGAACCCCGGGCCCTGGCCGGGGGGGTGATGGGGCTATTCACCGGGGCCGCCGAGGCCAAGGGCCTGCAGTTTGTCTGCCGCTGTGGCCCCGCCCTGCCCGCCGTGCGCAGCGATCCCGACCGCCTGCGCCAAGTGTTGGTCAATTTGGTGGGCAATGCGGTGAAATTCACCGAAGCGGGTCACATCGAGCTCCAGGTGACCCTAGCGCCTGGAGCCGGGGGAACACAGCTTGGATTCGCCGTGGCGGACACCGGCATCGGCATCCCCGCCGAGCGCTGCGCCAAGGTGTTCGGCGAGTTCACCCAACACCACGACGGCCCCCACCGCCGGGGGGGGACGGGGTTGGGGCTGGCCATCTGTCAGCGGGTGGTCAAGGGGCTCGGGGGCGAGATCGGCGTCGAGAGCCGCGAGGGGGAGGGCAGTCGCTTTTGGTTTCGGGTACCCGTCGAGGTGGTGGGTGGGACGACCGCCGGCGACGCCGCGCCGAACCCC
>JBHJHK010000357.1:0-10010 GCA_050330975.1 Candidatus Competibacterales bacterium | reverse complement strand
CCCCATGAGGAGCAAGGTGGGGAGTAGCCGGCCGCCGATGAGCTCCGCCACCGGCATGTCGTGGCGGAAGGAATAACCCAAGTCCAGGGTGAGGACGTTGAAGAGATAATTCCCCAGCTGGACGATCAAGGGTTGGTCGAGGCCAAATTTGGCCCGCAGCTCCGCCAGATACTCCGGGGTGGCCGAACCGGCCTCCCCGGCCAAGACGTCGGCGGCGTCCCCTTCTGCCAGTTGGAGCAAAAAGAAGTTCACCACCACGATGGCGATGACGATGGGGATGGCCTGGAGCAGGCGCCTGGCCACCAGGCGCCCCCGCTGGACCGTGGAGCTCATGGCAGAGCGTGCGCCTTACTTGACCTGGTAGGTGGTGGCAAAGCTGCCATAGGCCCCCAAGGCGCTGCCCACCACGTTGGCAAAGGCCTTGTTGTAGACCACCACAAATTCCATCTCAAACAAAGGGATCACCGGCAGATCTTCGGCGACGATCTCCTGGAAGCGGTGGTACAACTCGGCCCGCTGCTCGGGGTCGGCCTCCACCGCCGCTTGGTTGAGGAGTTGGTCCACCTCGGGATTGCTGTAGCGACTGGAGTTCACAAACACCGTGCCCTGGCGAATCATATCGCTGTGGTACTGGCGGTCGACGCCGATGGTGGGGTCGGCCAGCTGGTAGAAAAAGTTGTTGGTAAAGTTAAAGCCGTAGTCGCTGTAGATCCGCTTGAGCCAGGTGGGGACGTCTTCGTAGCGCAGTTCCACCTCGATGCCCACCGGGCGCAGGGATTGCTTGATGTACTCCCCCAACCGGCGCCACTCCTCGCCGTAGGGAATGATGTCGTGGGTGATCTCAAAGCGCACCCCGTCGTCGCCTCTGGGGTAGCCGGCCTCGTCCAGCAGGGCGTTGGCCCGATCGGGGTCGGCGCCGTCGACGCCGTACTGGGGGATATCGGGGTTGTAGAGGCCCGTGGGGGCGAAGTTGGAGCTCACCGCCCCCGTGGCGGGCTTGCCGTAGCCAAACCAGATGTTGTCGATGATGAAATTCTTGTCTAGGGCGTGGGCGATGGGCTGGCGCACGAGCTTGTTGTCCAGGGGCTCTTGGGTGGTGTCGAGCTCGATCAACGCCATGGGGTTGATGGTGGAATAACCGTCGGTGGTGACTTCGATATCGTCGAGCTCCTGGAGGCGCAGGACGTCGATGTTGGGGATGGCGCCAAAGGCCGCCATGTGGACTTCCCCCCGCTCCATGGCGGCGGTGCGGGTGGAGGCGTCGGGGATAAAGCGCAGCACGATGCGATCCAGGTAGGGCAGGCCGTCTTGCCAGTAGTTTTCGTTTTTGTCCAGACGCAGGTACTGGCCCTTGCGCCACTCGACAAATTTAAACGGCCCGGTGCCGATGGGCTGGTTGGCGTACTCGTTGTTGCGGATGTCGGTGCCCTCGAACAAGTGCTTGGGCAACATGGGGGATTCGTAGCCCGACAGGGCGCGAATCATATAGGGCGCCGGGTTCTCCAGGCGAAACACCGCGGTGAGTTCGTCGGGGGTTTCGACGGCGGTGACTTCCCGGAAGGTGTTGGGGCCCCGGGGGTGGAATTTCTTCAGCACCTCCATGACGGTGAACTGGACATCTTCGCTGGTGAAGGGCTCGCCGTCGTGGAAGGTGACCCCTTCTTGGAGCTGGAAGGTCACGGTCTTGCCGTCGTCGCTCACCTCAAAGGACTGGGCCAGCGCCGGCACGGGCTCCAGGTCGAAGTTGTAGTCCAACAGCCCCTCGTAGATCTTGGGAGCCGCCTGGCCGATGGGCCCCGAGGTGGAGAGGTACGACGCCAAGGTGGGGGGCTCGGGCTGGACCAGGGCGATAAAGGTGCCGCCGGGCTCTTGAGCTGCTGCGGGGTGGGGCGACAGGGCCGCCAGAGCCACTAGGGCCAGGGCGACGGCGGAAAGGCGTAGCTGCATGGTGAATTTCCCGTTGGTTTTGAGGATAGAGCCCAATGGCGGAACCGTCTCAAGGCCCGATCCGGCGATTGGGTGTGCGCAAAAAGGCCAAAATCGTACAGCCCTGGGGGCGTGGGAGCTGTGGCGCGAACCCGGGGCATAACTGACGAAGTCCCCGGGGCAAAGCTCGGCGCCGTCGGCGTCGATCAACGTGCCCTCCAGGACCAAAAACGCCTCGGTATCGGTGTGTTCGTGGGGGAGAGACGCCGCGCCGGGGGCAAAGCGCAGCAAAAAGCAGCCACCGCCGTCGGCGGCGTCGTCGCTCAACGGCAACCAGCTCAAGCCCGGGACGACCTGGCCATGGCGTTCAAAGGGCACGAGCACGGGATCGTCCAGGGAGATGACCCACCGCAGGGCAGCAAGAGGGGGGCGGGTGTCGCTCATACTTTGGCGATCTCCAAGGCCGCCTGGAGGAGGACGTTGGCCCCGGCGGCCACGTCGTCGAAGCTGGCGCTCTCGGCTTCGTTGTGGCTGATGCCGTCCTTACAGGGGATGAAAATCATGGCCGTGGGGGCCACTTTGCTGATGTAGCAGGCGTCGTGGCCCGCCCCCGAGGGGATGTCCCGGTGGGACAGGCCCAGGCGCTGGGCGCCGTTGCGCACCGCCGCGACGCAGGTGGGATCAAAGGTCAAGGGTGGCGAGTGCCAAAACCGCTGTAGTTCCACCTTGACCCCCCGAGTCTCGATGGCCGCTAACCGCTCCCCCAGGGCCGCCTCCATGGCGTCCAAGACCTCTTGCTGGGGATGGCGAAATTCCACCGACAAGGTGACCTCCCCGGGGACGGTGTTGCGGGAGTAGGGCATCACTTTGAGCTGTCCCACGGTGGCCACCGCCGGCGGCCCCTGGGTCAGGGCCACCGCTTCCACCGCCGACACCAACTGGGCGGCGGCGGTGAGGGCATCCCGGCGGCGGTCCATGGGGGTGGTGCCGGCGTGGCTCTCCCGCCCCACCACCTTGGCGTCGTACCAATACTGGCCCTGGGCGCCGGTGACCACCCCGATAGTCACACCCTCGGCCTCGAGGATCGGCCCCTGTTCGATGTGGGGTTCCAAGTAGGCCCGCATGGGGAAGGGGCGACAGGGCTCGGCGCCGCGGTAGCCAATGGCCTCTAGGGCCTGCTGAAACGAAGTGCCGTGGATGTCTCGTTGGCCGTAGGCGTAGTCGCGGGTCAACGCCCCCACGAATACCCCCGAGGCCATCATGGCCGGCACAAAGCGGGCCCCCGCCTCGGTGGTCCACGACACCACCTCCAGGGGATGGTCGGTGGCGATCTGGCGATCGACGAGGGTGCGCAGCACCTCCAGGGCCGCCAGCACTCCAAAGGGCCCGTCGAACTTGCCCCCCGTGGGCTGGGTGTCCAGGTGGCTGCCCATCACCACCGGGGGCAGGTTGGCGTCGCGGCCGGCGCGGCGGGCGAAGACATTGCCCATCTCGTCCATCCGCACGGCGAGCCCTGCGGCTTTGCACCAGTCGATGAATAAATCCCGCCCCCGACGGTCCTCGTCGCTCAGGGCCAAGCGACAACAGCCGCCCTTGGGGGTGGCACCGATTTGGGCCATTTGCATCAGACTGTCCCAGAGGCGCTGGGCATCGACGGTGAGGATTTCCACAGCTGTATCTCGACTCGGGTGAGTTGGCGGGGGCGCGCGGGGAGCGGGCGCCATGGATGATGAGAATTCAAGCAGCCCCTGGGAGGTTGTCAACCGCAGATCCTCGGTGTTGCACTGCAGCGTTCCGGGGATGACAAAGGCATTGACAGGGTTCCGGGGAGGAGGAGTATCATTATCAAAAATGACATACTCGAGTTGCCATTTCGCAACATCCCCAACGTCTCCTTGCCCGCCGTCGTTGCCCACCCCAGGGATTTCCACCCACTCAACAGGCGTTAACCCCCCCCATCGTGGAACACTTCATCGCAGAATACGGCTACTGGGCGATTTTTCTCGGCGCCATGGTAGAGGGAGAAGTCACCTTGATCATCGGTGGCTTCTTGGCCCACCGAGAATACCTGTTCCTGGTGGGGGTGATCGCTGCGGCGTTTTTGGGCGGTATGGTCAACGACCATTTGTTCTTCTTCCTGGGGCGTTACAAGGGTATGGCGTGGTTGGCGAAGCGCCCCCGCTGGCGGGCGTACTCCGAAACGATGATCCGCCAACTCCACGCCCACCAGACCTGGATCATCTTGAGCTTTCGCTTTTTCTACGGCCTGCGGGCCTTGACCCCGTTTCTCATCGGCGCCAGCGGCATCCACCCGTTGCGTTTTTTCGTGCTCAACGCCATTGGTGCCCTGGTGTGGGCGGTTCTCCTCGGCTGTTTGGGCTATTTCTTGGGCCAAACCCTGACCCGCCTCATCGACGACCTGCACCGCTTCGAGCTGGCCATCATTTTGCTGTTGGCGCTGACGGGTTTGGTCGTCTGGTACCTGGGGCGCCGCGGACGGGCGTCGTGACGGCGTGGCCGTGATGCGGGTGATCGTCCTCACGGGCGCCGAGCTGCGCCACCGCTTGTTTCGCCGGGTCCTGGCCACTACCCCCGGCGTCGAAGTGGTGGCGAGCTACTGTGAGGGGTTGGAGAAGAGCCTCCCCACCCTAGTGGCTCGCGAGGCGGACAACGCCTGGCGCCGCCGCCATCTGGAGGCCCGGGAGCGCTCGGAGCGGGACTTCTTCCAGGCCCTGGTGGCCGCCCTCCCCGAACATTCCAACCCCGTGGCGCTGGCCAAGGGGGCCATCAACGACGCCCTCCATGTGGCCGCCATCGAGGCTACCGCTCCGGACCTAGTCTTGGCCTACGGCTGTTCGTTGATCAAGAGTTCGCTGTTGCAAACCTTTCGCGGCCGGCTGGTGAACCTCCATTTGGGGTTGTCCCCCTACTATCGGGGCAGCGGCACCAACTACTGGCCGTTGGTCAACGGCGAGCCCGAGTACGTCGGGGCCACCTGGTTGCACATGGACGAAGGCATCGACACCGGGGCCATCATCCACCAACACCGGGCCGTCGTCGCCTGGGGGGATAGCCCTTCCCAGATCGGCAACCGCCTGATTCTCCACGCCGCCAAACTGTCGAGGGCGCTGGTGACCCGCTTTACCTGCCTCGAGGCCATGCCCCAGCCAGCGGTGCCCGCCGCAGTTCGGGTCTATCGCAAACGGGACTACAGCGAGGCCTCGGTGGCCGAGCTCTACCGCCAGTTCGAAAGCGGTCTAGTGGCCCGCTACCTGGCCGAGGCCAGCTCGCGCCAGGCGGCGGCGCCCATCGTCCACCACCCACGCCTTTTGGACTTGGAACCCGAGTTTGGCCCCGGAGAGCTGTTGCCGTGAAGGGGGTGATGTACCACTACGTGCGCCCCGACGACCCCGGGCTACCCCATTTTCGCCACCTCCACGTGGAAGACTTCGCCCGCCAGCTGGATTACTTCGCCGCCCACCAGGGTTTTGTCTCGCGGAGCGCTTGGCAGGAGAGTTTGGCGTTGGAGGTACCCACGACTCCTGGGGTGCTGCTGACCTTTGACGACGGCTTCAAAGACCACGTGACCTTCGTCCTCCCCGAACTGGAGCGCCGGGGCCTGTGGGGATTGTTTTACATCCCCACGGCGCCCCTGGTCACGGGGCGTCTGTTGGACGTCCACCGCATCCACTGGTTGTTGGGGCGTCTGGGGGGGGTTGCCGTCCTGGAGGCGTTGGGGGCGTTGGTGGAGGATGCCTGGCACCCGCCCGAGTACCTGGCGGCCTTCCGCGCCACCACCTACCGGCGCCAGGTCAACGACACCGCCACCGCCGTGGTCAAGCGCACCCTCAATTACTACCTCGACTCCCACCATCGCCGCGAGGTATTGGATCGCCTGATGGCGCTCCACTGTCTCGATGAGGCCGCTTTGGCCAAGGCGCTCTACCTCGATGTCGCCGACCTCAGGCGGTTGGTGGCGGCGGGAATGGTGGTGGGCAGCCACACCCACAGCCATCCGGTGTTGAGCACCTTGCCCGATGTCCAACAGGCCCACGAGATCCAAGCTTCCTTCGCCTGGCTGGAGGCCCAGCTGGGAGCGCTGACGCCCAAGAGCTTTTGCTACCCCTACGGGGGGTTCCACACCTTCACCCCCACCACCGAAGCCCTGTTGGAAGGCGTCGGCTGCCAGTTTGCCTTCAACGTCGAACCTCGGGACATCGAGGCCGCCGACCTGCGCCGCCGCCAGGCCATGCCCCGCTTCGACTGCAACGCCTTTCCCTTTGGCCAGTGCCGGGGCGTGGGCGCGCCGTAGATCGACCGGACGGGTTATCCTCCCTCGAGACCCAGCCCTCGCCCCGCGGCCAGCGTGGACGAAGCGCCATAAGCCCACCCGCCCTTGGAAGCCCGGCCATGACCCAGCGCGTTTTGATCGGCATGTTGACCCCGTCCTCCAACACCGTATTGGAGCCTGTGACCTCGGCCATGGTAGCGGAGCTGCCCGAGGTCTCCATGCACTTTGGCCGCTTTAGGGTGGTGAAGATCGCCCTAGATGCCCCGGCCCTGGGCCAGTTCGACGCCAAGTCGCTGTTGGCCGCCGCCGAGCTGTTGGCCGATGCCAAGGTCAAGGTCATCGCCTGGAATGGCACCTCGGCGGGTTGGCTGGGCTTTGACAGCGATGAGGCGTTGTGTCGAGCCATCACTGCAGCCACGGGTATCCCCGCCACCACTTCTGTATTGGCCCTCAACGAAGTCTTGAATCGCACCGGTGTCCAGCGCCTTGGCCTGGTCACGCCGTACACCGACGATATCCAAGACAAAATTCTCCAGCACTACGCTGCGGCGGGCTACCAGTGTGTGGCCGAGCGCCATCTGGGAGACCCCGGTAACTTTTCCTTTTCCGAAATTCCATCCACCACCATCGCCCGCTTGGTCCGGGAGGTGGCAACCCATCAACCCCAGGCCATCACCACCTTCTGTACCAACCTCCCGGCGGCGCCCCTGGTGGAAACCCTGGAGGAGGAAACGGGTATTCCCATCTACGACACCATCGGCGTGGTGGTGTGGAAGTCCCTAGTTATGGCGGGGGTGGACCCCGGGCGGGTAAAGGGATGGGGGCGGTTGTTTCGGGAGCGCGGTTGAGGGAGGTCACAGGCCCTGGCAAGCCCACGGCCATTGCCTATAAGCCATTGGGCGGGATGTGCCTATAGAATGCCGTTGGGGCTATCATAGAGTGCTCATAGGGCGTGTTAATCCGTGGGTCAAAAGATTTAAGGCTTTGATTCAAAAGAGATCGGGGTTTTTGGCGCGCCATGTGCTAGATATCGCTCAAGCTTCGAGGGATCGACGTCGCTCTTCGGCCCTCGACAACTCAGCGGAGTCAACCCGACCCCGTTGTTCCATGCCAGGTGGTTGCCCGTCAATTATGGTGGGATTTCAATGGGGACAGGGCGCTGGCCGTTCTAAGACCTGTTACACTGATTCTTAACACTGACATGCCATCATTGCATACCTACAACAATTCGTCGTTGTGGTCATTGCTCGTCGCGGTCGTTGCTCAAAGGCCTTCGCCAATGAGATACCGCCGTCGGGGGCTGCCGTGGGTGTCGAGGTTGGCTGTGGAAGACATCCCCTCAATATCTCCCAACACAGATAGAGGCAAAGGATGCCAACTGCCGGCGCCCACTGAAACTTTGAGGTGGACCAGGGATGTGCGTTTTGGAACAAAGTAACCACTCGTTTGACGTTGGGTATGGATGTGCTTCGTCCACCGACGCCACTAGCGCCCCTGCCATGGTTACCGGTTGTCGTTCCCCCCGGAATGGCGGCATGAACATTGTCACGCCTCGCCTGCGGTTGCGGGAATTCACCCCCATGGATGTCCCGGCGATCCACGACATCGCCAGCCAACGGGATTTTGTGTTCTACAACCTCGCCCCCAACTTCAACACAGCGGCGGCGTTTGTCCACCGAGCCATCGCCACCGCCAAAGCCCACCCCCGCCGCGACTACAAGCTGGCCGTGGAACGGCGCTCCCAGCCCGGCCTGTGTATAGGCTATGTCGCCTTCGACGGGGTCGATGGCCTGGAGCCGGCAACCCCCGACATCGGCTACCTAATCCATCCCATCCACCAGGGCCAGGGCTACGCCACCGAGGCCATGTCCCATCTCCTGGCCTTGGCCTTGGAGCGCTACCCCGCCATCGCAGGGGTCTTTGCCACGGCCCACCCCCAGAATATCGCTTCCCACCGGGTGCTGGCCAAGTTGGGTCTCCAGCGCGACGGGAGGATGGGTGTTGCCACTCTGCCCACCCTCCATGGCCAAGAGCCCCGCTATCGCTTTTGGGGCAGTCGAGGGGTCGTCGAAGCCCATCTTTTGCCGCAGTTGGAAACCCCGTTCAAGGGTTCTTCCCCGGCCTCGAAGTAGCAGGCGATCTCGGCCAGGGGCAACTGCGGGTTCCTAGGAGGAATTCGTCTCCGCCGGGGGCGCCACGCGCACGACCACCTGTAGACAATTCCAGCCGTTACGCCGCCAATAATTGATCTCATCGGCCATATTTTTCACCAAGTGGATGCCATAGCCCCCCAAAGGTTGGTCGGGGCGAATGGTCTCTGGTGCCGCCTTCAGGCGGGGGTCGAAGGCGACGCCGTTGTCCTTGACGGTGACCACGACCCGGTCGCTGCGACGTTCCAACCGCAGCCAAATCGCCGGCGTCACCTCCACGGCTTCAAAGCCATAGCGGATGGTGTTGCTCAACAATTCGTCGAGGATTAAATCCAGCTGAAAAAGGACCTTGTCGTCTAGATCCTGTTCGCTGCAAAACTCCTTCAACAGGGTGTTGACCCGGGGCAGATCGTCCAGGTGGGGAGCGACGGCGATGACCAAGGTGGCGGCGTTCATCGAGATGGCAAGGGTCCTGTGGCGTCATGACCGGTTCTGGGGACCCACCGCACCAAGGTTTGCAAACTGCCCCAGCATCACCCTCATGGCAATATCCCACCCGCCGTATCCCGCTCGGGGTCGATGAGCTCGGCGAAGCGCAACATCTGCATGGGGGGATAGAGCTCCAGATGGCGGGCGGTTTCCATGTTGATCATCAACGAGAAGCGGGTGAGATTGAGGGTGGGCAAGTCGCCAGGGGTGCGGCCGTAGCGCAAAATCTGCTCGGCTTGATAGGCGCCGATGGCCCCGGCATTCCCCAAGGAGGCCATGAGCCCCAGCAGGGCCTTGCCCCGGCGCATGGGAAGTTCATAGCTGGTGAACAAAGGCATTTCCAACTGGAAAATCCCCTCGGCCAGGGGCTCGACATTGATCACCAAAAACGAATTGGATATCCAGTAAAGAAATTGGGGCTTCTTGGCCTTGAGGCGCTCCAGGGCCGGGAAAATATCGTCGGCTCGGGGTTTGCCGTCTTCCCCCAGGGCTACGGTCTCGGTGACCAACTCCAGGCCTATCTCCAGGGCGGCGTCCCTGAGGCGGTTGACGTTGACCAAGGAATTGGGTTCGTCGGCGGTGTAGAGGGCTCCTAGCCGCTCAATGGGAGAATAGGACTGAATGGCCCGCAGCTGGGTTTCCATGGGGACGATAATGTTGGCCCCCGCCACGTTGGCGCGCCCCGAGCGGGTGCCGTCCACGGCGATTTTGGCCTGTACCGGATACCCGACGTAGAGATAGACCACGGGAATATCCGTCAAATAGCGCTCGGGGTCAGAGACGTCGTGGGGGCCCACCAGACCCAAGGTGACCGTCGTACCCCAGGTGGCCACCAAGTCCACCTCCAACGCCCGGGCCTCCGCCACAAATTCGGCGAGGCGCTCCCGTTGGCGCTCGGCGCTGCGCACCACAAAATCCACCTCCAGCCCTTGGTTGGTGAGATAGCTCATAAAGGCATTGCAAACTTCTTCGCAACCGCGCCAGGTGGCGATGTAGACCGTAAAGGGCCCATCGCGGGTGACGGTGCGGCTAGTGGGTTGGGCCACGGCGGCCATCCAACTGGCCCCCAGGCACCACAGCAGCAAGCCACTCCCTTTCCAGGACATCCAATGCCCGTGACTGTGGGGTTTTGGGGGGGGGGTGGCGGTGAGTTT
>JBHJHK010000356.1:0-7740 GCA_050330975.1 Candidatus Competibacterales bacterium | reverse complement strand
CCCCTGGCCCTGTGGCCCCCCCTGTGGTCGCGGCCCCCCGCCCCCCGGAGCAGCAGGCAGAAATCGCCCCTGCGCCTCAAGACTCAACTGGCGGGGTTGGGTTTTGAGTGCGTCACGGTGCGCCACTACCACCGCACCCTGCCCAGGTTTCGCCTGCCACCCCCCGCGCCTCGACGACTCCGGGCACTCCCAGAGCGCCTTGGGGAGGGACTCTGCAATGCCGGTTACATCCTGGTGGCGAAAAAGCGCGTTTCCACCTTGATTCCCATTCGCCCCCGCTGGCGCTACGTCAGCCGCTGGAAGGCCCAGGGGGTGGCCAGCCCCTCCTCGCCCCGCACCAAGGGTTCGCGCCGCCAGCTGTCAACCCGCACCACGGCGGCCTCGACATCCGATCTACAAAATTGCGGCTAGCCCCACCAACCCCCAGGTCTCCCTTGCCTTGAGAAGCCCTACCATGAATCGTCAGATCGTTCTCGACACGGAAACCACGGGTCTGGAGACGGCCCAAAACCACCGCATCATCGAAATCGGCGCCGTGGAGATTCGCCACCGCCGCCTCACCGAGCGGCGGTTCCACGTCTACCTCAATCCCGAGCGCCCCGTGGACGAAGGCGCCGTGGCCGTCCACGGTCTAGACGACGCCTTCCTCGCCGACAAACCCCGCTTTGCCGACATCGCCCAGGACTTCGTCGACTTCATCCGCGGCGCCGAGTTGATCATCCACAACGCCGCCTTTGACGTGGGTTTTTTAAACGCAGAGCTGGCTCGCTGGTCCACGCCGACCACCGTCGAGACCCTGTGCACGGTGGTGGACAGCCTGGGCCTGGCCCGCCAGCGCCACCCCGGGCAGCGCAACACCCTCGATGCCCTTTGCAAGCGCTACAGTGTCGACAACCGCCAGCGAACCCTCCACGGGGCGTTGCTCGACGCCGAGTTGCTAGCCGACGTCTATCTCGCCATGACCGGCGGCCAGGTGGCCTTGACATTGGTGGATACCTCGGGCAGCAACGGATTGGATACCCAGGCGGCCGAGGGGTTAGTGGCCAAGCCCCCCCTCCCCCGTCGGCGGCGTCAGTTGCGGATCGTCGCTGCCACGGCGCAAGAGCAGCAAACCCACCAGCACTATTTGGATCGCCTAGCAGCCGCGGGGCGCTGCGTCTGGCGGGAGACCGAAGGCCCGAGCTAAGCCCTGACTCAGGTCCGGTAGTAGTCCCGGTACCACGCCACAAAGCGGGCGATACCCTCTTCGATGGAGGTGGTGGGGCAATAACCCACCTCCTGGACCAAGTCCGCCACGTCGGCGTGGGTATCGGGCACATCCCCAGGCTGTAGGGGCAGCATATTCAGGGTGGCCCGGAGTCCCAGGGCCTGCTCGAGGACTCGAATGTAGTGGAGGAGCTCCACGGGTTGCTGGTTGCCGATGTTGTAGAGGCGATAGGGAGCCCGGCTGGTAGCGGCATCGGGGGCATTCCCCGACCAGGCGGGATCGGGACTCGCCGGGTGGTCCAGCACCCGCACCACCCCCTCGACGATGTCGTCGATATAGGTAAAGTCCCGACGGTGGTGGCCGTGGTTAAACACGTCGATGGGCTCCCCCGCCAGAATGCGGCGGGTGAACAAAAACAGCGCCATATCCGGCCGCCCCCAGGGACCGTAGACGGTGAAAAATCGCAGCCCCGAGGTGGGCAAGCCGTAGAGGTGGCTGTAGCAATGGGCCATGAGCTCATTGGCCTTTTTGCTAGCGGCGTAGAGGCTCACCGGGTGGTCGACGTTGTGGTGCACCGAAAAGGGCAATTGGGTGTTGGCGCCATAGACCGATGACGACGAGGCATACACCAAGTGCTCCACCTCGCCGTGGCGACATCCCTCTAGAATATTGACAAACCCCACCAAATTGGTATCCACATAGGCGTGGGGGTTTTCCAACGAGTAGCGCACCCCCGCCTGGGCGGCCAAATTGACCACCCGCCGGGGGCGATAATCGGCGAAGGCCTGGGCCACAGCGGCCCGGTCGCCGATGTCGAGGCGCAGGTCGACGAAGTTGTCATGGGCCACAAGGCGCCCGAGGCGGCCCTCCTTTAGGGCTACATCGTAATAGGGGTTGAGGTTGTCGATCCCGATCACCGTTTCGCCCCGGGCCAACAAGCGCAGGCTCAAGGCGGCGCCGATGAACCCGGCGCTCCCCGTCACGAGAATGCTCATGGTGCTCAAGCTCCCAGGTTTCTAGAGGCGACCGTCGACACCATCGGCGGGCAGGGCGTATTTGACGTCGAAGATCACACAAGAGGACTTGCCCAAGGCCCGCACTTGCTCGACGCCCATGGCCTTGAACTGGCGATGGGCCACGGCGATGATGATGGCATCGTAGTAGTGGTTCAAGGGGGCGTCCACCAGGTCGATCCCCAGAGCCCCGGCCTCCTCGGGGTCGACCCAGGGGTCGTAGACGCTCACCGAGGCTTGATAGCTGTCGAATTCGGCGATGATGTCCACCACTTTGGTGTTGCGCAGGTCGGGGCAGTTTTCCTTGAAGGCCAAGCCCATCACCAATACCTTGGCGTCCACCACCGGGATGCGCCGTTGGATCATGAGCTTGACCACCCTGGAGGCCACGAAGACCCCCATTTGGTCGTTGATGCGTCGCCCGGCGAGGATGATTTCGGGGTGGTAGCCGATGGCCTGGGCCTTGTAGGTCAGGTAGTAGGGGTCGACGCCGATGCAGTGCCCCCCCACGAGACCGGGCCGAAAGGGCAGAAAATTCCACTTGGTGCCGGCGGCGAGCAACACTTCCTCGGTGTCTATCCCCAAGTGGTAGAAGATCAAGGCCAACTCGTTGATGAGGGCGATGTTCAAATCTCGCTGGGTGTTTTCGATCACCTTGGCCGCCTCGGCGACGCGAATGCTAGAGGCCTTGAAGGTGCCGGCCTTGATCACCCGTCGATAGAGGGCATCGACGAAGTCGGCGGTGACTGGGTTCGAACCGGCGGTGACCTTGCAGATGTCGGCCAGGCGATGGCTGGCGTCGCCGGGGTTGATGCGCTCGGGGCTGTAGCCCACCGAGAAATCGCGGTTGAAGGTGAGCTTGGACCCCGCTTCCAACAGGGGTACACACACTTCCTCGGTGGCACCGGGATAGACGGTGGATTCGTAGATCACCACATCGCCGGGTTTGAGGTGTTGACCCACGGTGCGGCTGGCGGCCATGAGAGGACCCAAATCCGGCTGTTTGGCGACGTCGATGGGGGTGGGGACTGTGACGATGAACACCGTACAACTCGCCAGGTCGGCGGAGTCAAAGGTGTAGCGCAACTGCACGGCTTCACCCAGGGCGTCGGCCTCCACCTCCAGGGTGGTATCGACGCCGCGCCGCAGGGCATTGATGCGCTTTTCATCGATGTCATAGCCCGTGGTGGGCAACTGCTTGCCAAAGGCAACGGCGAGGGGTAAGCCCACATAACCCAAGCCTATGATGCCTATGCGGACGTCTTCAGTGATGAGCATTTCGCGCGTTCCACCGTTGCATGACCTTAAACGCCCCTTGTAGGTCGCGGATCCGTGGTGTGGGCCAGCCGACTTGGCAGGGGATAAACGCCAAATTATAGCGCCGCCATGGGGTCAAAAAACCCGCGACAACCCCGGTTAAAATCCATTCCCCGACCCACTCAAGGGGAGTGAACCGTGCTACATTGGCAGTCCTCACCGTCGGCCTTCGACCACCCCAGTGTCACCGATTCGCCCCAGTGTCCTCCCGTTGGGTCCATTTTGACCATCCGCAGTTCCGCGGTCGATCTTTGTGGAGAACTCAGCCAATGGTCCGTTTATTCGGCCACTTTATCCCCTTCGCCTTTTTGCTGCTCGCCCTCGTCGAAGGCGGTTTATTGTTCCTCGCCGTGCTCCTAGGCCACGGCCTGTGGGCTTGGCTGGCCCCCTACCACGTGGACTTTACTCCCCTGGCCCGCCTCCTCGATGCGCTGCTGTTTTGCCTGGTGCTCTCCACCATGCTCGTGGCCATGGGTCTCTACGAGCGCCAATTTTGGCGCGGGCGGGCGGATATGTTACTGCGGGTGGTGGCCGCTTTCCTGCTGGGCCTGTTGAGCTTGGGGGTGCTCTACTACCTTTTTCCCGGTTTGCGCCTGGGCAGGGGAGAATTCGCCTTGACCCTAGTGGTGGGCTTTGGGGCCATCGTCGCCGCCAAGCTGGGGTTTTTGGCGTTTTCCAATCCCAAGGGCTACCGGCGGCGGGTGTTGGTGCTGGGCACCGGGCACCGGGCTGGCGATGTGGCGGCGTGGCTCGCGACCCTCGACACGTCCCCCTTCGAAGTGGTGGGCTATAGCCCCGTCGACGGCCCCGTCCAGGTCCCCAAAGACCAGGTGCTGGCGGCGACGAACTCCCTCTACGACGCGGTGGGCCGCTACCAAGTCGACGAGGTGTTGGTGGCGGTCGACGACCGCCGCAATGACTTCCCCGTCGAGGAGATCCTCGAGTGCAAGCTCAGGGGCGTCGACGTGACGGATTTCTTGAGCTTCTACGAGCGCGAGACCGGCAAGATTCCCCTCGACGCCCTCCACCCCAGCGGCTTGGCCTTCGCCAATGGCTTCCATCAAACCCCTTGGCAGCGAATCGGCAAACGCATGTTCGACCTGGGGGCCAGCGTGGGGTTGCTGTTGCTGGCCTGGCCGCTGATGATCCTCACCACCGCGGCCATCTGGCTCGAAACGGGCCGCCCCATTCTCTACCGCCAAGAGCGGGTGGGGCGCGATGGAAACACCTTTCGGGTGATCAAGTTTCGCAGCATGCGCTCCGACGCCGAGGGCGATGGGGTCGCCCGCTGGGCGGCCAAGAACGACAGTCGCATCACCAAAGTGGGCCATTTTATCCGCCAGACCCGCATCGACGAGCTTCCCCAGTTGTTCAATATCATCCAAGGCCACATGAGCTTTGTGGGCCCCCGCCCCGAGCGCCCCAGTTTTGTAGAGCAGCTGGCCAAGGGTATTCCGTTTTACAGCATGCGCCACCGGGTCAATCCCGGCCTCACCGGATGGGCTCAGATTTGTTATCCCTACGGCGCCTCCGACAAAGACGCCCGGGAAAAGCTCCAATACGACCTGTACTACATCAAGAACTTCAGTTTGTTTTTGGACTGCTTGGTGTTGCTGCAAACCGTCCACACGGTGATTTGGGGGCGGGGGGCTCGCTGAGATGCTGGTGCCCTTGGGCGCCACCAGCTATTTGGTCGCCGCCGCCGCCTTCGGCGGCCTGGCTTTGTTGTTGTCGACCCGCTGGCGGGGACGGATCAGCCCCTTTTTGACCTATGCCGCCTGGATTTCGGTGATTTGGGCTTCGATATGTGCCGCCTACTACACCTACCCCCTCGACACCTACCCCTTCGCGGCTTGGCGGCACTGGTACCTGGGGGTGGAGGTGGTGCGCAGCGCGGCGTGGCTGTGCTTTTTGGTCCAGGGGTTGCGGCCATTGACCCTGGGTACACACCCCCTTAGGGGGGTCATCAGCCATTATTTTTATCCCGGCCTCGGGGTGTTTGTCGCCCTCCAGCTGGCCTTGGATGGCGGCGGCCACCTCTTGGGCCCCTGGGGCTCTGACTTGGCCATGATGGGCCACATCGCCACGGCCTTGGTGGGGTTGGTGCTCATCGAGCAGCTGTTCCGCAACACCCGGGTGGACCAGCGCTGGGCCGTCAAACACCTCTATTTGGGTATCGGTGCGCTGTTCGCCTACGATTTTTTCCTCTACACCGACGCGCTTTTGTTTCGCCGCATCGACGGCGACGCCTGGTTTGCCCGGGGCCTGGCCAACGCCGTGACCGTGCCCCTCATCGCCCTCGCCGCCGTGCGGCGGCCCCACTGGTCTTTGGACAGCTTTGTCTCCCGCCGGGTGGTGATCCACTCGGCGACCCTCCTGGGGGCCGGTTGTTATTTGGCGGTGATGGGGGCCGCGGGCTATGCCATCCGCTTTTACGGCGGCACCTGGGGACCCACTTTTCAACTGGCATTTTTGTTCGCCGCCGGCCTGTTGCTGTTGATCATGATGTTTTCCGGCCAGGTGCGGGCCAGCATCAAGCGCTTCCTCAACCATCATTTTTTCCGCTACCGCTACGATTACCGGGAGGAGTGGCTCAAGTTCAACGACTTGCTGTTCACCGCCCCCGTGGCCCAAGACGCCCGGCAACGGGCCATTCGCGCCGTGGCGGAAATGCTCGGCAGCAGCGGCGGTGCCCTGTGGACGGCGACGGGATCCCACTTCGCCCTCAAGGCGCTGTGGAATTTTTCCTCGCCCAGCCAACACCGAGAACCCATCGAGGGCGCCCTGGCTCTGTTCCTCGCCCAGCACCGCCTGACCATCGACCTGCGGGAGGTGATCACCGAGCCAGAGTTTTATCGGGAGCTCACCCTGCCCGACTGGCTGAGCCACTGCCCCAGGTCCTGCTTGGTGGTGCCGTTGTTGCGGGGGGATACCTTGGGGGGATTTTTGGTCCTCGCCGCGCCGCGGGCCCAGACCACCCTCACCGGGGAGGACCGGGACCTGTTGCGCACCGCCGGCCAGCAAGTGGCCATCTACGCCGCCCTCCTGGACACCACTGAAGCCCTGATGGACGCCCGGCAATTCGACGCCTTTCACCGCCTAGCGGCCTTTGTGGTCCACGATCTCAAAAACGTCAGCGCCCAACTGAGCCTGGTGGTGGCCAATGCCCAACGCCACCGCCACAATCCCGCCTTTGTCGAAGACGCTTTTGACACCGTGCAAAACGCCACCACCCGGATGAACCGACTATTGGCCCAGCTCAACAAGGGCGCCGACGGCGACGGTGCCCCCCAGGTGACGGAGTTTCCCCTCGAAGAGGCCCTGGAGATCGCCATCGCTCACTGTTGTGGTACGACGCCCGTCCCAGAATTCGTCAAAACCCTCCAATCCCGGCAAATTCGCGCCCCCCGGGAGCGATTTATCTCCGTGGTGGAACACCTGCTGCGCAATGCCCAAGAGGCCACGGCCGACGACGGCTTTGTGCACCTCGCCTGCCACGCCAGCGCCGATGGCGGCATCAGTGTGGAAATCGCCGATAACGGCTGTGGCATGGACGAAGCGTTTATTCGCGATAAACTGTTTAGACCCTTCAACACCACCAAGGGCAATGCCGGTATGGGCTTGGGGGTTTACGAGGCGCGGGAATTCGTCACCGGCCTCGGCGGCGAGATCGAGGTCACAAGCCACCTCGGCTCCGGCACGTCGTTCTACCTCAAGCTCCCCCCCAGCGCCATTGTCGATCCATCCCCTGCCCCGGAGACCCCCTGTGACTGCGGTGACAGCGCGCAAATTGCTCATCGTTGAAGACGACGTCGGCCTGCAACAACAGCTGCGCTGGTGCTTCGACGGATTTGACGTGGTGCTGGCCGACAACCGCGAGGGGGCCTTGGGCCAGCTGCGGCGTTTTGAACCGGCGGTGGTGCTGCTGGATTTGGGGCTCCCCCCCGATCCCACCAATGCCTCGGAGGGTCTCAAGGCCCTGGACGACATCCTCAACTTGGCACCCGCCACCAAAGTGGTGGTGGTGACGGGCAACCAGGAGCGGGACCACGCCCTCAAGGCCGTGGCCCGGGGGGCCTACGACTACTATCAAAAACCCGTGGATGCCGATGTGTTGCACCTCATCGTCGAGCGCGCCTATCACCTCCACCAGCTGGCGCGGGAAAAAGCCGCCCTACAACCCACCGCATTCCAGGGGTTGAT
>JBHJHK010000355.1:0-4110 GCA_050330975.1 Candidatus Competibacterales bacterium | reverse complement strand
AGCGAGGTGTCATTCCCCACATTCCCGCCCAGGGTTCCGTGGGCGCCTCGGGGGATCTGGCGCCCTTGGCCCACCAGGGGGCGGTGATGATGGGCGCGGGTTGGGCGACCCACGGGGGTCAAACTGTACCGGGGGACCGAGCCCTGAGGTTGGCGGGGCTGGCGCCCTTGACCTTGGGTCCCAAGGAGGGGTTGGCCCTCATCAACGGTACCCAGGTGTCCACGGCCTTGGCCCTGGGGGGGTTGTGGCAGGTTTGGCAGTGCGCCCAGGCATCGTTGGTGATCAGCGCTCTAGCCACCGATGCCGTCATGGGCTCCACCACCCCCACCCACCCGGCGATTCACCGCTTGAGGGGCCACCGGGGCCAGGGGGATGTGGCGTTGGCCTTGGCGAGGCTCTTGGCGGGCTCGGCCATCCGCGAATCCCACCGCCGGGAAGACCACCGGGTCCAGGATCCCTACTGTATTCGCTGCCAACCTCAAGTATTGGGAGCCTGTTTGGATTTGCTGCGCCAGGCGGCCCATACCCTGGCCATTGAGGCCAATGCCGCCACCGACAATCCTCTGGTACTCGTAGCAGAGGACATCATCGTCTCCGGCGGCAATTTCCACGGCGAACCGGTGGCCTTTGCCGCCGACATCATCGCCCTGGCCTGTGCCGAAATCGGCGCCATTGCCCAGCGACGGGTGGCGCTGATGGTGGACCCCAGCTTGAATTTTGGCCTGCCGGCCTTTTTGACCCCCGCCCCGGGCCTCAACTCCGGCTACATGATCGCCGAGGTGACCACGGCGGCCCTGATGGCCGAGAACAAACACTTAGCCGCGCCGTGTTCGGTGGATTCCACCCCGACCTCCGCCAACCAGGAGGACCACGTGGCCATGTCGTGCCACGGAGCCCGACGCCTATCCACCATGGCCGACAACCTGAGCCGCATCCTGGCGGTGGAACTCCTCATGGCGGTCCAGGGGATCGAATTTCGCACCCCCCTAGCGACCTCCCCGGCGTTGCAACCGGTGGTGGCGCGGCTGCGGGCCGAGGTGCCGCGCCTGGAAGGGGACCGTTACTTGGCCCATGAGTTGGAGGCCGCCGCTCGCCTCATCACCAGCGGCCAGCTGTTGGCGAGCGTCGACCCCACCCTGCTGCCGACCCTGGAGGTTGCCCCATGAACCCCGCAGCACATCCCGTCCAGGTCATCGAGGGCGGTGGACCGTTGATTTTGGGAATGCCCCACAGCGCCACCGACCTGCCACCAACGGTTTGGAACCGTCTCAATGACAATGGCCGCCAATTGCGGGACACCGACTGGTGGATCCATCGCCTCTACCAGGGCTTGTTGGAGGATGCCACCGTGGTACGGGCCACCTTTCACCGCTATGCCATCGACGCCAACCGCGACCCATCGGGCCAGAGCCTATACCCGGGCCAGGCCACCACGGGGCTAATTCCCAAAACCGACTTCGACGGCGAATCCCTGTGGCAACCGGGCCAAACACCAAATGAAGATGATATAAAAACCTGGCTTCATCAGCTTCACCGTCCCTACCATCGGGCCCTGGCGACCCAGATCGAGCGGCTTCGGGCGCGCCACCAGGTGGTGATCCTCTTCGACTGCCACTCCATCCGCAGTGGCATTCCCCGTTTGTTCGAGGGCACCTTGCCCGACCTCAACCTCGGTACCGACCACGGCAAGACTTGCCATCCCCAAATCCAAGAGGCCGCCTGGGCGGTGTGCCGGTCAGCAACGGGTTACACCTCGGTGCTCAACGGCCGGTTTCGCGGCGGCTGGACCACCCGCCACTACGGACGGCCCCAAGGGGGGGTTCACAGCGTACAGCTGGAACTGGCCCAATCCACCTATTTGGCCGGGGAGGTGCCGCCCTTTGCCTACGATGTTGCAAAGGCCGAGGCTCTTAGAGCGCACCTCAAGATCTTATTGGAGCGCCTGGGGGACTTGGCCCTAGATGGCTTGTGATGGGATGGGCTAACCCGCCAACACCGTCATCCCCCGGGCCACGGCGGGGCGGGCCTTCATGGCGTTCCGCCAGCGATTGACGGCTTGGAATTCCCCCAACTGTAGGTGGTCGGCGGCCTTGTAGAAAGTCTCTAGGCAATCCACCCAGGGATAGGTGGCCATGTCGACGATGGTGTAATCGGCGCCCATAATCCATTCGCCCTCGGCGAGGCGCTTGTCCAGGACCCCCAGCAAGCGCCGAGTTTCGTTGCTGTAGCGGTTGAGGGCATACTCGTCGCTGGTCTTGTCCCGGGCAAATTTAAAGAAATGACCGAACTGGCCCAGCATGGGCCCCACGTGACCCATCTGAAAGAACAACCACTCCACGGCGGCCAAGCGAGCCTCGGGATCGTCGGTCAGGAATTTGCCGTTTTTGTCCGCCAAATAGAGCAAAATGGCCGCGCTCTCCATGACCAAAATTTGGCCGTTGGGACCGTGGGGGTCGCTCAAGGTGGGAATCTTGCCGTTGGGGCTCAGCTTGAGATAGTCCGGGTCGTGCTGTTCGTCTTTGGTGATGTCGATGCGGTGGTACTCGTAGGGCGTCCCCAGTTCTTCGAGCATGTTGGAGACCTTCTGGCCGTTGGGGGTGTTGAAGGCGTAGAGCTGGACGCGGTCGGGGTGTTGGGGCGGACGGTTTTGGGGAAACCAAGGCGTGTGGGTCATGGGTTTATACTCTCGATTGTCGTGTGGGCCAAACCCGGCCACCGCGGCGATGGCGGGGTCGCGCCTGTTCTGAACCCCCCAGACCCTCGGCGTTCGCCAACCGGTGCTATCCCAGTCTCAGCAACGGGGAGCTAGGGCTTCCCCCAGGAGCATTTGCCGTGTCCCGCGACAACAGTTTCTTTCAACCCATCTCGGGGGCCGTGGCCCCGCGCTTCACTGGAATCGCCACATTTATGCGGTTGCCCATGGTGCCCCTCGCCGAGGCCAGCGACGTCCACATCGGCCTCACTGGCATCCCCCTGGACATCGCCACCACCAACCGCCCTGGCGCCCGCCACGGCCCCAGGGCTCTGCGGGATGCCTCGACTTTGATCCGCGGCTACAATCCCAGCACCCAAGTGGCTCCCTTTGAGCTTTGCAACTGCGCCGATCTAGGGGATGTTCCCATCAATCCCGCCGACCTCCAGGATTCTTTGCAGCGCATCACCGGGTTCTACCAGACCCTCCACGACCGGGGTATCGCGCCCTTGACGGCGGGGGGCGACCATCTGGTGACCTTGCCCATCATGCGGGTCATCGCCGGGGAGCGCCCTTTGGGCATGATCCAATTCGACGCCCACGTCGACACCATCGACAGCTACTTCGGCGGGTCGAAATACACCCACGGCACCCCCTTTCGCCGGGCCATCGAAGAGGGGTTGTTGGATCCCCAGCGCACGGTGCAAATCGGCATCCGCGGCAGTGGTTACCGGGACGCCGACGACGACTGGGGTGCGCGCCAGGGCATTCGGGTGATCACCATGGATGAGTGTGAGACCCGGGGGATCGGTGATGTCATGGCCGAGGCCAGGGGTATAGTGGGGGATGGCCCTGTCTACGTGAGCTTTGACATCGACTGCCTCGACCCGGCCTACGCCCCCGGCACTGGCACCCCGGAGATCGGTGGCTTTACCACCCGGGAGGCCCAGAAGATGGTGCGGGCCCTCAAGGGCCTCTCCGTGGTGGGGGCCGATGTGGTGGAAGTGTCTCCGCCCTTTGACAACGCCCAGGTGACGGCCATCGCCGGGGCCAATATGTTGTTTGAGCTGCTGTGCATCATGGCGGAGGGCTCAACGGCCAAGGCCTGAGGGGCAACCCCGGGGGATCTCCCCCCCGCCAGTCCAAAGGGGCGACCCCAAGGCGCCCGGGAAAATGCCTGGGGGCACCCTATGCCCCCCCGGGCCGTATCGCTATAGTAGGGTGCTTCCACGGACTTCCGGGGGGCTTTGGCGCCTTCCTGGGTGAGCCTTCCTGGGTGAGTATGACTTCAACAATATGACTTCATCGCTTCGTCTGGACGACACCCCCTCCCGTCCCCATCCCTGGTAGGGTATTTGCCTCGGCGCCCTGGGATTGGTGATCTTCGCCGGGACCATTCCGGCCACCCGCGCGGCGGT
>JBHJHK010000354.1:0-17048 GCA_050330975.1 Candidatus Competibacterales bacterium | reverse complement strand
GCTACAAGGTGGCCAGTGGCGGCCTGGAGTACGAGGCGGCCTGGGCCCTGGGCTCCGACACTGGGGTGGGGGACATCGACGCCCTGACCTACGCCAACTTCATCTGTAACGAACAGGGCATGGATCCCATCTCCTTTGGCGCCACCGTGGCGGCGGCCATGGAGCTGTTCGAGATCGGCGCCATCACCACCGAGCACACCGGCGGCATCGAGCTCAAGTTCGGCAGCGCCGAGGCCCTGTGCCAGATCGCCGACCTCACCGGCCGCGGCGAGGGCTTTGGCAAAGACATCGGCCTCGGCTCCAAGCGGTTGTGCGAGAAGTACGGCCATCCGGACCTCGCCATGGTGGTCAAGGGCCAGGAGTTCCCCGCCTATGACGCCCGGGGCATCCAGGGCATGGGCCTGGCCTACGCCACCGCCAACCGCGGCGCCTGCCACCTGCGGGCCTACACCGTGGCCTCGGAGGTCCTGGGCATCCCGGTGAAGACCGATCCCCTAGACACCGCCGGCAAGGCCGAGCTGGTCAAGGCCTTCCAAGACGCCACCTCGGTGGTGGACTCCTCGGGTTTGTGTGTGTTCACCACCTTTGCCTGGACCCTGGAAGACATCCAGCCCCAGATCGCCGCCGCTTGTGAGGGAGACTGGAGCCTCGACAAGCTCAACGAAGTGGGCGAGCGCATCTGGAACTTGGAGCGGGAATTCAACCTCCGGGCCGGCCTCAGCAAGGCCGACGACACCCTGCCCCCGCGGTTGCTCAAAGAGGGCGCCAACACGGGTCCCGCCGAGGGCAAGACCGTGGGTCTAGATGCCATGTTGCCCGAGTACTACCAAGTGCGGGGCTGGACTGCCGACGGCACCCTCACCGACGACCTCCGCCAGCGCCTCCAGCTGTAGTCTCAGGGCAAAACGCCCCAGGCGCGTCGTCCATCGCGGTGCCCCCGCCTTTGGCGGGGGCGCTGATTTTGTCCTTGACCCCTGCCTCCCTCATCGAGACTGCCCATGGAACACGTCATCATCGGCGCTGGCCCCGCCGGCGTCATCGCCGCGGAAACCTTGAAAAAGCATGCCCCCAAGGATGCCGTCACCATCATCGGCGACGAACCCGAGCCCCCCTACTCCCGGATGGCCATTCCCTATCTGTTGGTGGAAAACATCGACGAGGCGGGAACCTATCTCCGCAAGGGACAAGACTACTACCAGAGCCAAGGCATCCAGGTGGTGCGCGAGCGGGTGACGACCGTCGACCCCAAGGGTCGCCAGCTCACCCTGGCCAACGGCCAGACCCAGGGCTTTGACCGGCTGTTGATCTGCACCGGTTCCAAGCCCATCCGCCTCCCCATCCCCGGGGCTGACCTGCCCGGGGTCCACAACTGCTGGACCCTCGAGGACGCCCGCCACATCCTTAAGGACACCGTGCCCGGTGCCAAGGTATTACTCATCGGGGCTGGCTTCATCGGCTGCATCGTCCTGGAGGCCCTAGCCGGCCGAGGCGTGGATCTCATCGTCGTCGAGCGGGGGGATCGGATGGTGCCCCGGATGATGAACGCCACCGCCGGGGGCATGATCAAGCGCTGGTGTGAAGCCAAGGGGGTGGCGGTCCACACCAACACCAGCGTCACCGCCATCGAAGCGACGTCCGCCAAGCCCAAGGGGTTTGGGGGTCTGCTGTACACCCTGGGGCTCAAAAGTCGCCAGGCATCTCCCCATCGCTTTCGGGTGACCCTGGACAACGGCCAAAGCGTCGATGCCGACGTGGTGATCTCCGCCGCCGGGGTGGCCCCCAACTGCAAGTGGCTCAAGGACAGCGGCATCGAGCTCAACAACGGCATCTTGGTCAACACCCGGATGCAGACCAACGTCCCCGAGATCTACGCCGCTGGGGATGTGGCCTAGGGGAGCGATTTTTCCACCGGCGACTTCGAAGTCCACGCCATCCAACCCACGGCCGCCGAACTCGGTCGGGTGGCGGCCCAAAACATGGCGGGTGTTGCCACGGAGTTCCAGGGCAGCTTTAATATGAACGTCCTGGATACCCTGGGGTTGATCTCCAGTTCCTTTGGCCTGTGGATGGGGGTCGATGGGGGCGAATCCTCCGAAGTGGTGGACCACGCCAACTACCGCTACCTCAATTTGCAGTTCCAAGACGACGTCATGGTGGGCGCCACGGGCCTCGGCCTCACGCAGCACGTCGGCGTCCTGCGGGGACTGATCCAGGGCAAGGTCCATCTAGGTCCCTGGAAAGACAAACTGCTCCACGATCCCAATCGGGTGATGGAGGCCTACTTGGCCCGCAACTACACCGCCCAACACGCGGCCTAAGGTTCAAGCATCCCCGCCCTCGGTAGCCCTCGCCATGCAGATCACCATCAAGCTCTACGCCATGCTCTCGGAGTTTTTGCCCCCCCACTCCCAGAAAAATGTCGGCCAGCTCACCTTGGCCGAGGGGACGACGGTGGGGGCGGTGATCGAACAGCTGCGCCTCCCCCCCCGCTGGGTGCACCTGGTGTTGGTCAACGGGGTCTACATCGCCCCCGAGCAACTGGGCCACACGCCGCTGCACGAGGCCGATGTCCTGGCCATCTGGCCCCCCGTGGCGGGGGGCTGAGACTTGCCCTCCGCCGGCGCCCATGTGGTCGAGTGGGACATGGGTCTCGACCACCGCGAATTCTTTCGCCTGTTGCCCGCCGCCCTCGCGGGATATCGCCACCACACGACCCCTACTTCTATTGCCGTCGAGCTCGACGACGCTGACAGTCGTCTCACCATCGACTTGGGTCCCGTGGGGGAACGGCGCATCGCCCTGTTGCGCATCCCCACCACCAAAGTCACCTTCAGCTTTGAAAACTGCAGCGCCGAGGCCACCAAGGCCTTTCTCGCCCGCTTTGAGGGCCACTACCGGCGCGGCGGAGGCTAACGCCCTATGCCGAGTTCTATCTCCAGCGTCATGCTGCGGGGCCTGTCCATCGTCTTGCCCCTGGCCATCGCCCTCTACGTGGTGGTGTGGCTGGCCAGAAGCGCCGAACAGACCGCCAAGGGTCTCCTCACCACGGTGCTCCCCGAGGATTACTACCTCCCCGGCATGGGGGTTTTATTGCTCTTGGCCCTGGTGTTTCTCACCGGGCTTTTGATGTACCCGTGGTTGACCCGCACCTTGATCGACATGCTGGATCGCCTTTTGCGCAAGGTCCCCATCATGGGTTCGGTGTATTCCACCGTCAAAGATCTCATGGATGTCCTCGGCGGCAATATGGGCCAAAGGCTCGGCCGGCCGGTGATGGTCAAGGTGCCCAACACCGAAATGGAGACCTTGGGGTTTGTCACCCGCGGGGACGACGAACACTTGCCCGAGGGCTTTTTGCCCCCCGACCACCTGGTGGTGTTTGTCCAATGGAGTTCCCAAGTGGGGGGCTACTGCTTTATCGTCCCCAAAGACAGCGTTCGCGAGCTGGATATCACCGTGGAGGATGGCTTGCGCTGGTCCCTCACCGCCGGGCTGTCAGCCCCGGCCCCGGCCTCCATCGAACCCCGGGACACCCCCCATGGCCATGACTGAACCCGAGCTCCCCGCGGTCGCCCAACCCACCTGGACGGCCTACCGAGCCATGGGTGAGACCAAGCGGCGCCACTTCGACCTCCTGCGCCAGCTCGATGACAAGTACAGCCAAGGGGGGTCCCCCACCCTGGCCGAGCAGGCCCGCTTGGCCACCTTGCTCAAGGCCCACGACGCCCAAGTGGAGACCTTCAAGCGCCGCTTGGCTGAACTGCGCCAGCGGGACCCCGTCGCCCATGGCACCCTGGTCCAAGCCCTGGCCAACGATGCCCAAGGTGCCCCCTAGGGCCTCCCCCCAGAGCCTCCCGCGGGCATCCGGTTTTCCAATTCCCACCGGCCCTTACCCCCAACCATGGACCGGAGCCGAGGTCGAAAGCCCCCTCTTCCCCAAGCCCCTGCCCCGGCGATTGGCGAATGCCCATGCCTGGCCTATAATCGCCGGTTTACAACCTCGTGGGCCGGACTTCGCCATGGAGTCCTTCGACGACGGGATTTCTTCCACAATCCGAGTTAAACCCCGCCACCGCGCCCATCGCCGACCATCAGGAGAATTCCAATGCCCTCGCGCCGAGAATTGGCCAACGCCATCCGCGCCCTGAGCATGGACGCCGTCCAGAAGGCCAACTCTGGTCACCCGGGGGCGCCCATGGGCATGGCCGACATCGCCGAAGTGCTCTGGAACGACTTTCTAGTTCACAATCCGCAAAATCCCCAGTGGTTCAACCGCGACCGTTTTGTCCTCTCCAACGGCCACGGGGCGATGTTGCTCTACGCCTTGCTCCACCTCAGCGGCTACGACGTCAACACCGCCGAGCTCAAGAACTTTCGCCAACTCCACAGCAAAACCCCAGGTCACCCCGAATACGGCTACGCCCCCGGGGTGGAGACCACCACAGGCCCCCTAGGCCAGGGCCTGGCCAACGCCGTGGGGTTTGCCCTGGCAGAGCAACTCCTGGCCAAACGCTACAACCGCGACGATTGCCCCATCGTCGACCACTACACCTACGCCTTTGCCGGCGATGGCTGCCTCATGGAGGGCATCTCCCACGAGGCGTGCTCGTTGGCCGGGGTATTGGGGCTCGGTAAACTCATCGTCTTCTACGACGACAACGGCATCTCCATCGACGGCCCTGTGGCGGGCTGGTTCAAAGATGACACCCCCGCCCGCTTTGCCGCCTACGGCTGGCAAGTCATTCCCACCGTAGACGGCCACGACCCCGAAGCCATCGCCCAGGCCATCGAAGCCGCCCGGGCCGACCCACGACCCAGCCTCCTGTGCTGCCGAACCGTCATAGGCTTTGGTGCCCCCAACAAGGCCGGCACCGCCTCGGTCCACGGATCGCCCTTGGGGGAAGAAGAGATCCAGCGGACCCGGGACGAACTGGCCTGGTCCCCCCCCCCCGTTGTGATCCCCGCCGAACTGCGCCGGGCCTGGGACGCCAAGGCCAAGGGGGAACGGGCCGAGGCCGCCTGGCACCAACGGCTGGAAGTCTACCAGAGCCGCTACCCCGATGCCGCCGCCGAGTTGGAACGCCGGATCAACGGCAACTTTCCCCTCCAGTGGGAAGAACACACCCAGGGCTTCATCGAACAGGTGGCCGAGGCGGCGGAGTCCATCGCCACCCGGGTGGCGTCGAAAAACACCCTCACCCGCCTGGCCCCGCTGCTGCCGGAGCTGGTGGGCGGGTCGGCGGATTTATCGGGCTCCAACGGCACGCTGTGGAAGGGCGCCCAGGTGGTCAACCCGGGGGCGGGCGAAGCCTTGGCTGGGGGGAACTACCTCCACTATGGGGTGCGGGAGTTCGCCATGGCGGCCATGGTCAACGGCCTCGCCCTCCACGGGGGCTTCATTCCCTTCGCCGGCACCTTTCTGGTGTTCTCCGATTACGCCCGCAACGCCGTGCGCCTGGCGGCCTTGATGCGGACCCGCAGCGTGTTTGTCTTCACCCACGACTCCATTGGCCTCGGGGAGGACGGCCCCACCCATCAACCGGTGGAACACCTGAGGAGCCTGCGCATGATCCCCAATTTGAGCCTGTGGCGTCCCTGTGACGCCGTGGAGACCGCCGTGGCTTGGCGGGCCGCCCTAGAGCGCCAGCAGGGCCCCACGGCCTTGGCCCTGTCTCGCCAAAATCTACCCCACCAGAGCCGCACCCCCGAACAAATCCAAGCCATCGCCCGGGGGGGCTATATCCTGGCCGACTGCGACGGCGAGCCCGAGGCGGTGGTGATCGCCACGGGCTCAGAGGTGGCCATCGCCATGGGGGCTGCGGCCCAGCTCACCGAACAGGGTCACCGCATCCGGGTGGTCTCCATGCCGTCGGTGGATGCCTTCGAAGAGCAAAGCGCCAGCTACCGAACCTCGGTGTTACCCGAGGGCCCGGTTCGCGTGGCGGTGGAGGCTGGAGTGACTCGCCCCTGGCGGGCCGTGGTGGGCTTCCGCGGGGCCGTGGTGGGTCTCGATAACTTCGGGGAGTCGGCGCCGGCCAAGGTGCTATTCGAACACTTTGGCTTTACCGTCGAAGGGGTCGTCGATGCGGTGCTGGGCTGCCTCGACCGCCGCCCTGGTGGGGGAGGGTAAGCCCCCTTCGACTCTGACCACCATAACCCACGGGAGGATTGCCCCATGGCCCTTCGAGTTGCCATCAACGGCTACGGCCGCATCGGCCGCAACATCCTGCGCGCTCTGTTCGAGGCCGAGCGCCACGACGAAATCACCATCGTCGCCATCAACGACCTGGGCAACGCCGAGACCAATGCCCACCTCACCCGCTACGACACTGTCCACGGCCGCTTTCCAGGGGAGGTGAAGGTCGACGGCGACCAACTGGTGGTGGACGGCCATTCCATGGCGGTCTTGGCCGAGCGGGATCCCGGCAAGCTCCCCTGGGAGGCCTTGGCGGTGGACGTGGTGCTGGAGTGCACCGGGCTTTTCACCAGCAAGGAGAAGGCCGCCCCCCACCTCCAGGCCGGGGCGAAGAAGGTGTTGATCTCGGCCCCCGGGGGCAAGGACGTGGACGCCACCGTGGTGTACGGGGTCAACCACGGCGTCCTCAAAGCCGACCACCGGGTGGTGTCCAACGCCTCGTGCACCACCAACTGCCTGGCGCCGTTGGTCAAGCCCCTCCACGACGCCCTGGGGGTGGTCCAGGGGCTGATGACCACCATCCATTCCTACACCAACGACCAGGTGCTCATCGACGTCTACCACAAGGATCTGCGCCGGGCTCGCTCCGCCACCCATTCCATGATTCCCACCAAGACCGGCGCCGCTGCCGCCGTGGGGTTGGTGCTACCCGAGCTCAACGGCAAACTCGACGGCTTCGCCATGCGGGTGCCCACCATCAACGTCTCGGTGGTGGACCTCAGCTTCACCGCCGGCCGAGACACTTCGGTGGACGAAGTCAACCAGGTGCTGCGGGCCGCCGCCTCAGGGCCCCTCCAGGGCATTTTGACCGTCAACGACGACCCCTTGGTGTCCATGGACTTCAACCACAACCCCGCCTCCAGCATCTTTGACGCCACCCAGACCAAGGTCATCGGCCCCTTGGTGAAGGTGTTGGCGTGGTACGATAATGAGTGGGGTTTTTCCAACCGCATGCTGGACACAGCGGTTGCCATGATGAAAGCACCCTGAGGGGTTGGCCATGGCCTTTCGCAAGATGACCGAGTTGGACTTGGATAACCGCCGGCTGTTGATCCGCCAGGATCTCAACGTGCCCCTGGAAAATGGTCGGGTCTCCAACGACGCCCGGTTGCGGGCGGCGGTGCCCACCCTGCGCCAGGCCATGGGGGCCAACGCCCGCACGTTGGTGGTTTCCCACCTAGGTCGCCCCGTGGAGGGGGAGTACGACGACGCCCTCTCCCTCGCCCCGGTGGCGGCCTACCTGTCGGAGCTTCTAGGGGTGGAGGTGCCCTTGGCCAAGGGTTGGATCGACGGCGTCGAGGTGGGCAAGGGCCAGGTGGTACTTGGGGAGAATGTGCGGTTTCTCAAGGGCGAGGGCAAAGACGACCCCGCCCTGGCCCAGCGGATGGCCGGGCTTTGCGACGTGTTTGTCATGGACGCCTTTGGCACCGCCCACCGGGCCCAGGCATCCACCCACGGGGTGGGTCGCCACGCCCCCATCGCCTGCGCCGGTCCTTTGATGGCCGCCGAGCTAGAGGCCCTGGAACTCGCCCTGGCCCAGCCGCGCCGTCCCCTAGTGGCCATCATCGGCGGCTCCAAGGTCTCCACCAAGGTCGCGGTGTTGGAGACTTTGTTGGAGCGGGTGGATCAGCTCATCGTCGGCGGCGGCATCGCCAACACGTTTTTGGCCGCCGCGGGCAGCCCCATTGGCCACTCCCTCCACGAGGCCGATTTTATCCCCGAGGCCCAGCGCCTCTTGGCCAAGGCCAAGGCCAAGGGCGCCGCTGTGCCCTTGCCGACAGATGTGGTGTGTGCCGCGTCGTTGGACGCCGGGGCCGAGGGGAACATCAAGGCCGTCGAGGCCGTGACGGCCGAGGACATGATCTTGGACATCGGCCCCGCCAGCGTCGCCCACCTCCAAACCCGCTTGGCCACGGCGGGGACCATTGTCTGGAACGGTCCCCTGGGGGTGTTTGAGCACGACGCCTTTAGCGCCGGCACCCGGGCCATCGCCCAGGCCGTCGCCGCCAGCCGCGCCTACTCCCTGGCCGGGGGGGGTGACACCATCGCCGCCATCGAGAAGTTTGGCGTCCAGGAGGGGCTGCCCTACATCTCCACGGGGGGCGGGGCCCTCATGGAGTACTTGGAGGGCAAGACCCTGCCGGCCGTGGCCATGCTCCAGGCCCGGGCCAGCGCCTGAGGTCTCGGTGACGGTGATCCCGCTGCGAATGGTGGGGGCGTTGGCGGCGGCGGGGCTCAGCGCCTGTGGGACGGCGCCCCAAGTCCCCCGCGCTGACCCCGAACCCGTGGCCCCCTCAAAGCCCTTGGCCCAGATGGCCGTGGTCGACCTCTTCCAGGGTGCCTCCCTAGAGGGGGTTGACGAAGCGGGGCGACCCTTTAGCGCCCACTACAGTCCCCGGGGGAGCAAGTTGGTCTACCGCGGGGGGCAGTTACACGGTGGCCGCTGGTGGATTGACGCCGCCGGTCAGTTCTGTGAGACGCCTTTGCCCGACGTCCCGAGCCCCGAGGCGCCACCCCGGGATCCAGCCCCCCGAGACCCTGCACCGCTGTGTGCTCCCGTGGTGGTGGCCGCCGCCGAGGGGCGCTACCAAGTCTACGGTCCCGACGGGGCCTTTTACTACGCCTTCACCCTCGAACCACCCCGTGGCCCCTGACGCCGGCTGGCAGATCCGCGTGGCCAAGGCCGCCGATGTGCGCCCCATGGCCGGTCTGTTGCCGGATCTCGCCGCCCAGCTGCGCCACCAAGGTCAACCTTTTCTCCAGGGCTGCCGGGGTTATGTGGCTGCGGGGCCGACGCCCCGGGGGCCGGCGCCCCGGGGGTCGGGGTTGTGGGGGGCGACGGCCATGGGTCTCGCCGCCCTGGTGAGCTGGGCACCGCTTCACCCCCGGGACACGGGCCTCGCCCGCTGGCGGCGCTGGGGGTTTGAGGTCGATCCCCAACGTTATCCCATGGTGAGTTACGAAATGGACCTGGAGCGCTTGGCGTCCCAGCTGGACCCTTTGCTCCAGCGTCTGGAGGCCCGGGGCAAGGTCCCTCCGGCCCCCAGCACGCCGACACCCACCGCCACGCCCAGCAGGCAGGGGCGATTCCCCTCAACCGCTGGGTCTTGCCCAGTCGCACCCTGGGCACCGAACGCTGACCGGCGAGGCCAAGCCCCATGCACTGTACCGTCTACCGAAGCGAGCACAAACCCGACACCTATCTCTACTTGGCCGCCGCGGAGAACTTTCAAGTGGTCCCCGGCCCCTTGCTGGCGACCCTGGGGGCGTTGGTGGCGGTGATGGAGCTCACCCTCCACCCCAACCGCCGCCTGGCCCGGGAGGATCCCAAGGCGGTGTTGCGCCAGTTGTTGCGCCAGGGCTGGTATCTCCAACTCCCTCCCCAACACCACCTCGACGCCTGAGGAGAGTACCCGTGGCGACGGCGCACAGCTCTACAGTCCCTCTGGTCATGGGGGTTCTCCTACTGGGTAGCAGCGGGGCCTTGGCCCAGGTGCCCTACACCCCCGCCAGCGACGCCGCCATCGTCGCCCGGTTGCCGGCGGGGGCGGCGGTCAGCCGTGGCGCCACGGCCCACCTGCGTCAACGGGCCACCGCCAGGCCCCACGATTCCCAGGCCGCCGTCGACCTGGCCCGCCACTACCTGGCGATCGGCCGCGCCGCCGGCGACCCCCGCTACTACGGCTACGCCCAAGCGGCCCTGGCCCCCTGGTGGCCCTTGGACTCCCCTCCCGTCGCCGTACAACTGCTACGGGCCGTCATCCGCCAAGCGCGCCATGACTTCCCCGGGGCCCTGGCGGATTTGGACGCCGTGCTGCGCCGTCAACCCCGCAATCCCCAGGCCTGGCTGAGCCGCGCCGTGGTGCTCATGGCCAAGGGGGAGCCCCTCCAGGGTCTCACCAGCTGTGTGCGCCTGGCGCGCCTGGCGGATCCCTTGAGCTATACCGCCTGTACGGCGTTGGCCGCCGGGCGGCTGGGGCAAGGGGCCGTCGGTTATCGCCAGCTGGAGCGGGTCTTGGGTCTGGGCCTGGCCGCCGAACCCGCCGTGGAGCTCTGGGCCATCAGCCTCCTCGGGGAGCTGGCCCACGGTCTAGGGCGGTTTGACGACGCCTTGACGGCCTACCGCCGCGCCCTTGCCATGGGGAGGCGCAATGTCTATCTCCTGGCCGCCTACAGCGACGCCCTCCTGGCGGCGGGCAGACCTGGCGAGGTAGTGGAGCTATTGGCTGGGGAAACGGGCAACGACGGTTTGCTATTGCGCCTGGCCTTGGCAGAAAAGCAGCTGGATCACCCCGACTTCGCCGTCCATCGGGCATTGCTGGCAGCCCGTCAACGGGCCGCCCGCGCCCGGGACGATACCCTCCATCTGCGGGAGGGGGCCCGGGCGGCATTGGAACTCTTTGACGATCCCCACGGGGCTCTGAATTTGGCCTTGGCCAACTGGGAACTCCAGCGGGAGCCCCCAGATGCCCGTCTGGTCTTGGCGGCGGCGTTGGCCGCCGAGCAACCCGGGGCGGCGGCGGGGGTTTTGGGATGGCTGACGCTGACGGGGCTTGAACACGTGGCCATTACTCCCCTAGTGGAGCGATTGACGACAGCGAGGGTTGGCTAGCGTCGGGAGGCCGGAGAAGCGGGGATTCCCGCGCCGATCCCCACCGCCAGTCGCCCCAAACAACCGCCCATCCCGTCGACGGTATCCCTGGGTCGCCGGCTTGTAGATAATTGTTAACGTTGTGACCTGTAGTACTCGCATCGCCCCACTAAAGATCCAATAATTGCTGTACCCACGGGATCGGCGGACGAGCTTGACGTCACGGATGGGGGCTTCCCTGCGCCGCTCCACCATTCCAACCCTTGGGAAAGGAGAACGCCGTAGTGACGGAGATGCCCTCCACCAATACCGCCATGGCTGCCGAGTGCGCCATTTTGCGGGGATGTTTTGAGCAGCTGGACCGGGCTGGACAGCGCCAAGTGGTCTTTGACTTGCTGCGCGACCAGCGGGACACGTTTATTCAGCTGCGCAACCACCTCCACCTGCTGGCCAATCCCTTTGGCCGTCACCCCGACGAGACCCTAGAAATGGTCGCCCAGGCTTGGCAGGCCCTAGAGGAGGGTCGACCCACCATCGATCGCCACTTGGCCCAAGCTCTCCAGATCAAGCTGTACCTCCTCACCCGGCAGCTCAAGGGTCTACTGGCCAGTCGAGTCAAAGATTTTCCACTGCCTTTGGAGAGCAACCAGCTGCGTCGCCCCACCCGGGCCAAACGCCTCTGAAGAGGTCCAAGAGTAGCGCGGCGGGCATTGCCCAAGGGGCTCAGTCCCGGGAAAACGGTAACGCCCTGCCAGGCAAAGGGGTGATGGCAGGTGGCGTTGACCTCACTAATCCCACCTGAACCATCACCCCAATCCAGGGGCACGACCGCCGATCACCGATAAGTAAAATACTGGCCGTCGTACGTCACCGTGGCGCCATTGGGTACCCGGATCAAGGAACCCATTTTACCGGCGACTCGCGACTGGCATCCATCGTTGGTGCCACACTCCAAGGAAGCCTGGGAGCCGTTGCCAACAGCCTTTTGATTAAAGGGGATCGCTCGAACACCGTCGCCAGAGTTGAAGGATTCAACCATAACGGTTGCTCCAGACACATTCCGAAACGTAAAGGAAGAACGCTGATTGTCGCCCGCTTGGGCAGACAGCGACATAACGGTACCAGCAGACAAAAGAACAGCCAACATGACGTTTTGCATTTTCATGACTCAATACTCCAAAGTTTAGGTTGATTCAAGGTAGAAGACAATTTGCTTTGCTTCTGCCAAGGATATTGCAACCCCAATGCCAAAACCTCAGTCTATTGCTGCCAGGAGACCGTCTTCACAATAATGACGTTGATCACCTCCCATTGAAAGCCAAACAACTAATCCAAAAAAAACTAAAAATCAATAACTTACATCAAAAAAACCATTGATCAACCCCGGCCAAGTAAGTGCGCTAGAGACGAGTCAAATACCAAAACGACTATCCTGCCCTATAAGTTTTTTATAGGCACTTTCGTTATTCTGTCGTTGATCTATGGTGCAATCTCATAGGATAGCTCGCAAGCACTATTCCCCACGGAGACGGGGTCAGATTTCACAATCCAGCATTCGTTGACTAGGGTGTATTCTTGAACCCCAACACCAATTCTTTAAATCTGAATGGTATAAATAGCCCGGCAAGGCTCACGTCATCGGGCTGAGGGCTAACGCAACTTTAGCGTAAAGCTATTGTAAGAAGGAAACCAAGCACTGGGGTTAGCCTTGGCCTCCTCACAATAACGCTGAATCGAAGTCAGATAGTCCAGTACATTGGCGCCCCCTCGCTCACGCGTGGCAAAGACCTTACGAGGCGCGGCTCGACAAATTTGTCAGGCTAATTCCTACCGGTATCTCGCTGCTGCGATGAACTCTCCAAACGCTTCGCACCACACCAGTACTGTCGTATAGGATGTAAGGTCAACATCGGCAGGAAGATCAAGGATGAACCCATCGAATCGATTGATTTCACCGATCATGCGTGCACGCTCCTGAATCGGTGTGAATTCGTCCTCGTGCTCGACGAATTCGGGGACCAGATAGAGCCGGTAATCGGGGCCTGGTGACAAGCTCCCCTCGTGCACGATCCGGGTTTCAGTGATGCTGACGCTGCCTCGGCCCCAGTGGAGTGCGTCGTTGCCGCGGAGGTCTTCTTCGAATTCAGCCGTGAAGAGCGCGCCCTCCGCAGCCTGCGTTAGCATCTCCGCCTCAAGCGAAGGGGGCGCCGTGAGAATGGGGAGTAAATAGACGCCGAGGCCAAAGCCGGCGACTAGCGCAGCCATATGCGTGCCGGCAAGAACAAAGATACGCTTCATGGGATCTCCGTTGGATTGCAGATGGTGGAGAAGGGGTTCTATGCGTCGCGGTGGACGGCTTTTCGCTGAAGACCGTCGTCACTGCTCCGCGCGGGCTTGCTCAGACGATCGAATACAATAGTCATGGATCGCTTTTCCGCCACGGGCACCGTGCGGGATCAGCCATTCATGGTTGTGCCTTGCAGAACAACATCTAAAAATGTTTATCAATCTTTGCCAGCGTCAGCTACCAGGAGTGATATCGCCAATACGCGCGGAGTTGTACACGGCTGCGCTAGACCGCCAATACCTACTACGACGAGCTCTTAGCGCAATGGCTTCCAATTGTTTCTGGCGTCCATCAAAACTCGCCTCCAGCAAAAGCTCTCACTACTTAAAGTACCATAATCAGCACATTCTAACGTTTTAGCTTGCAAGAATTCCTTGATGGGACCTGGAGATGCATTTTTTGCCAGTTCTTTATAACAACGATTTTCTTCGAGAGCAGTTCGGGTTGCCTTACAAGCCTCAAGAAATGCACCTGGTGGATTTATTCCATCGATCATAGCAGCTTTTCCTGCATCCAGGCAGGCCACTACACTTACAGAATCATTGCCAGATGCTCTACAGGAGAGTGATATCCCAGCTATAATTCTAGTCACCGCATTCCTTTCAGGAGGTTGCGCATGAACAAAAACAAAAAAATTAATCAACAGCAAGACCACAAGCACTGTATTTTTTTTCATAAACACTTTCCTATCTGAATCTTGATAGCCCATCGGCTCTTTTGTATTCAACGTGATAGAGCAATCAAAGGAGGCATACTGTGACCCCAATATCCTCTCAGCCACAGATCATTGATCATGCTTGCCTTTTCATTCGAGCCTTGGCTCGACAATTCATTTCAAACCAACATATTAGCCATGACTGGGGACTGCGGATATCGACTGAAAAGAAGTTGGATATCTTTGTTGCGCATTGGCCTCTATAGAGGCTTCCAGTTTCGCGCACCTTCCCTCAAAACCTGCCTCCAGCACACACTTTGATTGCGCAGATTGTAGATAGAGCATTCTGCTTGCTTATCTAGCATTATATTTTTTATCGGACCTGGAGGCAAAATACGCACTATCGTATCGTAACACTCAACTTCTTGACTAATAGTGCGAGTAGCCACGCATGCTTCCAAAAGGGCTTGAGGAACATTCCCCCCTGTATCTCTTAGGCTTTCCATTCCTGCATCCATACAATTCACCCTACTGTGGTGATCACTGCCAGCTGCTTCACAAGCTAGTGTTATCCCAGCTATAGCCCTCGCCGCTGCCATCCTCTCACTTTCATACTGGGCGTAAGCAACGACAAATGAATTCATTAGCAAAAAAAGGGCAACGACAGTAATTTTTTTCATGGTCAGTTTCATGATTGAGTTCAGTCTCATATGTTGCTTCCCCATCACTCCCCCTCCCCCACCGACCGATCGTCGGTTGAGAGGTGGAGAGCCGTTTCGAAAGGGGGAAACTCCCCCCTAGCTCACCGCTGCCACCGTACGCCGCTGCCACACTTGAGCCAAGCGCCTCGCCAAAGCCTGAACCACCAACAGCCCCACCACCGCTGCCGCCACCGCGGCAGCCGGCCACGGACTTACCTGGAGCAACCCCACCGGCCCCGCCAAGAGCCCACTCCCCACCCCAAGCCCTACCAACCCTCCGAGACGCCGAGCCGCCGAAGCCCCAAACAAAGCCCCCCACAACCCCAAAGCCGCCAAGATCCCCCCGACCAAAGCACTGCCCCAGGCCAGTCCCGCCAGGGTGGGATCGACGTAGCGCACCCGGACAAAGGGCGGTTCCAAAGCCTGGCCGGCGTAGAGCTTGGCGAAGAACAACCCCCGGCCCTCGGTGGGGACATCGATACGCAACGGCCGCCCCAACTGAGCCTGGGCAGCGGCTAACTCCCGTTGCACGGGCCCCATCCCCCCAAAGGGCCCGGTCACCTCCAAATTGGACACCGGGGGAAAGTAGCGAAAAGCCCGGGGCAAATACAGCGCCCACTGGGTGCGGGTCACCACCAAATCGGGCTCCGGCAAACCCACCTCCACCACCCCCGTAGCCCCCAAGGGCGCCAGGGGCATGGCGTAGACCAACTCCACGGCAAAGCCATTGGCGGAATTGATCAAAGGCACCAACACCGTGTTGGGATCGTCGACGGAGCGAGCGGGGCGCTCCGGCTGACCGGCGACAAAGGCCGACCACACCTCGGCCTCGGCGGGCAGCTCAAAACGCAAAAATTGCCGCCGGCTATTGCGCACCTGCAACCGCGCCGCCGTCACCGCCAGCCCATCCCGGGTCACCAGGGTCTGGTAGCGGGCGTCTTCGATATCCGCCACCCGCACCGACACCTCCCGGTGGCGGGTCACCGCCAACACCAATTCAAAGGCCGGGTCGGCATGGGCGTATCTAAAAGCCATGAGCAAGGGATTACTGGTCTTGAGCACCAAACTCTGGGGCAACTCGTCGATGTCCACCGGGGTCAAGTGATCGCTCACCGCCGCCTGGACCTCCACGGCGGCGAGGGCCTCCACCGCCAGCCGCCCCCGTTCCACCTGGGCCTCCAGCACCCGAATCACCGGCACCGGCACCCGACTGGCACCCTCGGGGAAAATCTGCTCGTAATTGAGCTCCAGACGAAACTGGCCCGCCATCTCCCGGGTAAAGGCCAACTCCAGACGCTGGCGCTCGCCATCCGAAGGGTCGGCCTGGAACTGCTAACCCCGCAACGCCGGCCCCGAAACCCCCAACACGTTGACATCCCCGGGCAAGGTCAAGGCCAACGCCAACAGAGTGCCGGTCTTGACGTCGATATCGACCCCCACATCCCCCCGCAACGTCACCTCCCCCAGGGAAATCAACCCGTCCACCTGGGCGTCAAACACCCCCCGCTGGCGCTCGGGGGCCTCGATATCCACCAACAGGCGCGGCTCTGATACCACGTGGCGAAAGGTGTGGGCCACGGTGCCCTGGAGACGGTTGCGCACCGCCGCCGGCAACTGATTTTCCCCCACCGGGGTCAACCCCGTGGTGGTCACCGGGTTCAAGGTGCGCTCCCGGTGGCTCAACAACGCCACCATCCCCCGCTGGCGGGAGACCTCCTGGGCCCGCATCAAAGGAAGTACCAGGGATCCAGTCTCAGTGGTCAATACCCGCTCGTGGCGGATGTCGAGGGTCAAGCGGTCGGCGACCCCGCGATCGAGGAACACTTGTAGCTGTTGCCCTTCACCCTCCTCCAGGGGGGTCACCGCCCAGTCGGCGACGCCCCCCTCCAGGGCCACCACCTCCATCACCTGGACCTCGGGGGGTACCGCCAGGGCAAATTGCCGGGCTTGACCGCGGATCACCTCGAATACCGCGGTCACACGGCCGTGGAGCAACCCCTCCTCGGCGCTAAAGGCCTGGTAGAGGGCGGCGTTGGCCGACACGGCCTCGTCGGCGGCATCCCCCAACACATCCACCCAGGAAAACAGCACCTTCTCCCCCAAGGGGGCGTAGACCGCCGCCCGGGTGGCCGAGGTGGGTTCCCCTTCCCCGGCGTCGGGGACGTCGACCAGCTGGCTCTCCACCCGACCGGTGGGGGTGACCGAGACCTGCTTGTGGCCCGGCAGGGTCAATTCCAGGCGGGACACCGGCACGGGCACCAAGGGCACCGTGGCCTTGGGAGGGCCGTCGGCGCTGGTCACCGGCACCTGGAAGGCCAGGGCGACGGTGCGCTCGCCAGTGCCGCTGGCCAAGGCGGCAAAACGACCCCCTTGAGTGGTGATCAACGCCGGGACTCCGTCGATGCGCACGTCGCTCACGGTAACCGCCACGGGCAACAGGGGCAGGGCCACGGCACCGCCGCCTTGGAGGGTCACTTGGAACTCGGCCTGCCACAACAACGCGTCGTCTCGCAGTTCGCCCCGGTAGTGGGCCCGACTGATGAGGTAGTCCCGATCCC